>JAZNYH010000054.1:0-13338 GCA_045594305.1 Eubacteriales bacterium | reverse complement strand
AAATCGCAGAAGTTCTTAAAGACACCAATATCTTTGTTCTGAGCGACGAAATTTATGCCGAGCTTACTTACGGCAGAAAGCACTGCTCAATAGCAGAAATTGACGGAATGTACGAACGCACCGTTTTGGTCAGCGGCTTTTCAAAGGCTTATGCTATGACGGGCTGGCGTCTTGGCTACATTTGTGCGCCATCACCCTTGGCTAAGCAGATGTTAAAGCTACATCAATACGCAATTATGTGCGCACCAACCGTTTCGCAGTTCGCAGCAGTTGAGGCTATGAAAAATGGCGATGAGGATGTTGAGTATATGAGAGCAGAATATGACAGACGCCGTGTGTTTATCCTTGAAGGTCTTCGCAAGATAGGCATTGAGTGCTTTGAGCCAGAGGGAGCGTTCTACATTTACCCCAACATTGGCAAATTCGGTCTTTCAAGCGAGGAGTTTTGCGAAAGACTTCTTTACGAGCACAAATGCGCAATCGTTCCAGGCACTGCCTTTGGCGAGAGTGGAGAGGGCTTTGCTCGTATCTCCTACGCTTACTCAGTTAAGCACATAAAAGAGGCATTGAAGCGTATTGAGGCTTTTGTAAGGACACTTAAAAACGAAAAATAATAGATAGGAAAAACGGAAATGCATATTCCGTTTTTCTTTTTGTCCCAAAAAGGTAGACAATGTGAAAATTTTGTCGAAAAATCTTGAATAGACGCAGGCATGTGTGATAATATAAGAGTAGAATTAAATTCAAAGGAGAACAAAAATGACAGAAGGAAAAAGCTACAAGCACGAGGTGTTTTTGAGCTTTACAGGTGCAGACAGAGAATACAAAACTGCAATAAGAGAGCATCTTGAAGGCTTCTTTAAGCAAAACAGCGACCTTGAGGAGTGCGTTTACGATAGCGACCTATACTGTAACGGAAGATTTAGAGAGGACTACATAAAAGCACTCGACCAAAGCCGAGTGTATTTGCTCATTCTCTCCGATAACCTAAATAACGACCCTAACCAAAGTGGCTACGGCTTTCTTACCGAGGTAAGAAAAGAGGTTTCCCTCGCACTCGACCTTGAAGCAAGGGGCGAGCTTAACATAGTTGTTCTTTGTATGTCGGAGTTTTTCAAGTTTAGAAATTCCTTCCACGACTATAACGACACAATGGGCTGGTTCTTCTACTCGCACACAAGAGGCTATTCGCAAATAAACGCCACCTTTAACGAGGACAAGACCTTGTCAAGTGCAACCCTCGATGCACTTTTAAACGGCTGTAAGAGGTTCGTTCTCTCCCGTAAGGCAGGCACTCCCGTTCCCTCGCAGGCTCCAAAGATAGATATTGCAGACATTAAGTTTGTAAACGAAACCGAAATTGTCGGTAGAGGCGATGAGGTTCAAAGGGCAATCGACGCCTTCGGCAGAGGCAGTCAGGTCGTTGTGCTAACAGGACTTGGCGGTATCGGTAAGACAACTCTTGCCAAGGAAATTGCCCGTAAGTGCGATGAGCTAAACTACCTTCGTTGCCCGCAAATCGTTCATATTCAAGAGCTTGGTGGAGCAAATAGTGGTCTTAACGCTCTTGCCTCATCGGTAAAATACGACGATGATTTTCTAAGAGCACTCATTGACGGTAGAGCCTCGGAGAGCGAAAAGGCAGAGCTAAAAATCGCCTCACTCTCAAAGCTCCCCGAAACAATCCTTTTGGTAATAGATAACTATAACAAGATAAGAGAAAGAGATGTAAGAGAGCTTCTTAGCAGGCTCAAATGCCGTATTCTTATCACCACAAGAGCAAGAATAAGAGAAAACGCAGGCGTCGAGATTATCCCCGTTGAGCGACTTTCCAAGGGTGCAGCGTACGATATGTTCTGCGATGTCGCAGGAAAAAGAGTAGATGACGACGGCTTTGAAAGGCTCTATGACAAGGTTGGTGGACACACAATCACCCTTTGCATAATGGCTAAGCTAATCTGCGTTCATAAAATGGAGCTTGATGAGCTTATCTCGGAAACAAGCGACCTTGAAGCCTTTAATGGCGAGGTTGTTTTTGAGCATAACGAGTTTGGCGATCCCGATACAGTAATGGGACACCTAAAAAGGCTCTTTGACATATCGAGCTTTGGCGAGGGCTGTAAGAGGGTTTTACGCTCACTCTCCGTGCTTTCAAGTGGAACTATAAGAGTAAATACTCTTAAACAAATACTCGGACTTGCAAATAGAAACGAAATTGAGGAGCTATGCTCAAACGGTTGGATTGAGCTACAAACCAAGCAGGTATCAGGCGAGGAGATTGAATATATCTATATTCACCCCGTTGTTGCTCGACTTATGGCAGAGCTACTTAATCCCGATGAGGAAAATGTATCCGAGATGATTGACTATATGCTCGACAAGGCAAGCTCGGGCAGAACTAATATCACCTATGGCGAGGCGGTTATTCTTGATGAGATGCTATACTACGCCTGCTACACAATAGCGGAGCAGACGGGCAAGCTTGTAAAGCCTCTTTGGGATGAATTTGTGCTTATAAACCACTACTTAAAGGACGGAATTAGCACAAGAGATAAGGCAGTAGCACTCAGTGCTAAGCTCGATGAGCAAAGCGACAGAGATGGCGTAATCGCATATGGCGATATGGCAATTATCGAGCAATACCCAACAAAGACAGAATACCTTGAAAAGTATATCGAAAGCCTTGATAAAAACGCAAGGGATTATAAGTTCGTTTTAAGGTCGCTTTCGATTATGCTTCCATATGTCGTTCGTGACACTAAGCATAGGGAAATCCTTAAAAAAGCAATCATAAAGGCTATCGACTCGGCTATATATTTGGGCGACGATATTGCTATGTTCGACCTTTTAAAGGATTCGCTTGTGATTTTGGACGACAAGGAAATTCGCAAAAAATTTATCGACTACATAAAGGCTCGTAAGCGCCGTCCAGATGCAGAGATTGGTGCGATTGCGTATATGGAGCTATGCATAATAGGAGAATGTCTTATTAATCCAACTGCCGATGAGATGACAAAGGGACTTTCAAGCTTCTATTCGAAAATTGCAGAGCATCCGTTCTTGTTCTCGATTGCAATGTGGCTACGCCACCCTGTGTCGTTTGTTAAGATGATAAAGGCGAGAAAGACTCTTGCCGAGAAGACGGATGAGGATGATCCGTTTGCTCGTGTCTACTCGAAAATTGAGGATTTTAGTCTTGCAATGCTTGATGAGAGCAAATTGAAGGTAAGCGATTTTATAGAGGCTGTTGTAGAGCTACATAAAATTAGCCTTGAAGCAGGTAACACCCTTGCCTCTGCCCGTCAGGTTGTAGCAGGAGCGATTGGCGTGCTTTATCTGTTCCCACAGTGGCTTGTAAGGGAAGAAACAAAGAGAATTGTTGACAATGTTGATATGGAAAACTTGTCAACCGAGGATATTTCATCCTTGCAGGTTGCAATAGAAATTAATGCAATGTTTAGAGATCCTCTTGCCCTCGAGCAGGGAAGAGAGGAAATAAAGGCACTTGAACGCATAAGACCTATGGGACATGTTGACCTTTATGACGCTTGGACTGCACATGCAGATGTTTGTGCAACGCTTGGTCAGTCCGGAGAGGCTCTTTCCTACTACTTAAAGACATATAAACTTATGGTAAGGCGTGCCGAGGACTCATCAAGGCTTAAGGACCTTGCATTTAGAATGCTTGGCATTAGCTATAATTTTAAAAAACAGCAAAAGCTTCTCTCAACGCAAAGACCTCTTCCGGTTTGGATCCTTGATGCGCTATTTGAAAGGGTATATAATAGCGAGCTTAGCACAGATGAGGAAAAAATCTCAGCGATATCAAGATACTTCTCTCGTATTATCGAAAATACAAGAGACACATTATTGAACACCCTAAGAGACTATCTTAACAAGGCACTTGATGCGTTTGAACAGCAGGTTGCAAGAATGAGGGAGCTTTCAATGTCGGCACAAAACCTCTTGCTTACCTCACTTGATGACACACTTTCTGCTATCATGCGTTCTCGTATTAGCGACAAGGAGAAAAAGGCACAAACGATTCTTGGCTACATTAAGGCACTTTTAGGCTCTGGCTCATTGGTCAAAAAAAGAGCAAGGGCGTATGTTGCATACAGGGAATTTTACCTATCCTACTACTACGCAAGGCCCGATTGCTATACTCTTGCGAAAAAAGCAATTTCGGTATGCTTGAAGAATGGCTATGCTACCATTGCCATTTATTCGCTATACCTTGTCTCGTACAACTACTCTTTTAAAACAATGGAGGACTTTGTAGATAAGCTTGTAAAATCCAAAAAGCTAAAAAAAGAGCTACTTATCGAGGCGTATCTCACTATGAAGTATTATATTGCTCCAAGAGTGAAGGTTAAGGGCGAGGAGAGAACAAGTGGCGTTTGGACAAGCGAGAGATTTTACAACCTCTATAGGCAAAAGGCTGGAATAATCACCACTAAGGATTTGTCAAAGAGGGGTAAAAGGGTAAAAATAAAGAGCACGGATAAGTTCATTGAAAAATTTGTCCTCTCTGCTATATCAAAGGTAAGGGGCGACCTTGTCGACCGTGGCACATTTTTTGGCGAGTCAACCAAAAAGGAATTTTACAAGAGCGTAGAAAAAAAGGTCGACCAAATTCTTAATAGCAAAGGCACAATAGCAGGCACAGATGAGACTAACGCTTAACTGTGACAAGCAAAAGCAAAGGGCTGTCGTTAAATCGACAGCCCTTTTTAGCGAGGGGAGTGGCTAAATTGCCTTGATTTGAGCAACACCTACGGTCATATCATCGCCCGAGGCACTCGCACGGGAGCGAGATAGGGCAATTATCTCATCGGCAAGAGCGCTAATTGGTATTGCCCTTGGAGTGTCGCTTTTTTCTCTTGTGCCGACAAGAGGACTCCTTGCCCCGGCAGGGTAAATAACCTCTGTGTCAGCCTCGGGAGAGTATGGTGCGTCCTCGTTATCTAAAATTTCAACCTTAGAGAGGAAATCGACAAGGTATTTGCTATCACGCTCATCGCTTGCGATTCCATCGCTAATCATTATAACAATATCCCCCTCACGAAGAGAGAAATCGAGCCTTTCGGCATCAAGCGTACGCATAATTCCAATAGGAGCAGTCTTTGAATGTAGCCTAAACACGCTTGCTCCACGCTTTATAAACGACGGTCCTGCACCACTCTTTGTTAGACACGCCTCGCCATTTAATAGGTCGATTTCGAGCAAATCCACACTGGAAGAGCATTCAAGGCTCTTTGCTCTTATCATATTGTTAAGCATAGTTAGGCATAGCTCCTTGTTTTGGCAGGCAGAGAGTATCTTCTGCAAAAATTCTGCACACATAGACGAGGTGAGAAAGGCATCACGCCCTGTTCCCATTCCGTCACATAAAAGCATATAAAATTTATCCTCGGGGGAGAAAAACGCACACAGAGTGTCGCCATTTTCGCCCTGCTCACCTTGGGTGTGAGTGCTTTTGAAGTAGGAAAGCTCTACGGAGCGTGCGCTACAAAGCGTTAGCGTGCCTGTGCCCTCGCTCTCGCTTATAGTAGGCTCGGCAAGAGAAACGCCAAGAGCGTCCTCAAGCTCCTCTCGTATCTCATCAAGAGAGCACCTCGAGCCCTCAATATCAACACCCGAGGCTATAACCTTGACCCTATCCTCACCAATAACCGACACACTCTCGCACCTAAGTCCTACTCGCTCGCAGACTGACCTTGCACGGGCAGAAAGAGCCTCGTTTGGCAGAGTGCCCTTTTCTATTTTGGCACTTAAATCATCAATTAGCCTTGCAACTATCTCATAATCCTGCGAGCTAACCTCGAGCTTGTCGCTTCTTTTTAGAGAGGTAGAAAGCTCCCTCTTTGTTGCGTTAATATCATCAATTATTTTCTCAATATTTGGACACCTGTGCAGGAATTTTTCGTTAACTATATCGCAGGATACCTTGTCCTGAGAGAACGCTCCCTCGGAGAGCTTGGCAAGGTTGTCCTTGGTCGTTATAACATCTCTTTCCCAACAAATTGAGCGTTTAGGACACGAGTAGCAGTAGCTCTCGCAAATTTCAAGGCAGGTGCCCTTGAAGAAATCTCTGCTTGGAGCCTTTGCCTGCTCACTAAGGTCGCAAAGCATTTTCGATATATCGTTAAACGCCACAGAGGCACGCCCAAGACCTGAGCGTAGCTCACTTGACCTTGTGCTCCCTAAGGCATCAGCGTATGTGCCAGCCCCTCGTGAAAGGAACGAGGGCACGGGTAAAAGCTCAAAGCGACAAATTGGATACATAACCACAGATGCGAGCAAAAGCTCGGGCAAAAGGTAAACAATAGCCTCATAGCCAGTTGTTAAAATGCCGTAGCCGACGCTAATTACAAGCGCACCGATTATGGCGACATAGTAGGAAAAACGCCACAAAACACAGCTTATAAGAGCTCCAATTGCAAATACAGGGGCAAACGAAGCGCCGTGACAAACGCCAAGCACGGTGGCAAGAGCAACTCCTCTTGTAGTCCCTGCGTGGCGAGAGGCGTAGAGGGAAACGGCATATGAGAGTATGATTGATATATCAAGCCCAAAAAGCTCCCTGCCTCGTATTGCAAAAATACCCATAAACAAAAGAGCGCATACGCCAAGGGCACGCCCTGACGGCTCTGCATTTTCCGAGGCGTTTGATAGAGCATACGCCAAAATTGACGAGAAAACCACATTGAAGATAAGCACGAAAATATCGTAGTAGGCAAAGCCACCGATAATAACCCTATAAACGCTAAGCCCAAGCGTGCAAAGAGCACAAATACCGACACGCACCCCAACCCTTTCGCTAAAAAGCGATGAAAGAAAGCCAGCTCGCACGCCCTCGCCAAGCTTAATTTCCTTTTCCTTATCATTAGATAGCCACACGCTACCCACAAGCCTTATAGCTACAAGCGAGAGTAGGGCGACAAGATACGGCACAAAATCATCAATAAACAAAAGTGCCCCTATCGCACACCCTGCCACCGCAAAGGGCGTACGCCTCTTACACGCACAGCAAAACGCAATTCCAAACGGATATGTGCTAAAAAAGAATTTTACAGGGGTTAGTGCAAGTGCGATAAGTAAGACGGCAATTTCAAGAATTAGCTCCCTTGTGTCCTCGCTTAGCCGAGGCAGAGAAAAACGCCTTTTTTTGATTTCCTTATTCATAAAATCAAGCTCCTTTTTCAAAATTTTACAATATCAGTATATCCGTCACGGAGCTTGAAGCGTGTCATAAGACGCCGTCGTATAAAATTTTCTTTTGTTTCTTTTGCTCAAAAAAGCACCACTTGTCAAATAGTGTGCAGAAAAGTGTCATAAAAGGCGAGCGAATTTCTTGAAATTAATGAATAAATATGATACAATATGAATATAAATTCATTTTCGAGGTGCGATATGGACATTGAAAAACGCTGTTGCTTTACAGGTCACAGAGATATAAATAGTGACTTTAAGCCCAAAATGCTTGAAGAATGTATAGAGGCTCTTTACAATAGTGGAGTAGATACCTTTATCTCGGGTGGAGCAATCGGCTTTGATATGCTCGCAGGCTTTGCCGTGCTTGAATTAAAGAAAAAGCACCCCGATATTAAGCTGTGGTTATTTTTACCCTGCCTTGATCAGGACGCTATGTGGAATGGCGAGCAAAGGAAAATGCGACAGACGCTGATTGAGAATGCAGACTATGTCCATTGTCCAGAGGTTAAATACAATAAAACAGTAATGAAGGAGCGAAACTACCGAATGGTAGATGCGTGTGGCTGTTGCGTTTCATATTTCAATGGCAAATTTGTCTCGGGCACAGCCCAAACGATACGCTACGCACTAAGGAGTGGAAAAGAGGTAATAAACCTCGGCACCTTCGACCTTGCCGACTTTAAATAATCAAGTAAATAACCAAGGAGCGAGAGACTATCTCGCTTCTTTTATATATGTACGCATAAAAATATAAAAAAATTAAATTTATGTCTTGACATATTGTAATAATGTGTGATATACTACATTCATTAAATATGCAAAAGCAGTTTAATACTAAGAAATTTTTTCTACAAGAAGGAGAAAAGAAAATGAAAAAAATTATTTCATTGGTTCTTTGCGTTGTAATGCTTCTTGGCGCTTCTGTGCTTTGCTTTACATCGTGTAAGAAGGATGAGGCTGAGACAATCAAGATTGGCTTCTCAGGTCCTCTCTCAGGTGGCGCTGCTATGTACGGCATCGCAGTTAAGAACTCTGCTCAAATGGCAGTAGACGAAATCAACGCAAATGGTGGACTTAACGGAATTAAGTTCGAGTTGATTTACAGAGATGATGTTCATGACGCAACAAAGATTGAGTCAAACTTCACACAGCTCCTCAGCGAAGGTATGCAAATCTCACTTGGCACAGTAACAACAAAGCCAGGTCTTGCATTCAAGACACTCGCAGCTGAGCAAAAGCTCTTCTACCTCACACCATCTGCATCAGGCGATGATATCCCAGTTAACTCACTCGGCTATCAAATGTGCTTTGCTGACTCTAACCAAGGTACAGCATCAGCTGAAATCTTCAATGCAACATATGCAGGCAAGAAGATTGGTATCTTCTACAAGAGCGATGATGACTATTCAAAGGGCATCTACGACAAGTTCAAGGCTACTCTTAGCGCTGACTTGAAGGCTGGCTTGGTTGAGGCTTCATTTACTGAGTCAACTGCAACAGACTTTGCAACACAGGTTAACACACTTAAGGAGTGCGATGTAATCTTTATGCCTATCTACTACACACCAGCTTCACTCTTTATGAAGCAGGGCGTAGGCGTTATCAAGGCTAACGCTGTATACTACGGCTGTGACGGTCTTGATGGTATTGACGCTATCGAGGGCTTTGACATTGCTACAATCCCACAAAAGGTTTCATACCTCTCACACTTCAACTCAAACGCAACTGAGGGCCCTGCAGCAGCTTACATCACTGCTTACAAGGCAAAGTTCGGTGCTGACGCTCCACTTAACCAGTTCGGTGCAGCAGCATACGACTGCGTATACGCAATCTACGAGGCTCTTAAGGTAAAGGCTGATTCAGTAAACGCTGATATGTCACCTGCTGAGTTCTCAACAATCCTCTCTGAGGTATTCAACGGCGAGTTCGTATTCAGAGGAATCACCGGTGAGACAACAGCTACTGAGAAGTCCGAAATTTCATGGGATGCAACAGGCTATGTAAATAAGAAGGCTGTATCCTATGTTGTAAAGGAAGCAAACGCTTAACCAAGGCGAGTAAAATCAAAGAATTTGCCGACGGTTACTCGTCGGCAAATTTGTTAAAGGGAAATAAATATGGAATTTTTAATTAGTTTTGTAAACGGATTGGGTGTCGGTGGCGTTTATGCAATGATCGCTCTCGGCTACACAATGGTTTACGGTATTGCAAAGATGCTTAACTTCGCACACGGCGATATCATCATGGTCGGTGGCTATACAATAGTTCTTTTCTTTGCTGTAAATCCAATTGTTGCCACGCTTGCAGCTATTGTATTCTGTATAATCCTTGGAATAGTTATTGAGAAATTGGCATACAAGCCACTCCGTGGCTCATCACCTCTTGCAGTTCTTATTACTGCTATCGGTGTTAGCTACCTTTTGCAAAGCATTGCAACAATGCTCACAAAGGGAAATACCAAGATGCTCAATCTAACCCTCGGAACAATTACAGCTGGTAGCTTCTATGTAAAATGGTCAACAATTATAACCATTATTTGCACCATAGCAATAATGGTATCACTTACATTGTTTGTAAAGAAGACAAAGACAGGTCGTGCAATGGTTGCAGTATCAGAGGATAAGGCTGCCGCTCAGCTTATGGGTATCAATGTAAACTTTATTATTATGATTACCTTTGCAATCGGCTCAGCGCTCGCTGCACTTGCTGCGTTCTGCTATCTTCTTGCAACACCATCAGTAATACCAACAATGGGAGCAATCCCAGGAATTAAAGCGTTTACCGCTGCGGTTATCGGTGGTATCGGCTCAATCCCAGGCGCTATGCTTGGTGGTATCTTGCTTGGTCTTGTTGAGAGCTTTGCTCTTGCAATTCCTCAAATCAGCGCATATACCGAGGCAATTGAGTTCTCGCTTCTTATTATAATTCTTCTTGTAAAGCCAACAGGTATTCTTGGTAAGAAGAGAAGGGAGAAGGTATAATGAGTAGCTTTTCACAAAAACTTAAAGGAATAAAGTGGTCAAGATATATAAGCTTTGTAATCTTAGCCATTCTTGCTATCGCTTGCCTAATTATGTCATTTGCCTTCGAGGGACTTGATTATAAAACAAAATTGACAATAACGAAGTATATTCCAATGCTTAAAAATGTTGCGATAAATATGCTTCTTGCGGTATCTCTTAGCGTAGTTGTAGGCTTCCTTGGCGAGCTTTCGCTCGGTCACGCAGGCTTTATGTGCGTTGGAGCATACTTTGGTGGTAGAATTGCACTCGCTCTTTGCCCCTCGCTCACTCCATCAATTTTGTCAGTAATCTTGGCAATTCTCTTAGGTGGACTTGTAGCAGGCGTATGTGGCTTTATCGTAGGCTTGCCTGCACTAAGGCTTAAAGGCGACTACCTTGCAATTGTTACCCTTGCATTTGGCGAAATTGTAAGAGTTCTCTTCCAAAACACAAAGCCAGAGAGCTTCGGTGGCGTAAACGGACTTAAAACACCTAAGTTCTCACTTGATAACTCATTTGTTATTATAACAATCTCACTTATCGTGCTTATGATTGCAATCGCAATTATTCAAAACCTCATTAGAAGTAAGCACGGTAGAGCAATTACCGCTATTCGTGATAACGAAATCGCAGCAAGAGCAACAGGCGTAAACATAACAAAGTATAAGCTTATTGCGTTTATTATTGCCGCAGTATTCGCAGGCGTAGCAGGAGCACTCGATAGCTTCTGTAACTCTCCTGTTGATGCTATTAACTTCACCTATAACAAGTCAATAGACATTCTTGTTATGGTTGTTCTTGGTGGTATGACAATAAACGGCTCACTCGTTTCTGCAACCGTTATTACAGTTGTTGAAACAATGCTTGGCGATAAATTCTCGGGAGCAACTAAGGACTTTATTTATGCAATAGTTCTCATTCTTCTTGTAATATATAGAAATGCACCAGCACTTAAAGGCTTCCGTGAGAAATACAATTTTAGAAATCTTTGGGTAAAGATATTCAAGCCAAAGCACGATCCCGCTAAGGTTCGTGATGACGCTGCAAGATGGGATGTCGTTCCTACAAAGATTGAGATGAACGAGGTTCTCTCAACTGAAATTATAGTTGACACCACAGGCGACAATAGCGCTGATATTGGCGAGAGAGGGGGCAATAAGTAATGGCTAATAAGTTCACACTTACCCTTAAAAAGGCTTTTGATTCTATCAAAAAGCACATCACTCCACCAGAGCCTCGCAAGAGAATAGAAAGCGACTATGTGCTCGAAACAGATACCCTTGGCATCTCCTTTGGTGGTCTTAAAGCAGCACAAAATGTAAATCTTAAAATCAAAAAGAATGAAATATATGGTCTTATAGGACCTAACGGAGCAGGAAAAACAACTGTATTTAATCTTTTGACAGGCGTTTATACCCCAACCGAGGGCACCTTCTACCTTTGTGGCGAGGAGCTTAAGGGACTCCGTCAGGACCAAATCAACCATAGAGGTATTGCAAGAACCTTCCAAAACATTCGACTTTTCAACAATATGACGGTTGTAAGAAATGTAATGGTAGGACTTCAAAATCAGCCCGAATATAAATGCACTCTTTTTGAAAGCATTTTCCGTCTACCAAGACACTTTAAGGTAGAGAAGGCTATGAGAAAGAGAGCAAAGGAGCTACTTGAAATCTTTGGTCTTTTAGAGGAGAGAAACGCTCTTGCGTGCAACCTTCCATATGGTAAGCAAAGAAAGCTCGAAATCGCTCGTGCTCTTGCAACCAATCCAAAGCTCTTGCTTCTTGATGAGCCTGCGGCAGGAATGAACCCTAATGAAACTGCCGACCTTATGGACACCATAAGACTTATAAGAGACAAATTCGATATGACCGTGCTTCTTATTGAGCACGACCTTAAATTCGTATCGGGACTTTGTGACCGTGTGACCGTATTGAACTTCGGTACTGCTCTTACAGAGGGTACAGCACAGGAGGCACTCACACACCCCGAGGTAATTAAGGCATATATAGGAAACTAAGGAGGAAATATGGCACTTTTAGAGGTAAAAAACCTTGAAGTATTTTATGGCGTAATTCAAGCCATAAAGGGCATTTCCTTCGAGGTAAACAAGGGTGAGATTGTAACCCTTATAGGAGCTAACGGAGCAGGAAAGACAACCACAATGCAAAGCATTATGGGACTTATCCACGCTCGCAGTGGACAAATAATCTACAACGGACAAGAAATAACCTCTCTCCCTGCGCACAAGATAGTTCATCTTGGAATGACACAGGTGCCAGAGGGAAGAAGAGTATTTTCAGAGCTTACCGTGTATGAAAACCTTATGATGGGAGCATACACCAAAAAGGACAAGGCTCAAATCAAGGCAAACCTTGATGAAATTTACGAAATGTTCCCCCGTCTACTTGAAAGAAAGAACCAAGTAGCAGGAACTCTCTCGGGAGGAGAACAGCAGATGCTCGCAATGGGTAGAGCAATGATGTCAAACCCCGACCTTCTTATGCTTGACGAGCCGTCAATGGGACTATCACCCCTGCTCGTAGACCAAGTATTTGAAATCATAAAGCGCTTCCACCAAAAGGGAACAACAATCCTCTTGGTAGAGCAAAACGCAAACAAGTCCCTCGCCATAAGCGACCGTGCCTATGTATTGGAGAATGGAAAAATAGTTCTCTCTGGCAAGGGTGAGGAGTTGTTGGCGTCCGAGGAAATCCGCAAAGCCTACCTTGGTGGTTGATAAGCGTCGTTATGTGTCGTTGTTCCTCGTAGCCGACCTCGACTATCGCAAGATAGCCATCGTCCGTCTACTGTGGTACGCCTAACCTAACTCGCTTCTAAACCACAAGGCGTTTAAGAGGCAACACTGCGTTGCTCCTCGCCGACAAATTCGCCGTACGCTATGTACGCCATCATCTGTCGGCTGTGGTGCGTCTTGTTTTGCGTGCTCTAACCCACCCAAAGTGGTGGTTGATAAGCGTCGTTATGTGTCGTTGTTCCTCGTAGACGACCTCGACTATCGCATCATCGGGGTCCCCGTAAAAATCAGCAGATTTTTTGGGGTGAGGGGTAGCCATCGTCCGCCTACTGTGGTAAAGTCGGAGGCCAAGCGGTCTTA
>JAZNYH010000053.1:0-5406 GCA_045594305.1 Eubacteriales bacterium | reverse complement strand
AGTCTCTCTTGTCTTCCTAAGACCGCTTGGCCTCCGACTTTGCACCACAACATAATCAATCACCTCGGGGGCAAATCTCATAACCCTGCAAGAAAAATTTATTCTGCCAGCACTTGAACAGCTACCATATCTCGTTTTAGCCTTGTTAAAGGAAACAGATATAGGTTGCACGCCCATAATGCGAGAAAAATACTCAACACGAGCAGGAATAAGCCTTTTAGCCTCATCCTTTAATCTATCAAGCTCGCTCTCATCAGGCTCTGGGTGAATAGTGCGAAACTGTCTTTGCTTTTCCAAATGAGTATTAATCCAAGCCTCATGATCCCTCACAAAATTCTCAATTCTTGTCTTATCAATTCCTCTTGGTGCTCGAACAACTACCTCGCACGCCTTAGTAATTTGAATAGCCAAGCTTTTTCTTGATGAGTAAATAATCCTATAATCCACATTCTCACCTCAAAAAAATTGTATCATAAAGCACAAAAAATGTCAACATTTCGGGGACGAATAAAATGCTATAAATACTTGAAATTAAAAAAAGTTTATGATATACTGTGTATTGCAATAACAAAACATCTTGAAAGGAGTAGCACTATGGCTGACGGAATAAAAATAGTTGCACAAAACAAAAAAGCCTATCATGATTATTTCATCGTCGAGAAGTACGAGGCTGGCATAGAGCTATTCGGTACCGAGGTGAAATCAATAAGGCAAGGACAGCTTAACCTAAAAGACTCATTTTGCAAGGTCTACAATGGTGAGCTATACGCCCTTGGAATCCATATAAGCCCTTACGAAAAGGGAAATATATTCAATAAGGACCCACTTCGCACAAGACGCCTGCTTATGCATAAAAGAGAAATTTTAAAGCTAAACGGCAAGGTTAATAGCGAGGGGTATTCGCTTATACCACTTTCGTTTTATTTTAGAGGCTCTCATGTAAAGGTTGAGCTTGGACTTTGTAAGGGTAAAAAGCTTTACGATAAGAGAGAAACCGATGCAAAACGCTCGGCACAAAGAACTATAGAAAGAGCTACTAAGGGTAGCGTGGAGGACTAATTGTGAAAAACTATGCATTAAATGTAATGAACGAGCTTGGCTTTGATAAGGAGGCAATTGACGCCCTTTATAACGACCTTTGCACAATTTACGCAAGCGAGGACGCAAAAAAGAGCTTCGAGGAATGTATATCTGCCTACGAGGCTGATATCAACCTAAACTATAACGACCTTCTCAAAAAGGCTGAGGACGCAGGCGAGAGCGTAGGAGTTCATAAGTATAGCGCAGGACTTCTTTTGTTCGTATGCCTCTCAAAGCACCTAAGAGAGCTTTATAAGGAGCAGGGAATAGATGATGCTATTTGGTACAATAGCATGCTCGACCTAAAATGGAAGCTTTGGGAATGTATGGAAGTCAAGAAAATGTATGGCTCATTTGTTGCTTGGTGGTTCCCAGGATTTTTCAATATGACAAGATTTGCTCTTGGCAGACTTCAATTTGACTTTGCACGCTTCGGTGATACCTATAAGGATGATGAAATCGACTTAAATCCCGATAGTATGATTATCGGCGTACATATCCCAAGAACAACCACCCCATTTGATAAGGCATCAAGAGATGACGCATATGAGCAGGCAAAGAAATTCTTCGCTCCAAAGCTAAATGGAGCACCAATGGTATTTACCTGTTGTAGCTGGCTCTTGTATCCTGCGTTCAAGGATATAATTCCTCAAAAATCTAATACTCGCTCATTTATGGACGATTTTAAGATTATTAAGGAATATCACGACAAGGATGGCGAGTATAATGATGCTTGGCGTCTTTTCGATATGGATCAACCAAAGGATCTAAACGAATACCCCGAAAATACCTCACTTCGCCGTGCAATTAAGAAATACCTTCTTGATGGCGGTAAAACAGGCGAGGGACTTGGAATTTTCAAGGTAGAATATTAATCAAATCTAAAAAGGTGGATTTATCCACCTTCCATACGGGTCTGTAAAGGCTTCGACGGGGGTTTGGAGATAAGATAAGCGTGGCGGGCTGGCTAATCCCGTATAATGGCTAAATTAAAATTAAACGACAACAGAACAGTTGCAATGGCTGCCTAATGGCAGTGCCGTGGCTTAATGCCACCCGTCTCCCCAAGGAAAACTGCGACCTTGGCTGAGGCGTCAAATCAGCAGTGAACCTGCATCGGTGTTTCGCACTTGAACCGGTCAGGCAAAAAAGTGCTACCAAGAGCAATAGCCTGTTAATCGGCGCTTGCTTGAGGGAATTTCAAACGATTAACTGACCACGGAGAAGGTTTTATTAAAGGACTTTCGGACGGGGGTTCAATTCCCCCCAGATCCACCAACAGGGACGGCTTTTGCCGTCCTTTTTTCATAAAACGGGGGAATTGAACCGTAGCCGTCAAAAATCCTTCGGGGAATGATTTTAGGCGTTGACCGAAGCGTTTTTAAAAGCATGTGAAAAATAATTGCCTTTGAAAAACGCAAGAGGAAATTCCCCCCAGATCCACCAAAAAACGACAATCTTCGACAGAAGGTTGTCTTTTTACTTTTTCACTCTTCACTCTTCACTTTTCACTAACTCCTTATCGTTTTTTGGCGGAAGTAATAAGTAATAGTGAAAAGGTGCTGATGTAGTTTTTCTTCTTACGGTCGAAAAGCAATTTATTATAAAGCAAATATGCGACAGTTCAAACCCAAACTAAAAGTGGCAAAAATATCTTTTTTATCGCTCTTTCACAACAGGGACGGCTTATACCGTCCTTTTCCTTGAAAAGACAGTTGCGTTTCTTTTGAATTTGTGATACACTTAATTTAGAAAGCTAATGAAGGGAATTAAGTATTATGATTGGAGCTATTGTAAGGGTTATTGTAGATAGACCTATTGGCACCTGCCATCCAAACCATAAGGATATTACTTACTTGGTTAACTATGGATATATCCCTGATGTTATAGCACCAGATGGAGAAGAGCAGGATGCGTATATATTAGGCGTAGATAAGCCTGTTGATGAATTTGTTGGAAGGGTTATTGCAATCGTTCATCGCCTCGATGATATAGAGGACAAATGGATAGTAGCACCCGAAGGGGTATCGTTCACAAAGGATGAAATTCTAAGCAAGATTTCTTTTCAAGAAAAATTCTTTAAAACAGAGCTTATAATGTAAAAAAAGAGGGCTAACGCAATCAGCGTTAGCCCTTTCCTTATTCAAAGCTCTTAATAGCATCTACAACCATTTTCGCACAAAGGTCAATACCATCATTTGAAAGGTGTATCATATCACATTCCTTGATATATTTGTGAACATCTGCACTAACAGCAGAGTGTAGGTCGTTAATTTTAACACCAAGCCCTTTAAGCTCGGGAACAATAATCTCATTAAATCTCTTAATTTTGTCATTATGCGTCCACTCAAACTCATCCCAAACAGGAGTGGTAGTCGCAAAAATTACATTTGGTGTGATTTTGAGTAGCAATTTTGCCACCCTTACCATATTTTCGATATATTCCGCCTCGCTTGTAAAAAGACCGTCATCGAAAATCTCTGTGCAATCCCAAAGTCCATTGTTCCAATGGATAATATCAGCGCCATTTATAGCATCTCCCCAATCGAAAAGTCCACGAAGAGTATACTTAACAAATCGACAGTTATCCTCGGGCTGCCAAACCTCATAGCCCTCACCGAGCATTTCGGGTACCTTAGTGCCATATCCCCAAAGGCGAATAGAATCTCCAAGCAAAACAACCTTTTTCATAAAAACCTCACAAAATTAAACTGTAATTCTATTATAAATCCTTGTGTATGCCTCTGTCAAGTAAAAAAGTCTTGACAATCGTATCGCTTTGTTATAAAATATTATAAGCACAGAAAAATGTGGAGGCAAAATATGATTTGCAATTCAATTCTTGACGCAATGGGTAATACACCCCTTATCCGTCTAAACAATATGGTAGAGCCAGATATGGCACAAATTCTCGTAAAGTTTGAGGGACTTAATGTAGGTGGCTCAATCAAAACAAGAACAGCGTATAATATGATTCTTGACGCCGAGAAAAAGGGCTTGATAAGAAAGGACACGATAATAGTAGAGCCGACAAGTGGAAATCAAGGAATAGGACTTTCCCTTGTGGGTGCAGTTCGTGGCTATAAGACTAAAATAATTATGCCAGACTCTGTAAGTGAGGAGAGAAGAAAGCTCGTTTGCCACTATGGAGCAGAGGTTATTTTGGTACACGATGATGGAAATATTGGAAAATGCATTGAGGAGTGTATGAACTTAGCTCTCAAAATGCAAGCCGAGGACAAAAATGTTTTCGTTCCACAGCAGTTTGAAAACCCAGCAAATGTAAGTGCTCAAAGAGAGCAAACAGCTATTGAAATCTTGGAGCAGGTAAACGGACCAATTCACGGCTTTTGCTCAGGCATTGGCACAGGTGGAACTATAACAGGCATTGGCGAGGTTTTAAAGCAAGCAAATCCCAATATAACAATATGGGCAGTTGAGCCAAGGCACGCTGCTATCTTGTCGGGTGGCTCAATTGGAACACATGTTCAAATGGGAATTGGCGACGGAATAATCCCAACCATCTTGAACCAAGAAATATACAATGGTATTTGCATAATTGACGATGAGGAGGCACTCAAAACCTCAAAGGATTTGGCGTCAAAGGAAGGCATAATGTGTGGAATATCAAGTGGAACAAATGTCTGCGCAGCACTTAAGCTTGCAAAAATGCTCGGAAAGGGCAAAACGGTAGTAACAGTTCTTCCTGATACCGCAGAAAGATATTTCTCAACCCCTCTTTTTGAGGACTAAAAGGCACATAGTGCCTTAACGGAGGCATAGCTCAGTTGGTCAGAGTACTTGCTTGACATGCAAGGGGTCACTGGTTCGAGCCCAGTTGTCTCCACCAACAAAAAAGGAACTTTTGTCTACCAAAAGTTCCTTTTTTGTTTATCCAAGCCGCAGGCTTGGCATATCATCGTCGCACAACGTGCGGTGCATATCATCAGCCCCGTTGGGGCTGTATCTCATCACGCGTCAGCGTGCATCCTACCTACGGCTTGATGATATACAATGCTTCGCATTGATGATATACCGCAACAAGTTGCGGATGATATACACGCCTTCGGCGTGATTGAGATGCGAGTTGGCGAAAAATTCTTGAATTACTTTGCAAAATATGATATAATAAACTCACCGATAAATAAGAATTTGACGGTCAAATCCACTCTACCAACGGTTTACTTCTCCTCACTAAACCAACGGTGGGTGTACTTTATGTGATATAGCAGTTATACTGTATGCGAAAGGAGGTCGCCTATGGATCAATTGAAAATAGGAAAATTTATTGCCGATTGCAGAAAACGGAAAAACTTAACGCAAATG
>JAZNYH010000052.1:0-11531 GCA_045594305.1 Eubacteriales bacterium | reverse complement strand
GGAGTTCTCGTTATCGTACCAAGAAACAACCTGAACCTGATATGTGTCGTCATCAATCTTTGCAACCATTGTTTGGGTAGCATCGAAGAGTGAGCCGTAACGCATACCGATAACATCAGAAGAAACGATTTCATCTGTGTTGTAGCCGAAGGACTCGGAAGCCTGAGCCTTCATAGCAGCGTTAACGCTTTCCTTTGTAACGTCCTTGCCCTTAACTACTGCAACGAGGATTGTTGTTGAGCCTGTGCAGGTAGGAACTCTTTGAGCAGAGCCGATAAGCTTGCCGTTGAGCTCAGGAATTACAAGACCGATAGCCTTTGCAGCGCCTGTTGAGTTAGGAACGATGTTTTGTGCGCCAGCACGAGCACGACGAAGGTCACCCTTTCTGTGTGGGCCGTCAAGAATCATCTGGTCACCTGTGTAAGCGTGAACAGTTGTCATGATACCACTCTGGATTGGGAATGCATCGTTAAGAGCCTTTGCCATAGGAGCAAGGCAGTTTGTTGTGCATGATGCAGCAGAAATGATTTGGTCATCAGCTGTGAGAGTGTTCTCGTTTACGCTGAATACGATTGTCTTAAGGTCGTTACCTGCTGGAGCAGAAATAACTACCTTCTTAGCACCTGCGTTGATGTGTGCCATTGATTTATCCTTTGAGCAGTAGAAGCCTGTGCACTCAAGAACTACATCTACGCCAAGCTCACCCCAAGGGCAGTTTGCAGCGTCCTTTTCTGCGTAAATCTTGATTGTCTTTCCGTCTACTGTGATGCTGTTTGCTTCCTCATCGTATGATACGGTATCAGCAAGAGCGTATTTGCCTTGTGCTGTGTCGTACTTGAGAAGGTGAGCAAGCATCTTTGCGCTTGTAAGATCGTTGATAGCTACTACCTCGTAGCCCTCTGCTCCGAACATCTGTCTGAATGCAAGACGTCCGATACGGCCAAAGCCGTTAATTGCAACTTTAACTGACATTTTAAAGTCCTCCAAAAATTTTGTTTTTTGTGTATGGAATATTTCCATTCCCTACCAAGTATATATTTTATACTATTTTGGAAAAATATTCAAGACTTTTTTGAAAAATATGCAATTTTTTCACTCTTGCATAAAAACATATACCTTTTATTCGCATTTAATATCAAATATTACAAAAATTGTTTGACATTGTATAAATACATATGTTATACTATACTATGTGATAATGATTTTTGAGGGGGCTTAGTATGGAGATTTTTAAATCACTTATTGGAAATGATGAGATTAAAAATACTCTTGGCTCTGCCATTGCAAGCTCCTCGTTTTCTCACGCTTACATTATTGAGGGTGCGCCTGGCACGGGTAAGAAAACTATTGCAAGGCTGGCAGCTGCTGGTATTCTTTGCAAAAGCTCATTTTCTCGCCCCTGCGAAAGCTGTGTGTCGTGTAGAAGAGTTCTTGACGGCATACATACGGATATTCGTTACTACGAGGCAACGAAGGTTGACCAAATAAGAGAAATCAAGCAGGGCTTGTATGATTCTCCAAGCGAGAGTGACTACAAGATTTACATTCTAAATGATGCTCAAAAGCTCAATGTAAAGGCACAAAATGCTCTTCTTATTTCACTTGAAGAGCCACCTAAGAATGTTGTATTCTTTTTGCTTACAACTGATGCTGGGGCTTTGCTTGAAACGATACGCTCTCGTGCTCAAATAGTAAGAACAGAGCTTCTTGACACTGATGTTATTTTTAACTACTTAAAGGACAAGCTTCCTCTTGGAATGACTGAGCAAAGGCTTGAAGAGATTGTTGTTGCCTCTGGTGGCTCGCTTGGATATGCTATTGACCTCATGGACGAGAGCAAGGCTGAGGCACTTTTGGAGAGCAGAAGAAGGGCACTTGAGCTTACTATGGCAATTATCAAAAATGATACCGATGCCGTTTCCCTTCTTATGTCGTATTCCTCTATGCAAAGAGAGGATTTAAAGGAGCTTTTAACGCTTTGCCTTACAGTTGCTCGTGACCTCGTTCTTTTGAAGAAGGATAAGAGTGCTCCACTTCGCTTCTTCACCTCGCAGAGCAGTGCTATTGAGGCTGGGCAAAAATACAATATCACAAGGCTAATTTCGTGCTATGATGCTCTTATGTCTGCAATAGCCGATTTGAATATGAATTCAAACACAGCTCTTACGCTGATGTCTATTTTAACAAATTCCAAAAAGAAAGGTAATTAAAATGCCAAACGAGAATATTATAGATACTGCCAAGACCGACGAGATGATTGAGGTCATTGGTATTTGCTTTAAGGATGGCGGAAAGATCTATTATTTCGCTCCAAACGGAAATATTGCTAAGTCGACAGATTTCGCCATTGTCGAAACTGCTCGTGGAATTGAGTTTGGTCGTGTTTGCACACCAAATAAGCTCGTTTCCTCTAAGGATGTTGTTCCACCCTTGAAGCCTGTTATTCGTATTGCTACTCCTGCTGATATTAAGACAAGGGAGAGCATCAAGAAAAAGGAAGAGGAGGCAATCAAGATATGTCAGCAAAAGGTTAGCGCTCACAAGCTTGAAATGAAGCTTATCGAGGCTGAGTACACCTTTGATATGTCAAAGCTTACCTTCTACTTTACTGCTGATGGTCGAATTGACTTCCGTGAGCTTGTAAAGGACCTTGCCTCTACCTTTAAAACAAGAATTGAGCTTAGGCAAATCGGCATAAGAGATGAAACAAAGTTTATGGGTGGTCTTGGCGTTTGTGGCCGTCAGTTCTGCTGTTCATCCTTCTTGCCTGACTTTGTTCAGGTTTCTATTAAGATGGCTAAGGAGCAAAATCTCTCGCTTAACTCTGCAAAGATTTCAGGTGCTTGTGGCAGGCTTATGTGCTGTCTAAGATACGAGCACGAGGCTTATGTTGAGGAGATTAGGCTCACTCCCCCCGTTGATTCTACTGTAAAGACGGTTGACGGCGTTGGAACTGTTGTAGAAATAAGTCCAATCAAGGGAACTATTAAGGTTTCTATTAACGAAGGTGTAAAAACCTACCATCGTGATGATGTTACTGTGATTAGTGGTCCTAAATCGAAAAAAGCCGAAAAACAAGATAATAGTGATGATACGGACAAATAATTTCGAAATTTATATTGACAAATAATTTTTTTGTGATACAATTAAATTACAAATCTTACGGAGGTATTTGAAAATGGCTTACAAAATTACAGATGCTTGCATCGCTTGTGGTAACTGTGCTGCTAACTGCCCTTGCGAGTGCATTTCCGAAGGCGACATCTATGTAATCGACGCTGACGCTTGCGCTTCTTGCGGAGCTTGCGCTGAGAACTGCCCTGTTGAAGCTATCGTTGAGGAATAATCAATATTACATAAACAGCTTAACGGAGTCTTCATGGCTCCGTTGTTGTTTATATAAGCTCTTACGAGGTTTTTATGATTATTAATGAAAATGAACGAATAAATGAAATAAACGAAAATCTTAGGCTTATCGAAAAGGAAAATGGACTTACCTTTGGCACAGATGCGTATCTTTTGGCGTCTTTTTTGCCTTCTCGCTCTAAGTGGATTGGCGCTGAGCTTGGTGCTGGCACGGGAGTTGTTTCTCTTCTTGCCTTGGCTCGTAAAAAGTGCAGGCGTATTTATGGAATCGAGCTTCAAGAGAGCTTTTTTGAGCTTTGCAAGAGAAATGCAGAGCTTAACTCGCTTGATGACTCCTTTGTTCCAATCTGCAAGAATGTAAGGGATATTACCTCTACGGACACAGAGGGCGAGCTTGACTTTGTTTTTTCTAATCCACCATATATGACAGCAGGCTCTGGGAAAGCAAATGATAGTGAGGAAAAGAACATTGCAAGGCACGAGGTGTGTGGAGATATCAATGATTTTTGTGCCTGTGCTAAGCGTCTTTTAAAGCATGGTGGAATGTTTTATGTTGTGTATCGTCCTGACCGTCTAACCGACCTTATTTGTGCTCTAAGGAGCAATAAGTTAGAGCCTAAGAAAATGATTTATATATACCCAAATTCAACCACAGCTCCGTGTATGGTGCTTGTTTGTGCCAAGTATGGCGCTAAGAGTGGAATGATAATGGACAAGCCACTCTTTATCTACAAGGACGGCACTACTGAATATACAGATGCGTTTGCAAAAATTTATGAGCACTGTGCTTTGGAATAATTATGATCGAGGATAAGAAAATGGAGAAAAATGCGATACAGGATGGGGTTTTATACCTTGTCGCTACCCCTATTGGCAATCTTGCCGACATATCGGAGCGTGCCTTAAAGGTGCTTAGTGAGGTTGATTTTGTTGCTGCTGAGGATACAAGAAATACAGGAAAGCTACTTTCCTACTATGGAATTTCAAAGCGAATGATTAGCTATTTCGAGCACAACAAGCGTGAGCGTGGATTAGAAATTGTTGAGCGATTGAAGCGTGGCGAGAGCTGTGCGCTTGTAACTGATGCTGGAACTCCTGCAATTAGCGACCCTGGTGAGGACATTGTAAGGCTTTGTGCCGAAAATGATATTATTGTAACCTCTATTCCTGGCTGTTGTGCTGTTATAAACGCTCTTGCTCTATCGGCTCTTCCTACTACAAGATTTTGCTTTGAGGGCTTTTTGAGTGTTGCAAAGGGTGAGCGTAGAGAGCGACTTGAGCAAATAAAGGCTGACAGGCGAACTACTATCTTTTACGAGGCACCACATAAGCTAAAACGCACACTTGTCGACATTTTTGAGGTATTTGGTGATAGAAAAATTTCTCTTTGCAGAGAGCTTACAAAGATAAACGAGGAGATTATGCGAACTACCCTCTCGGGTGCTATTAGCTATTACGAGAAAAATGATCCTCGTGGTGAGTATGTTCTCGTTGTTGAGGGAGCGAGCGAGGCTGATGTGGCTTCCACGGCATTTTGGGCAACCCTTAGCATTGAGGAGCATGTTGATCACTATATTATGCTCGGTATGAATAAGATGGACGCTATCAAGGCAGTTGCCAAGGACCGTGGCGTGCCTAAAAGTGAAATTTACAAGCTAATTAATACTTAAAAAAGAGGCAAATGCCTCTTTTTTTCGTTTTATTTTGAAAAGTCCTTACAATATTTAAAATTATTTTCATTTTAGTATTGATATATTTTTACTTTTTTGTTAAAATATAATATTATAGAGCGTCACGCTCAATTTTGGTAATGAGGTGTGTTATGAGAAGGGTTGCTTTTACTAACGGACTTATATTTAACTCAAATACAGAGGAGTTTGTTTCTGCTA
Organism: Eubacteriales bacterium; assembly: GCA_045594305.1. Lineage (GTDB taxonomy): Bacteria > Bacillota > Clostridia > Oscillospirales > CAG-272 > RGIG2000. The sequence goes on along the minus strand of JAZNYH010000052.1, from coordinate 6,276 downwards.
CCGTGCTTTGCGAGGACAGCTTTATTGTCGATGTAACTCGTGATGATATTCCATATGACTATGAAATCGTTGACTTGAACGGAAAGCATTTAATTCCTGGTCTTGTTGATGTACATACTCACGGAATTGGTGGAAATGATTTTAACCTTGCTAAGGAAAATGAAATTCCGTTTATGTGCTCTAAGTATGCTCGCTTAGGTACAACCTCTGTTATGGCTACTCTTGCCTCTGACACTATGACGCATCTTATAAACTCGGTATTTGCAATCAATCAAAATAGACTTAAAGAAAGAGCTGGCTGTGCAAATATCTTGGGCATTCACCTTGAGGGTAGATATTTAAATCCCGAGATGAGAGGTGCTCACGCACTTGACCTTCTTGCTAAGCCAAGCATTGATGAGCTTAGCTCTATGGTATCCTCAATGATGCCACCACCTATTCACATTTCCTGCGCACCTGAGCTTGAGGGTGGCGAGGCATTTATTAAGAAGGCGCTCGAGCTTGGTGCTACTGTTGGCATTGCCCACACAAGTGCAACCTATGAGCAAGCAAGACACGCTATCAGCCTTGGTGCTCGCTCATTCACACACACCTTTAATGCTATGACTAAGGTACACCATCGAATGCCTGGCGCTGCCGTCTGCTCTCTCACCTCTGATGATGCATACACAGAGATTATTGTTGACGGTGAGCATTTACACCCCGCTATTGTTAACCTAACATACAGATCTAAGCCAAAGGATAAGCTTGTGCTTATTACCGACTCTATGGCTGCGGCTGGATGTTCTATTGATGGCGAGTTCTCTGTTGGCGGAACTAAGGTTTATATCAAAAATGGTCGTGCAATTAACGAGGACGGGGTTTTGGCAGGTAGCACGCTTACTATGTTTAAGGCGATGACTAACCTTATGAAATTCTGTGGTATTTCGCTTAATGAGGCTATCAAATACGCAACTGTTAACCCTGCAAGCATGGTTAAGGCTGATTTCGTTGGTAGAATTGCTAAGTGCTATCGTGCAGACTTTATCGTGATAGAAGATATAGAAAATCCTGAGATTGACACAGTATATGTTGGTGCTCAGAGGATTATTAAGGACTAATAAAGGAGCAAATTATGGATAACAAGAAGAAATTTTATATGACAACAGCTATTGCTTACGCCTCTGCTAAGCCACACTTTGGCAACACCTACGAGGTTATTGCTGCTGATGCATATGCAAGATATAAAAGACAAAGAGGCTACGATGTACGCTTTATGACAGGTACTGATGAGCACGGACAAAAGGTAGAAAATCTCGCTAAGGAGGCGGGAGTTTCTCCACAGGAATATGTTGATAATATTTCAGATGTAATCAAGGGCGTTTGGGGAATGATGAACTCCTCTCACGACCATTTTATAAGAACCACGCACGACTATCACAAGACTGCTGTAAAGCATATCTTTAACAAGCTCTACGAGCAGGGCGATATTTACAAAGGCTCGTATGAGGGCTGGTATTGTACTCCCTGTGAATCCTTCTTTACCGAAACACAGCTTGTTGACGGCAAGTGCCCCGACTGTGGTCGTGAGGTTTCTAAGGCGAGCGAGGAAGCATATTTTTTCAAGATGAGCAAGTATGCTGACCGTCTAATGAAGCATATCGAGGAGCATCCTGAGTTTATTCAGCCTGAGAGCCGTAAGAACGAGATGATTAACAACTTCTTAAAGCCTGGTCTTCAAGACCTTTGCGTTTCAAGAACTGCCTTCTCGTGGGGTATTCCTGTTGATTTTGACCCTAAGCATATAACATATGTTTGGATTGATGCTCTTTCTAACTATATAACCGGTCTTGGCTATGACCCTGCAAATGAGGTTCAGCCAGAGCTATTCCAAAAATATTGGCCTGCTGATGTTCATATCATTGGTAAGGATATTGTTCGCTTCCATACTATTTACTGGCCCATTATGCTTATGGCTCTTGGTCTTCCACTTCCAAAGAAGATTTTCGCTCATCCTTGGTTCAAGTTTGGTGCGGACAAGATGTCAAAATCAAGGGGAAATGTTGTTTATGCTGACGAGCTTGTTGACAAGTTTGGTGTTGACGGCGTAAGATATTATGCTATCTCCGAGATGCCATATGCAAATGATGGAAGCATCACATATGAAAGCGTTATAACACGCTACAATATGGACCTTGCTAACAATCTTGGAAACCTTGTTAGCCGTACTATTGCTATGGCTAAGAAGTATTTTAATGGTATAATTCCTACACCTAACGAGGAAACAGAGCTTGACAAGGATTTAAAGAGTGCTTGTGCTACTGCATATGACAAGGTTTGTGCTCTTATGGACGACTATCATATGGCTGATGCTACTGAGGCTATTTTCGAAATGCTCAGCCGTGTTAACAAGTATATTGATGAAACTACTCCTTGGATTTTGGCAAAGAGCGAGGAAACAAAGCCACGCCTTGCAACTGTTATTTACAACCTTCTTGAGGGTATAAGAATTGGAGCAGTTCTTCTCTCCCCATTCATTCCTTCAACCTGCGAGCAAATCTTCAAGCAGATTAACACCTCATTCACAGGCTATTGTGATATAGAGTTTGGTAAGCTTGAAAGCGGTAAGGAGCTTGGCGAGAACAAAATCCTCTTTGATAGAATTGATGAAAAGGAGCTTCTTGCAAAAATTGAGGCTGAAAGAAAAGCAAGGGAGCTTGCAGAGGCACCTATTGAAAAGCCCGAGGGCTGTGCTATTATAACTATTGACAAGTTTGCAGAGGTTGAGCTACGCACCGCTCAGGTTATTGCTTGCGAGAAGGTTCCAAAGGCTAAGAAGCTTTTGAAGCTTCAGCTTGACCTCGGCTACGAAAAGCGTCAGGTTGTGTCGGGAATTGCAAAATTCTACGAGCCTGAGGATTTAATTGGCAAAAAAGTAATTGTAGTTGCTAACCTTGCTCCTGCTACTCTTTGTGGCATTGAGTCAAATGGTATGATTTTGGCATCTGGCGAGGAAACTGTAAGAGTTGTATTCCTTGATAAGGACACTCCAAACGGCGAAAGAGTAAGATAAAAGGTAAAAGAGATTTTTCCGTAAGGCAAAATCTCTTTTTAGCAGGTAGAGGATTAATATGATTTTATTTGACACACACGCTCATTGTGATGATGAGCGTATAAAAACCGAATTTGGTAGCACGCAAGCCTATATCAAGCATCAGCTCGAAAATGGGGTTGGGGCTATTGTAAACATTGGCACTAACCTTGATAATTCAAGAGTTAGCATAAGCCTCGCCGAGGAATTTGAGAATGTTTATGCCTCTGCTGGTATTCACCCCTACGATATTCGGTTTTATGATGATATTGATGCAGTTCTTTCAGAGCTTAGAGCTATGCTTTCTCACGATAAGGTGGTTGCTCTTGGTGAAATTGGTCTTGATTACCACTATGAGGACACCGACAAGAAAAAGCAAATGCAGTTTTTCAGAGCTCAAATGGAGCTTGCAAGGGAGCTTGATATTCCCGTTATAATCCACGATAGAGATGCACACGGAGATTGTATGTCGGTTGTGCGTGATTTTCCCGAGGTTAAGGGTATTTTCCATAGCTTTTCGGGCTCTGCCGAGATGGCAAGGGAGCTTGTTTCCCTTGGCTGGTATATATCATTTTCAGGAACTGTGACCTACAAAAATGCTCACAAGCCTGTTGAAGCGTGCGAGGCTACTTTCCTTGATAGAATTTTGATAGAAACGGACTCACCGTATCTTCCCCCTGTGCCTCACAGAGGCGAAATGAATCACCCACACTATGTTGCCCTAACCTGTGCCAAGGTTGCACAAATAAAGGGTATAGATGTCAATGAGGCGTCAAAAATAACCTTTGAAAATGCTAAGAGGGTATACAGAATAAAATAATCACATATTATTACCTTGAGGTGATAATATGAAAAATAGCTCTCACGCTTACATAATAAAATTTATTATATGTATGCTTTTTATTGTGATTTGCTGTGCTTCTCTTGCCCTTTGGCTATTGAGCATTGAAAAAAGGAATGAGGCAAGTGCATCTGCTACTCCAAGACAATCACGGGTTATTGTGCTTGATGCTGGTCACGGTGGCGAGGACGCAGGTGCAATTGCCCCAGATGGTACGCTTGAAAAGGATTTAAACCTAAAAATTGCCTCCTTGGTCAGAGTGCTTTGCGAGTTGAATGGAAAAAGCGTTGTTATGACACGAGAGGACGATAGGCTTTTGTACGATTATTTTGGTGACCTTGACAATTACAAGGGACACAAAAAGGAATACGACCTTAAAAATCGTGTCAAAATTGCTTCTCAATACGAAAATTACACATTTGTAAGTATTCATATGAACAAGTTTTCACAAGTAAAATACAGTGGCTTGCAAATATATTATTCTAAAAATTGTAGCGAAAGCGAGCTTTTGGCAAGGCGTATTCAAAATATGACAAAATCATATTTACAGCCCACAAATAACCGTCCAATAAAGCAAGCAGACAGCTCTATTTATGTGCTTAACAAGCTTGAAGGCCCGTCGGTGCTTATTGAATGTGGCTTTTTGTCAAACGAGGCAGAGCTTGCCTCTCTTAAAAGCGAGGAGTATCAGGCAAGGCTTTCGCTTGTTATATTCTCTGCGATAATGTCGTGATTTTATCACTATCAAGAATTGACATAAGGTATTAGATATGATAAAATCTAATTAAGAAATAAAATTTAAGGATATAAAAATGAAAAATAAAACAGTTTATGTATGCACAGAATGTGATTACCAAAGCCCTAAATGGCTTGGCTGTTGCCCAAGCTGTAAGAGCTGGAACACCTTTGTTGAGGAGACCTACCAAAAGCCCGTTGAGATTAAAATGAAGCGTTCATCTATTGTGTCAGACTCTGAGGACGCCGTTTTGTTTGATGAGCTTAGCATGCCCGAGTACATAAGAGCCTCGACAGGTATTTGCGAGCTTGATAGAGTGCTCGGTGGTGGCATTGTTAATGGCTCCGTGATTTTGCTTGCGGGTGAGCCTGGCATTGGTAAGTCAACTCTGCTTATGCAAATATGCTCTAAAATTCCTTCAAAAATTTTATATGTTTCGGGCGAGGAATCAAAGGGACAATTGAAGCTCCGTGCCGAAAGGCTTGGGCTTAGTGGAGCTGACACCTATGTTATGACTGAAACGAATGTCGACACGATAATTGCTCAAACCGACAAGATAAAGCCAGATGTTATGATTATCGACTCAATACAGACAATGTTTGACCCTGCGTGTGCATCAATTCCCGGTAGTGTTAATCAGGTTAAGGAATGTGCAGTAAAGTTTATCGCTAAGGCAAAGAGCCAAGGTATTTCGATAATTTTGGTTGGCCATGTAAACAAGGAGGGCATTATTGCAGGCCCTAAGGTGCTCGAGCATATGGTCGATGCAGTGCTCTACTTTGAGGGTGAAAGAATGCAGTCCTATCGCATTATTCGTGCTATCAAAAACCGTTATGGCTCGACTAACGAGATTGGCGTTTTTGAGATGACCGACCTTGGTCTTTGCGAGGTTCCAAATCCGTCGGAGATGCTCCTCTCGGGTAGACCTGATGGCGTTAGTGGTAGCTGTGCCGTTTGTATTATGGAGGGCACTCGTCCTATTATTGCAGAAATTCAAGCACTTGCAACTCCTACCTCGTTCCAACAGCCAAGGCGTACTGCTAATGGTCTTGATTATAATAGAGTATGTCTTATTATTGCCATTTTGGAAAAACGACTTGGGCTTAAATTCTCGTCGTGTGATATTTATTTAAATGTTGTTGGCGGTCTTAGACTTGACGAGCCAAGCGTCGATCTTGCTGTCGCTCTTGCTCTAATTTCAAGCATAAAGGATATTCCTGTTCCGTCAAATGTGCTTGCTATGGGCGAGCTCGGATTAGCGGGAGAGTGTCGTGCTATTTCAGACCTTCAAAAGAGGATTAGCGAGAGCTATCGTCTTGGCTTTGATGTAATTGCAATACCTCAAAAATCCGACAAGACAAAATTAAAGGCTCCTAAGGGAGTGTCAATTATCGATATAAGAAGCGTGTATGATGCACTTTCCTTGTTCAAGGAAAATAACGATTGATTTTAAAAACAAAAAAGCACCGATTGCTCGGTGCTTTTTGTTTTGTTATTGCTTTGAGAGGTAAACTCTATCAGCGGTGATTGTATTGAATGCTGTTCCGCTTGATGTTTGTACCTGTGTAGCTACTGTTTCATCACCAATTGCGTCTTGGAGATACTCTATATCGTCGCCTGTCTTAACAA
>JAZNYH010000051.1:0-5929 GCA_045594305.1 Eubacteriales bacterium | reverse complement strand
TTTTGCTGAGGTCATTGTGTTTCTAAGAAGCATTGATATTGTCATAGGTCCAACTCCACCCGGAACGGGGGTAATGTATGATGCCTTTGGCTCAACTGATACAAAATCAACATCTCCTGTGAGCTTGCCATCGGCTTTTCTATTCATTCCTACATCTATAACAATAGCTCCATCCTTGACCATATCGCCAGTTACAAAGTCTGCCTTGCCAATTGCAACAACCAAAATATCTGCTCTTCTTGTTACCTCAGCAAGATTCTTGGTTCGTGAATGGCAAATTGTAACGGTGCCGTTTTTGTGTAGAAGGAGCATCGCCTGTGGCTTTCCTACTATATTGCTTCTGCCAATAACTACACATTCCTTGCCTGAAATGTCAACCCCTGTGCTTTCAATAAGCTTCATAACACCCGCTGGTGTGCAAGGCAAGAAGCTATAATCACCTATCATTATTCTACCCACATTTACAGGGTGGAAGGCGTCTACATCCTTTTCGGGATTTATAGCAAGAATTACAGCGTTTTCGTCAAGGTGCTTAGGCAATGGAAGCTGACACAAAATTCCGTGGATTTTATCGTCCTTATTAAGCTTATTTACAAGTCCTATAAGCTCCTCTTGTGTTGTTTCGGCAGGTAATCTATAAACCTCTGAGTAGTAGCCTACCTCGGCACAGCCCTTTTCCTTGTTATTTACATAAACCTTTGATGCAGGATCATCGCCAACTATGATTACTGCAAGTCCAGGTCTTATTCCGTATTTTTCAACAAGCTCAGCTGTTTCCTTTTTTAGCTCCTCACGAACGCTTGCAGAAACCTCTTTTCCGTTAATTATCTTCGCCATTTTCCTCTGTCTCCTCTTTTTTAGCGTCATCTACATCGGCTTTTTCTTCTTTTGGCTCAGCGACCTCCTCGCCTGCTTCACAGGTAGGCTCTAAGGTCTTAGCTCCTACCCTTTGAACGAGTATATTTTCCTTGCCCTTATATAGCATTACAAAGGTATATGCCATAAGCCCTGCTGCAACGAGTGCAGAAAGGATTGCAACAAGCTGTGATACTCTTATAACATCCTTGATGAGCCACAGGCTATCTGTTCTTAGTCCCTCTATCCATGCTCTGCCTATTCCATACCAAATAACATAGGTATAGAAGATTTGACCATTGAATTTATGGAGTGTCTTTGTCTTTTCGAGCTTGACAAATATAAGCCAAATTGCAAGGAAGCCAACAATATTCCAAAGAGATTCATAGAGGAAGGTTGGGTGATAGTATCTTGTAAAGGTGAAAATTCCATCCTCTCTTATACCCATTTTGAGGAAGATGTCAGTTTCTGTTCCGTGTGCCTCGGCATTGAAAAAGTTTCCCCATCTACCAATTGACTGTGCAAGCATAACGGCAGGTGCTAAGAAATCAAGTATTCTAAGCATTCCTATCTTTTTACGCTTAGCTACGATAACAGCTGCTATTCCACCTGCGATAATTCCACCGTAGATGCCAAGACCTCCGTCCCATACCGCTATTATCTCATACAGTGTTGCTCCAAGGTTGGCGAAAAATCCGCCCTTATTTGTTACCAAAAAGTCCTCAAAGCTAAATATTACATAATAAAGTCTTGTTCCAATAACACCTGATAGAACGGTCGCAAGTGCCAAATCAAGAAGGTCATCGCTTGAAAGCTTATTTTCCTTAAAGCGAGCCCAAACATACAATATTGCGCACACCATTGCAAAGGTGATTATTATTCCATACCAAGCAATCTTAAAGCTACCTATCTCGATTGCGTTAGTATTTATTTTCATTTCTCCTATTCCAATATTTGGGAAGGATATATAGTGAATACTAAGTGGCATATTATTCCTTTCCTATCGGATTTACAACCGACATTGCATAATATTCTTCCTTATAAAAGCTATTGAATAGCTCGCTTGCATATTCATAGCTAATTGAGCTTATAAGCTCTGGCATATCAAATGCATCTGTTCCCTCAATAAAGTTAATCATGAGCGTTTCTGCTATTGCCTCGGTTGAGTCAAAGCATCTTATATATTCCGAATAAGCTGAACGCTTCGCAAGCTCGAATGCCTCTTTATCAATTCCCTCTTTTTTTGTTTTCTCAATAAAGCTAACAAAGTGATCATAAACTGCCTCGGGATTTGGGGATTCGGCAGAAATAACATTATACGAATGGTTTTCGCTGTGATCAAACGCACTGAAAAGTGAATGCGAGATAAGCTTTTCGTTGTATAGCGTATTATAAAGCTCACTCGTGCGAGAATAAAGCACCTCGTTCAATATTTGAATTGCATAAAACTTTTTCGCCCTTTCCATAGGATCCTTTGATATTTCCATATCCTTAATACCAATTGAGAAAATAGGCTTTACTATGGTAAGAGAGCATGAGGCACGCTTTTTGTAAACCTCTTTGGGCTCATCATTTGCCTCGTAATCTCTTATTATTGTCTGCTCTGGTGCTTCTTTAAGGATTTTATCACAGCACTCCTCTACCTTATGTGGATCAATGTCACCACACACTACAAGAGCCATATTTCTAAGGTTATAGAAGGTATAGTAGCACTTATAGAGTATATCTGCGTTGATTTGTGCAATTGACTCTGTTGTTCCTGCAATGTCTATTCTCACCTTATTGTACCTATAAAGTGCCTGCAAAAGCTCGTTTTCACGCCTTGAGCCAGGATGGTCCTCATACATTCTAATCTCTTGACCAATTATTCCCTGCTCCTTTTGAACGGTCTTTTCAGTAAAGTATGGATGTGTTACAAAGTCAAGCAGGTATTCAAGTGATTCATAAAAATTTTCTGTTGTGGAAAACAAATATGAGGTTCTTTCATTTGTGGTATATGCGTTTGCACTTGCACCTGTTTTGGCAAAAAGCTCAAAGGCGTCCTCACCGTTTTCACACTCGAACATTTTGTGTTCAAGAAAGTGTGCTATTCCATCAGGAACAACTGTAAATTTTTCCTCGCCCTCAAGCTTGAATTTTGAATCTATTGAGCCATATTTTGTTGTGAAGAGTGCATAGCTTGTAGCAAGCTTTTTTGGGAAAACATATACTGTTAGTCCGCTTTTATGCTTGAATGTGTAATATTTTTCATCAAGCATTTTGTTTTCCTTGATTATAATATCAGCCATTTGCGTCCTCTCCCTTCAAAAAATATATTGTATCAAGGGTTATGCCCTGCGCAAATTCCGCAAGCTGCTCCTTGGTTACTGCATTGAGGTCTGCAAGCTCCTCATCAAGAGATAAGGTGTCATTGAAAAGCTCACTGTTTAAAATTCTTGTTTGTATTGATGATGCACTATCATATACGCCAAGAAGTGCATTTTTAATGGATTTCTTGGCATTTTCAAGCTCTTCATCGGCGATTTCTGTCTTTTTCATGTTTTCAAGCTGTTCAAGAATTGCATCTATTGCTACTTGCTTATTTGATGCCTCAATTCCAGCAGATACCATCATCGATCCACTCATTACAGACATTTTTGAATAGCAGGAATAGCAAAGGCTCTTCTTTTCTCTTACATTTACAAAGAGCTTTGAATTGGGTGAGCCACCATAAACCTCATTGAAAACAAGTGCTATGCTCTTATATCCATCATCGTAGGCGTGCCCTGTTCTAAATCCCATACAAAGCTTACCCTGCTTTACATCTTGGATTTCTGTATACTCGTTTACCTTCTCTGCTTTTTTTACAATAGAAATATCATCTATTTTTTCAACAGAGCGTTTAATTCCATCAAAATATGGCTTTATACGAGCGATTGCTCTATCAATATCCAAGCTTCCAATAAAATAAATTTCTATTTTATATTCGCTAAGTGCCTTTTTATACGCCTCGTAAAGCTGCTTTGGTGTTACGCTCTCAACATCCTTTACATCGCCTCTTGCTCCAATGGAAAAGATTTCATCCTTAAACATAAGATCAGTGCATTTATTGATAGCGTATTTACCCTTGTTATTTATTTCAGCATTTATAATATCGATTAGCTCCTGCTTCTCGCTTTCGGTATACTCGGCAGAAAATGCACCATTTTCCAAAAGTGGATTAAAAATAATATCACAAACAAGATCAAGCATTTCATCACTTATCGAAAGATCGGTTGCGAATCTATCATTGAGCATATCAGCGCCAATTCCAAATATATGGTATTTCCCATTGGCATAAGAGGTTTTCCAAACATCTCCCATATAAAGATATTTAAGTCTTTTTTCAATTTCGGCTTGACTTGGATAGCGTGTACTACCGTGTGTCAAAACACGAGTAATAAGTGTGTTTAGAGTTGCAAGCTCCTTGCATCTTTTGCCTATAAAGCGAAAGGAAAAATAATTTGTTTTGAATTTGTTAGTTTCTATATAGTTAATTCTAACGCCATCTGCGATTTCAACTGATTTTGTAATCATTTTTACTCCTTAGTTGTTTAATTCTCTTAATATTTTACACCATTTTATGGTTTTTTTCAATATTATTCTTTACTTTATTAAAAATATATGTTAAAATATAAGAAACCCCAAAAAGGAGATTTAATATGAAAGATTTAGATATCGCAATCAAGGCGTTTATCGGTGATGTTGAATATAAGGAGCCATTCCCTGTTGGTAATGGTCATATAAATTCTACATTTCGTGTTTGCACAAACAACAATTCCTATACCCTACAAAAAATAAATACTAATATTTTCAAGGATCTTGATGGTCTTATGAATAATATCGAGGGCGTTACCCATCACATAAGAAAGAAAAGCATTGCTCTCGGCAGAAATCCTTATCGCTCTACCCTCAAATTTTTAACTGCGAATACTGGAAAAACCTATGTTATTGTAAATGGTAACGCTTATAGAATGTATCACTATATTGATGATGTATTCACCATTGAAACGATGGAGGATCCAAAGCATTTTTACCTTTCTGGTGTTGCCTTTGGTGAATTTGCTAACTTCCTTAGCGATTTTGACGCATCTACTCTTGCAGAAACAATCAAGAATTTCCACAACACTGCATCTCGTTATCTTGATTTTGAGAAGGCTATTGAGGATAACCTTTCAGGCAGAGCCTCTGAGGTTGCTGAGGAAATTGAGTTTGTTCGTGCAAGAAAGGACTTTATGTCAATGTTTGTTGACAGGCTCGCTGACGGCTCATTACCACTTCGTGTTACTCACAACGATACAAAGCTCAATAATGTACTTTTCGATAAAAAAACGCAGGCTCCTGTGGCTGTAATTGACCTTGATACTGTTATGCCTGGCTCTTATCTTTACGATTTTGGCGATGCTATCCGTTCAGGTGCTACTCACGCTGCTGAGGATGAGGTTAATCTTGATATTGTAGATTTCGATCTTGATTTGTATAGTGCATTTGCAAGGGGATATCTCGAGCAGTGCTCAAAATCTCTCACCCCTCTTGAAATTGAGCTTTTGCCTTACGCATCTATTATGCTTACTCTTGAATGTGGAATGAGATTTTTGACTGACCATATCAATGGTGATACATACTTTAAGGTACACAGGGTTGGACATAATCTTGATAGATGTCGCACACAGTTTAAGCTTGTTGCAGAGATGGAGAAAAATCTTGATAAGATGAGAGATATTATCAATTCTCTTCTTTAATTCAAATAAAAGAGCCTACGAGAAAATTCGTAGGCTTTCTTTTTTGCTTAGAAATAAAAAACAGCATCAAGTTGATGCTGTGATTTTTGTTTTTAGCGAAAATGCTCATTGAAAAACCGAACAAAGGAAGAATTACAAGAGAACGAAAGAACTCAATCAACTTTGTATGAGAACAAAGTAGTACAAGCGTTCGGACTATTAGTATCGGTCAGCTGAATACATTACTGCACTTACACCTCCGACCTATCAAACTTGTAGTCTACAAGTGACCTTATCAACTTAATGTTGGAGATATCTAATCTTGAGGTGTGTTT
>JAZNYH010000050.1:0-11759 GCA_045594305.1 Eubacteriales bacterium | reverse complement strand
CCAAGGCACAGCCACATACGGAGCATTTTTTGCCCGCTGTGTGTCCCGATTTGGTACAGGTTGGCTCTACCCTTGCAATAGCCTCTTCTGTGTGTCCCCTTGCCTCTATTTTTTCGATTACCTTATCGCCACAGGAGCAGGCTTTTATTTTTTCACCACTCTCGGTGCAGGTCGGCTCCTTGGTTGTCACAAATTCGCCGTAGCTGTGCTCGTGTTGGCTCTCGCTTGGCGATTCCTCATTTTCACACGAGGTGAGCAAAAACGCCATTGTAAGCGACAAAATCACGCACATAACTAAAATTAGTGTTCTTCTTAGAATTGTCATTTTTCTTTCCTTAAAATATTAGTCAGCGGGATAGGTTTGTAATAGAAAATCAAGGCTCTTTTCGAGATAATCCTCTGTAAAGTCAACCTGCTCCTGCCATGTTAAAAGCTCGGTTATGTAGCTTGGATCCGCTCTGCCTGGCTCCCAAAGGTGCGTTTCTCCCATAATATCCCATCTTTCAAAGTTGCGAGTAAATCCGCCTACATGCTCAGGATCACGCACATAGTTATAGCATCTTTGAAGGGCACTTCTTATTGTGGGGGCATAATCTGCCAAGGTCTTACCAACAAGCTCTACAAATTCCTCGTGCTTGAGCAAGCCTCCGAACCAAGGGTTCATTGTCTTAGCCCATAGATAATTGTACTTTTGAACATCGCTTCCCTTATGGGTTACATTACCAAGACACATATCAAAATCCCACACAGGTCCACACATAAGCTTTCCACCTGCGTCCTTATGCATATAGAAGCTTGAATAGTCTACATCGGGATTCTTGAACAGCTCGAAGATTATGTACGCTTGTGCAAAGGAGTCAACATCGATAAGCTCCTTTACCTTTTCATAATCCGTGCCGTTTATTGCATTCAAGGAGTTAGTTAGATACTGCTTTATGTACTCCCTGTGTGCAATAGATGTTCCAACAATATCGGGGGATTTTATTGAGTATTTTCTCGCCTCGCCTCTTGGGTAGCTATCGGGGACGGTTACACATATTCCATCGCCCCAGCCGTCCATCTCTACGAGGTAGCCTGTGTCTACAACTGATGAGCTTTCGGTTTCATCAATCTCTACTCTATGCTCGTTTACCTCTACCTGCTCGCAGAGCAAATAGTTGCCCTTGTATTCGCCATTGACATATAATTCAACGGGCTGAGAGTTGGTTGTGCTTGAAAGCTTAGAAAATTCTCCTGCAACCTCAAATACGAGGTAGTTTCTAATTAGGCTTCGGTCAAAGTGGTTTGCAAGAAGAACCCAATCCCTTGCACCCCCAAAGCCAAAGAGGTCCTGCTTATCCTCGAACTTTATCTTGTAGGGATCCTTTTCCCACTTGGTCCAGGTTGAGTTTCCTCTACCCTTTATTCCTGCATCCTTTTGAATTACATGCAAGCCGTTATCTGTATCATTTACTGTAACTACGCAGTTTACATATTTATCCTTTGAGGTAATTCCTACCCCATTTTCTGTGAATATGCTTATTACAGGCAAGCCACTGCTTTTGCCCGAGAAGTATGCACGAACGACTACATTTGACTCCGCAACTAAGCTAAGCTTAGGATTGGTTTCGCCATTGCTCCAACAAATAAACTCGAAGCCAGAGCGTGGCTGTGCAACAACTGCGAATGCAAGCTCGCCCTCGTCGACATACTGAACGCACTCACCACTTATCGTGCCCTCTTTTTCATCGCAGGCAAATTCTATCTTGTAGTATTTTTTGAATATGGCGGTAAATTCCTTATCCTGTGTCGCCATATCTATTCTTGCATCATATGTAAAGCCGTCGCTCCACCCTGCGAAGCGATAGCCCTCATCGGGTACTGCCTTTATTGGCTCTGCTTCGTCACCTGATTCAAGTGTCTGCTCGGTTTTTCCAACAAGCTTGCCACCCTCTGTGCAATGATACTTTATAATCACCTTGTTTGTAAGCATTGCCGTAAGGGTTATATCCTCTGTTGCAACATCGGTTCTTGAAAGCTCCATAGAGCCGTCGCTCCAACCGAGGAAGCGATAGCCTTCAAGTGGCTCTACGCTGACCTCTGTGGTTGTTTTTCCACATTCAAGGGTTTGAACCGAGGTGCCATTTAGCACTCCACCCTCGGGGCAGAGATAGGTTATGGTTGCATATTCGATTTTTTCAAATTTAGCAACAAATGTGGCGTTTTGTGACAATGTGTCAGTACGGAGCTTTTCCGTATTGCCATCGTCCCAGCCGATAAATCGATAGCCACTATTTGCCTTAGCTACGACGGCATCAAAGGTTACTGTGCCACCCTCGCCAAGCTCCTTTTCCTGCTTAGCGATGCCACCTATCGTTCCTCCCTCGCCTGCTACATACTCGACGCTTATTTTTTGAGCATCGTCCTCGCAGGAGACAAGGAAAAGGCACGAAAGCAAAAGTGCCATAGCTATCAAAACTATTCTTTTCATATTTTACCCCTTTATTTGGTTTGAAAGAAGCTACATTTGTGAGAAAACTCCCTTTAAGGCAGGATAAATTTGCTTGAATACCTTGTACTTCTTGTTATACATCTGCACAAGAGCATCGTTTGGCAAAATGCTATCCTTTATTTTTATTAGCTTATCTGTTGCTTCCTTGACGCTCGCATACTCTCCACAGCCGACCATAGCAAGAATTGCTCCACCATATGATGGCCCCTCCTCGGTTTGAGGTCTTTGGATTTCTATGCCAAGCACATTTGCAACTATGGTACGCCAAATCTCGTTCTTAGCGCCACCACCACAAATAAGGCTCTTTTCTATCTTAACGCCACTTGCTCCCGCAACCTCGATGCAATCACGAAGTGCGAACGCAACGCCCTCCATAATAGCAAGAAGCATATGCTTTCTTGTTGTGTACGGACGCATACCAACAAATGCTCCTCTTGCTCCTGCGTCGTTATGTGGGCTTCTCTCTCCCATAAGGTATGGAAGGAAGTAGACCTCGTTATCGTAAAGCAGGTCAAAGAGTCCCTTTTGCTCGCCCGAGTAGTCCTCGCTTTCGAGAATATTTTCCATCCACCACTTATTACACGATGCAGCCGAAAGAATACAGCCCATTAGGTGATATGCTCCGTTTGCGTGGCAGAAGCTATGAAGAGAATTATTTTCATCAACAGAAAAGCTATCTCTTGAAATAAACACAGTTCCACTTGTTCCAAGGGATATATTGCACGAGCCGTCGCTTACAGTTCCTGTTCCAACTGCGGCAGCAGCGTTATCGCCTGCTCCTGCGCAAATTACAACGCCCTCATCAAGTCCCAATTCCTTAGCAAGCTCAGGCTTGATTTTACCAATCGGCTCATAGGACTCATAAAGCTTAGGGAGCCACTCGCTCTTGACATGGCAGATTTTTGCCATTTCCTCGCTCCAGCATCTGTTTTTTACATCTAAAAGTAACATTCCTGACGCATCTGAGAAATCAGTTGCGTGCACTCCACTAAGGACATATGCAAGGTAGTCCTTAGGGAGCATTATTTTTTCAATTCTTGCAAAATTCTGTGGCTCGTTTTCCTCAACCCAAAGAATTTTTGGTGCAGTAAAGCCTGCAAAGGAAATATTTGCAGTATAGTTAGAGAGCGTTTTCTTACCGACCTCGCTATTTAGACGGTCGCTTTGCTCCTGTGTTCTGCCATCATTCCAAAGTATCGCAGGGCGAATTACCTCATCGCTCTTGTCGAGCATAACAAGTCCGTGCATCTGTCCACCAAACGAAATTCCCTTGATGGTGTGTGCGTCTTGACCTATTATAAGGTCCTTAATTCCCGCTATTGTCTTTTCTGCCCAATCGCTTGGATTTTGCTCACTCCAACCACTTTGTGGGTAGCTGATTGGGTAGTCCTTAGTAACGCTATTTAGTATCTCACCGCAAGCGTCAACAAGGATTAGCTTTACTGATGAGGTTCCAAGATCTATTCCTATATACTTATTCATATCAGCCAAACAAAACGCTATTTACAATAGCCTCAAGTCCCTCCTGCTTACCACTACCAGGAAGAGCGCATGATTTCATATTGTGTGCATATTCAGCCACAGCCTCAAGGGTAGCGTCCTCGCTTGTGATAAGCTTACCAAGCTCTGTTGTCTTATAGCTTGAATATCTATTTTCGATAAACTCATCTACTCTGCCGTCCTCAATAAGCTCTGCTGCCTTGATAAGACCGAGTGCAAAGGTATCCATTCCAAGGATAAAGCCCTCAAACATATCCTCATAGGTGTATGATGGACGACGATTCTTAGCGTCAAAGTTAAAGCCACCTGTAAGTCCACCTGCCTTGATTACCTCATACATACACATAGTTGCAGTATAAACATCAAATGGGAACTCATCTGTATCCCAGCCAAGGAGCATATCGCCTTGGTTTGCGTCGATTGAGCCGAGCATTCCGTTAATTGCACTTACTCTTAGCTCGTGCTGGAAGGTATGTCCTGCCAAGGTTGCGTGGTTTGCCTCAATGTTCATCTTGAAGTCCTTGTCAAGTCCGTGAGCCTTCAAGAATCCAATTGCAGTTGCTGCATCAAAATCGTATTGATGCTTCATTGGCTCCTTTGGCTTTGGCTCAATATAGAAATCGCCTGTAAAGCCGATTTTTCTACCATATGCAACAGCCATCTTCATAAGCCTTGCTATGTTCTCCTGTTCAAGAGCCATATCTGTATTGAGAAGTGTTTCATAGCCCTCTCGACCACCCCAGAATACATATCCACGGCCACCGAGCTTAACTGTTATTTCAAGTGCCTTCTTTACCTGTGCAGCGGCAAAGGCGAACACCTCTGCGCTATTTGATGAGCCTGCACCGTTTACAAATCTTGGATTTGAGAACATATTTGCAGTTCCCCACAGGCACTTAATGTCTGTTCCCTTCATCTTTTCAAGAATGTAATCGCTTATCTCGTCAAGACGGCGATTTGTTTCATTAATATCATCTGCCTCGGGAACGATGTCTACATCGTGGAAGCAGAAGTATTTAATGCCAAGCTTTTTCATAAACTCAAAGCCTGCGTCTACCTTTGCCTTAGCGTGCTCCATTGTGCCACTTTTTGTACCGAAGGACTTGTCTGCAACGCCTCTGCCGAACATATCTGTTCCCTCTGCACAAAGGTTGTGCCACCAAGCCATTGCAAATGGAAGGTGCTCACTCATCTTTTTGCCGAGAATCACTCTGTCAGCGTCATAATACTTGAATGAAAATGGATTTTTGCTCTTTGCTCCCTCGTATTTAATTTCTGGGATGCTCTTAAAAATTTCGCTCATTTTGTTTACCTCTTTTCGCTTAATGCGTATTTTTTATTTTTTTATTTTTTTGCTAAAATATGTACGAGCCACCTTGAACGGTGTGCTCCTTACCGTCTATTATAATTGTTGCCTCGGTTGGGGTGGTTATTTCGTAACGGAACGAGTCGCCCTCCTTGTACCAAGCAGAGCTTACTACTCCATAACGAGTTTCTATCTTAGCGCTTAGCCAATCAAGCTTTTTTGTTGGCTGTGGTGCGATAAGCACTCTTTCAAAGCCAGGGGCATTTTCAACCGTGTTAATTCCACACGCAACGCCATATACCCAATCTGCGACGCTTCCGTAGGCGTAGTGATTGAAGGAGTTCATATCCTTGGACCAAAACTCGCCCTTGTCGTTTATGCCGTCCCAATGCTCCCAAACTGTGGTTGCACCCTGCTTAACTGAATAGAGCCAAGAGGGGTAATTTTCTTGAAGGAGCAAATCATATGCAAGCTCGGTATAGCCGTTTTGTGAAAGAGCGTGTAAAAGATATGGTGTTCCTGCAAAGCCTGTTTGAAGTCTTTTTCCGTTTGCGATAATCATATTCGCAAGCTGGTCGGCAACCTCTTTTTTGTTGTCGGTGATGCCGAAATACAAGGCTATTGCACACTCTGTTTGGGTTTTATATTCCTTAAAGGTACGCTTTGCCCTTTCAATTATTCTGCCATAAAGCCTTTCGTACTTATCTACTTTTCTGCCAAGCACCCTACCTGCCTTTACAACAAGGCTTGCCGAGTAGGCGTAAAAGGCAGTTGCTATTAGGTCGGTGTTTGATGAGCCAACATAGCTTCCCGCAGGGGCATCAAGACCGAGCCAATCGCCAAAGTGCCAGCAACCGTACCAAAGGTCCTTTTTCTTAGTTATTTTTCCAATCTCATCAACATATGTACACATTGACTTGAATTGTCTTTTTAGTATTTTCTTGCTTCCGTAGGTTAGATACATTTGCCAAGGGCAAACTGTTGAGGCATCGCTCCACACAGCAGTTGAGCTATTCTGTCTTTTGTGAACCTGAGGAATTACAAACGGAATAAGTCCCTCTCTTTGTTGCTCGAGCCAAAGGTCGGTGAGCCACTTTTCAAAAAATTTCTCAACATCGTAGTTATATGATGCGGTTCTTGCAAAAACCTGTGCATCTCCCGTCCAGCCAAGACGCTCATCTCTTTGAGGGCAATCGGTTGGAATGTCGAGGAAGTTGCCCTTTTGTCCCCAAATTATATTGGAAAAGAGCTTGTTTAGAAGTTGGCTTGACGAGGCAAGATAGCCTGTACGCTTAATATCGGAATGGAGAACTATCGCTCTTATGCTATCAAGCGTTAGCGTATCAGGAAAGGAATTTACTCTTATATACCTAAATCCCCAAAAGCTAAGGCGTGGCTTATAGTAGTTATAGCCATCAGCACAGGTGTATTCAAGCTCTGCCTTGGCACTTCTATAATTTTCGGTATAAAAATTACCGTCCTTATCAAGCACCTCTGCAAAGGAAAGCGACACACGCTCACCCGCCTTGGCATTTAGCTCTATCTCGAAATAGCCCGTTAGGTTTTGGTTGAAGTCGATTACGGTTTCACCCTTTGGTGTGGTGAATATTCTATGAGCACGGATTTTTTCCTGCTCAATTATTTTTTCTCCCTGCTGAGGCACAATCTCAACAAAGTCGCACTCCTGTATTCTTACAGGCACAAACTTTTCTTCAAGGGTTGCATCATAGTGCTCGCCATCGTAAAGGTCGGAAAATGTCACACGGCTAAGCGCACATTCCCAGCTACTATCCGAGTAAATGTATTCCCTTTCGCCATTTTTATACACGATTTCAAGCTCGCATATCATAGAGGGCGAGGTGTCGGGCAAATCCTTGCGATTTCTTTCGTTTATTCTTCCCTTGAACCAGCCTGCACTAATTGTAACACGAAGCTCGTTATCGCAAGAGATAAGCTCGGTCACATCATATTCTTGAAGCTGTGCTCTTTTGTAGAAGGTCCAGCCCGGTGCTAAGATAAAATCTCCAACCCTTTTTCCGCCAAGCGTAGCATAGTAACAGCCAAGCGAGGTAATTTTAAGGGTTGCTTTTTTTATTTCCTTGCTCACCTTAAAGTGCTTTTTAAACACAGGGCAAGCACCCTCTGGCTCGCCACCTGGATAGCAAAGCCATTTTGATTTTTCAAGTAGCATATTAGTTCCTCGTATAATATAGTTTATACCCTTATTTTAACATTAAATATATGCTATGTCAATAAAAACAAAAAAAGACTACAAAATTGTAGTCTTTTTCGCTCTTACTCCCAATAGCCAAGGTTAGGCTTTGGCTTTGAAATCACAGTTGGCTCTTGTCCTGCAAAAAGCTCTCTTGCGTTTCTTGAAAAGTCCTCACAATTAAGGTCTCTATCTCTCAAAATTGTATTAGGACATCCAAAATCAACCTCATAGAGCCACGCCCCCTTGTAGCCAACATCCTTTAACGCCTTTATAATTCTCTGCCAATCGATTTTTCCCTCGCCTGGCATCCAATGACGCTCATTTATAAAGTCATAATCGGATATATGTGTGGTTATAATCTTATCTCCAAGAGCGTAAATTAGCTCCACAGGGTCCGATGAAAGCATATGATTTGTATCGAGGCATACACCAAGGTCAGGGTGTGCGCTAAGTAGCTCCCTCATATCGTCAGCATCTCTGCCAAGACAGGTACGAGGCAGATCCTCTACTGCAATTTGTGCTCCATATTTCTTAGCAAGCTCGGCAAGAGTAAAGAGGCTCTTTTTTGCTCTTTCCATTCTCGCACCACGCTTGTCCTCATCAATTGGCTCTCCGCTTGGATGAACGACAAAGCGAGTAAAGCCAATCGCACTTGCACGCTCCATAACGGTATCAAGGTACGAAACCGACTCCTCTGCAAGCTCCTCACTTGAAATGTCTATTTTTTGAAATGGCATAAAGGGCAGATGGAAGGACCAAGGCTCAATGCCGTATTTGTTTAACAATGTGTCGATTAATTCAAAATCTAACGCCTCGCAATCATCAATTGATGACCTGCTTATCTCAATAGCGTCTATTCCTTCCTTTTTGTAATCCTTAAAAAGCTTGTCGCAAATCTCCTTGCTACAGCTCGACAAACCAAGCTTAAACATTTTTCTCTCCTTATCAATTGCTATATATTCATTGTATCACATAGCTGGCATCGGTGTCAATAAAAAGTGCAAATTATTGCCACATATCGCCATATTTTAAGGGCGTTGTGTCCAACGCCCTTAATCTTAGTTTTCCTCTACCTCTTCCTCTACAAGCTCCTCGAAGTCCTCGTAGCCCTCCATCGGAGTAACCACAACGCCCGAGCCACGCTCTGTGTATTCAATCTTAGCCACAACATCTGAGGTGGTAGGTGTTCCCTCGACGGTCATATCAAGCTTGAAGCTAACCTCGTAGCTCTTAATGTAGCCGTCCTTGTCGATAACAATTTCAATGCTTGTGTCGCTTATTTCGTATGGCGCTTCCTCGGGTGTGTTACCCTCGCCTGAGCCATCACCTGAGCCAGCCTGACCATCGGTATCTCCTGTGCCAAGATCGCCAACACCGCTTATAACCTCTCCAAAGAGAGCCTCAAATTGCTCATCGGTTATGTCAACCTTAATGGTTCTTGAGCCGTCTGCATCCTTAGATACGGTTGCCTTATCAAGAATTTCCTCGGGGATTTCCTTTACAATGTCCTGAGCGTCACCCACATAGTCATACTCGCCGTCGGTTTGCTCAACTCTTTGCTTGAAGCTGCCGTCCTTTGAGCTTACATATACCCAAGTGCCATCACTATAAACATCTGCACTTTGGCTCTCGCCAAGAATGTTCGCTGTGTAGTTTGCTGAAAGCTTAGGGGATTGTGTCTTTACATCCTTAGCTGAAAAATCAATTACAACAGGAATTTCTATTGTGACATATGAGCCTGTTATCTTCATTTTTACATTAATTGTTGTTTTTGCAGAGAACGCATCAAGCTCCTCAGTCTTGTTTATTGCAGAGCTTAGAAGGTCTGCGGTTTCAGGCTCGGTTGTGCTTGTCTGCTCGCTACTTGCCTCCTCGGTGCTCTCTTCCTCGGTGCTTGTCGCCTCGCTACTGCTACTACTGCTTTGAGTGCTACTTTCGGTGCTTGGGGACTCCTCTTCCTCGCACGAGCAGAGCGCTACCATACAAAACACCATACAAATAACAAGTAATACTGCTAATATTTTCTTCATTGATATTCCTCCTTAAAGCTGTCTTTTGATTAACCTTTTTTTATTTAAGTATAGCATATACATTACTAATTGTCAAATATAAAATTTCGTCAAATAATGCCACTATTGGCTATTTTTTCGTACAAGGCACTCGCCCAAATAGCTGAGCCTTGCTCGTTTGGATGACCACCATATTGTGCGATATGTGGCTCTCTTTCGCTTTTTCCAAGGTATGGAACGACATCAAAAGCAAGCTCAACCTTATTAGCAAGCGTGGTCTTGATATACTCGTTAATTCTTAGCCATCTCTTAGCCTTTTCCTCATCATAGTCAAAGGGTGGTATCGTTTGCAAAATGACCTTACAGCCAGCATCGTTGAGACGCTCGACTATTGTATCAAGGTCACGCCTTATCTGCTCCTCGCTAAACCCTTGGCAAATATCATTAACGCCAAAGCACACCACGACAACATCGTTTTGCTTAGCCTTATAGAGCCACGCTCCATCGCTTGAAGCGTCATTTGCTCTGCCAAAGCCTATTCCAAGGTTCCAATATGCGTTTTTGTCACCACACATCTCGGATACAAGTGCATTCCAAAAGCCGTAGCAGTTAGTAGGAACACCTATACCCTGTGTGATAGAATCGCCCAAATAGGCTACTCTTTTTTCTATTTTTCTGTCACAGCCTATCATTGACGCAAAAGGCATTTGCTTGCAGTATTTCCAACCGCTCTCGCCCTTTATAAATACGGGCAAAAGGCTCTCCTCATGATACGGTATCATATCTCCTGAAAATGCAATTTCAAGACACAGGTACTCGCCTTTTTCGAAAAAGTAGCGTATCCCGTCGCTTGCAAAAAGCTCCGCAGGGGCAACCGTCTTGGTGGGCGAGCCATTAAAGGTGAGGTCGACAAAATCGCACGCCTCGGCATTTCCCCTTGCAATATCATCATTACTCATCTTAGAGCATCGTCCTATTTTCGCACTGTGGATTTTCCACTCGCCACACACGAGATTTTTTTGCGACACTTTGCCGTCCGAATAGGTGCTATCTATTGTATTTGAGAACAATATTGAATACTCATATTCCCCACCAACAGATATTTTATAGTATACTCTACCGACACATACCTCGCCATTTGTGCTAAAATATAGCTGATTTGCACTTCCTGCGTAGGTGTTCGAGGAGTATTTTTCAAAAAAGCTCATAGTTACCTCTTTGCGTTTAATATGTCAAGAATTTCCTTCGCACTCTGCATTACATAGTCGGGCTTGTCGCTTGATGCGTTGAGAATTTCCTCGGTGGTTTCTCCGCTTAGAACAAGAATTGTCGTTGCTCCTGCTCTAATTCCGCTTTTTATATCGGTGTAAATTCTATCACCAATAACTGCCGTTTGCTCCTTTGTATAGCCCGTTTTTTCCATAGCGAGAATAGGCATAAGAGCCTCTGGCTTGCCTATTACAATCGGTCTGCGTCCCGACACATTGTAAAGCATATCACAAACGCTTCCACAGTCAGGAACGCTTCCAAACTCGGTTGGGCATACATAGTCAGGATTGGTTGCAATATAGGGAATATCCTTCCTTAAAAGCAATAATTTAGACACATCATGGAGCTTTTTAAAGGTAAGCTCGGTGTCAAAGCCCATAACAATCAGGTCAACCTCATCAAGCTCCTCGGTAACCTCAAAGCCGTTTGTGCGTAGCTCCTGCTTTAAGGACTCCGTTCCACACACATAAAGTCTTGCTCCCTCGTGATGCTTTTTAAGATAATATGCAGTTGCCTGAGATGAGGTAATAAAATCGTCATAGCACGAGCTTATTCCAAGCCCTTCAAGCTTTTTTATGTAATCAGCGACACTCTTCGAGGAATTATTTGTCATAAACATATATTTTCCGCCATTTTTCTTGATGGCACTAAGTAGCTCCGTCGTGAAATCAAATAGCCTGCTTCCAAGATAAAGCGTGCCGTCCATATCAAACAAAAATAGCTTTATATTTTCAATTGTGTTCATTATCTCACCGCCTTGTAAATTAATTGTATCACAAAGCCGTTCTTTTTTCAATAAAATAATGAAAATAGCACGGCTATTACACATACTATCGCAGGTTTAAGTCTTGCTTCAAGAAAGTAATAAAACAAAAAACCAGACACACGGTCTGGCTTTTGTTTTATGTATGCGTGGGACTAAATCTCGTTTTTAGGGTATGTGCGTGGGACAAAAAGTATTTTTTATTG
>JAZNYH010000049.1:0-58057 GCA_045594305.1 Eubacteriales bacterium | reverse complement strand
ACCTCGCAACGAAGGACTCGGTAAAGGTGGTAGGAAGTGCAATTTTGTGCAATTTGCGCAAAAAACGGGGGGGGGGATTTGTTTATTGTGCATATTGACAAAAATACCTCTTGTGTGGTACAATTATATTGTAAAAATATTTTATATGCCCGTGAGGGCTTACCCACAAGGAGAAAAATTATGAAAAAAAGACTTTTATTTTTGACAGTATTAGTAGTAGCGTTGATTGCCGTATTTGCAATTTCAGCAGGTGCCGCAACAATTTATAAGGATGCAGAGGGCAACACGCTTTATAGCTATGATTATGACACCTCAACCTTCCTAATTTCAAACAAGCAGGGAGAGGGCTTTGCAAAAACTGATGCTCAGGGAAACGCCCTAACCTGGTACATTACAGCAACAGCAACAGAGGGTAGCGACACAGTTCATACCGTTGCAAGCCTTATAACCCTTGGCGAGGCAGGAAGCATCAATGGAAGTGGTGCCTACACCTTTACAAGTCCAGTTACAAATAAAAATACAGTAAGCGTTAATTTCCCAGACGATGCTGGCATTAAGTCATGGGCATTTAATTCGTTTGGTGGATATGGCTCAAGAGCTAACAATCGAATTTTGTTCGTATATTGTCCTAACACTCTAACCACATTTGCAAACAACCCATTTCAAGAAACACCTGTAATTGTTGTTGAGCTTGATGATGAAACCCCAATTACACAAATTCCTCAAAACTTTGCTCATGAGGCGAGAAACCTAACAGAAATAAACATTCCTGCATCTGTTGAGACGATTAACGGAAGTAGTGGTCAAAATGGTGCACCATTTTACAACAATCACTCTCTTACCAAGGTGACCTTTGCGTCAAATGAAAATCTTAAAGAAATTAAGAATTCTTGCTTCAATGGATGCAAGAGCTTATCATCTATTGACTTACCAGATTCCGTTACCACAATTGGTAATTACTGCTTTGCATCGTGTGTTGCACTTACGGAAATTAGCCTTCCAAACTCCCTTGTAACAATTGCAAATCACACCTTCGCTTGGTGTTCAAGTTTAAAGATTATTAGAATGGGAGCGTCATTTGCGTACTTCAACAACACAGGCGATAACTCCTTTACATACTCAACAGGAGGCGTTTCGGAAATTTACATTCCAAAGACCTTCTATGCAACTAAGCCAACTACAACCTATCAGGTTTCATATGCCTTCCATGGTGCAAGTGCAAACTGTAAGTTCTTCTATTGTGGAACAACCGAAGAGTTTGCAACTGCAAAGGCAAACTTCTTGACTCAAACAAGTGCAACCTCAAATAACGGTGCATTTATTAATGCAACCATTGTTACTTATGCTGAATATTTGGCAAACCCTGACAATTATGCAACAGGACGCTATGTAATTTGTGGCTACAACTCCTGTGACGCATTCTATGATAAAAATCACGACCTCGGAGATGTAAACAGCTGTATGGCTGCTGCAAGCTGTGACAGAGAGTGTGGATTCTCAGTTGCTCCCGATTTTGAAGGACATAGCATATCTAAAACTCTTGTATACGCAAACGGCTTTGACAAGGCAGGCGGATATAACTGTATCTGTGTAAATGCTGGCTATTGCACAGCTATTGAGGGCTACGCATTAGATGAGCCAACAAATCCAATCATAGCCTTCAAGGGCTACTCAGTTCCCGAGCTTGCAAGCTATTTTGGAATTAACGCAGGCTATAAGATTGATACTGACCTTCTTACCTTGTACGAGTCACTAAGTGGAGAAAAGGTAACCGTAGGACTTCTTATGGTTAATGCTGCCGATGTAGGAATTGTAGCAGACCTTATCGACGCAGATGCAGAGCTTGTTGCAAATGTAAGAGGCTTCAGCGTAACAATGGTATCTCTTAACTATGAGGACATCAGCATACAGATCAAGGGCTTTGATAAGTCCACAGCAGAGAGTAACTACTACAAGCTCTCACTCGTATCAGCAATCTTTGTTAAGACAGGCGACGATATAGAGTATCTCCAAGACGCAATTGGTGATGAAGCAGTAGATACACAGGTACAAACAACAAGCGGAACAGTATTCAATACAATCACCGCTGATAGAGTTTACCTCTCAAAGCAATAACAAATCAAAAAGCACCGAGCAATCGGTGCTTTTTCTTGACAAATTGTATATGTAGTGATAAAATACATATATTACTAAATAATGTAAATATTACAAGGAGAGATTATGCCAAGATTTTTTATCAGGGCTGACCAAATCGAGGAAACAGAGAACGGCAAGGTAGCTGTTATAGTAGGCGATGATGCTCACCATATATCACGCTCCCTAAGAATGAGAGTGGGCGAGGCGTTAACAATATGCGATATGCAAAAGAACATATACGAGTGCAAAATAGCATCTATTACCGATACCACAGTATACGCAAGCGTAGATAGCATATCTCAAAGCGATACCGAGCCACCCGTATTTATAAGCCTTTATCAGGCAATCCCTAAGGGCGACAAGCTCGAAACCATTATTCAAAAATCAATTGAGTGTGGAGCATGCGAGATAATCCCCTTTGCCTCGGAGCGTTGCATTGCAAAAATAGACAAAAAGGACGCACCAAAAAAGGCACAACGCCATAATAAGATAGCAGAAAGTGCAGCAAAGCAGAGTGGCCGTGGCATTATCCCCGAGGTTTTAGAGGCTATGTCCTATAAGGACGCAATCCGTCGTGCCTCTGGGGCAGAGCTTGCCATTATGTGCTATGAGGGAGATAATACCCAAAGCCTCAAAGAAATTTTACAAGGCACAAAAAACGCCAAGACAATATCAATAGTTATTGGCTCTGAGGGTGGATTTAGCCAAAAAGAGGTAGAGATAGCAAAAGAGGCGGGCTTGAAAATCGCAGGACTTGGAAAACGAATTTTAAGATGCGAAACCGCACCAACCTTCGCTCTTTCGTGCATTGTGTACGAAACAGAATTGTGATTTTTGTTCAAAATGGCGAAAAAATGTACAAAATTCACAAAAAAATATCAAAAAACCTATTGAAAAAGGCAACAAAATAGTGTAATATAGATATACCGAATGCACAAATTGCACAAAAACCACTTTATGGAGGAAAAGTATGTCTAACAGATTATTTCAAGGAATTATTCACCAAATGCATGATTCTGTTGACCGTGTTATAGGCGTTTTGGATAACGCAGGTCTTGTAATTGCATGTAGTGAGCTTTCCAAAATAGGCGAAAACAGATCCCATGTAAGCGAGGAAATGGCTCTTACTACGGAGATGGTAGCAATCGATGGCTATACCTATAAGCACATCGGTAATACTGCAAGCTCCGAGTTTATCTTGTTTGTAGAGGGCGAGGATAAGGTTGCTGAAAGATATTCATCAATCCTTGCAATTTCTCTTGCAAACATAAAAAATTACTACGACGAAAAATTTGACAAGAGCTCATTTATTAAAAATATCATAATGGATAACATTCTCCCAAGCGATATTTACGCAAAGAGCAGAGAGCTTCATTTTGACGGTAACGAGTCAAGAGTAGTTCTTTTGGTGAGATTTTATTCAAGAACAGATATTCTCCCCTTCGACATCATTCAAAATATGTTCCCTGATAAGACAAAGGACTATGTAATTGCTGTTGGCGAGCAGGATATCGTAATTGTTAAGGAGCTTGTAGCTGATACCAGCATCTCTGCAATTGAGCAGGTTGCTCAGAGCATCTCCGACACACTTAATACAGAATTTTACTGCCGTGTAGGTATTGGTATAGGTACAGTTGTAAACAACATTAAGGACCTTGCACGCTCCTACAAGGAGGCACAAATAGCAATAGAGGTAGGAAAGGTATTTGAGAGCGAGAAGGAAATTATAAGCTACGAAAACCTTGGAATTGGTAGACTTATATATCAGCTTCCAACCACCCTTTGCGAGATTTATCTCTCTGAAATCTTTAAGCACGGCTCTCTTGAAACACTTGATAAGGAAACTCTCCAAACAATTCAAATATTCTTTGAGAATAACCTTAATGTGTCTGAAACATCAAGAAAGCTCTTTGTGCATAGAAATACACTTGTATATAGACTTGAAAAGATTAAGAAGCTCACAGGACTTGACCTTCGTGAGTTCGACCACGCAATCACCTTCAAGGTAGCTCTTATGGTAAGACGCTACTTGACTGCGAAGCCAATTAAATTCTAAAAAATACGCAAAAACTCCTATATAGGAGTTTTTGTGGCGTTTATAACAACCGAAGGGCGAAATTATGCAAAAGAAAATAAGCATTCTTTGGACTGTAATCATTTGCCTAATTGCGGTGCTAATAACCTTTGAGCTGACCTTTATTTTCGTTACGAGCAACTCAAAAAAGAACGAGCAAAGGCTCGCTCAATCGTACGAAAGTTATGTAAATCAGCTTGAAGAGCGCTTTAACTCAATAAACGAAATGTATAATTCCTTGCCAGAGGAGCTAAGGACAACGGAGCTGTTTACAAAGCTCTCTTATGTTGACACCTACTATCGCACCCTGTACGCAGGACAAATTGATGAGGAGCGTTTGGTTTACTATGTAATGAACGGCTATATTCAAGGCGTCGGTGATGCCTATGGCGAGTATTACACGGCAAACGACCTTGAAAGCCTTTTCAACGAGGCAGAGGGCAAAATGTACGGAATAGGCGTTAATGTAACCTATAATTCCGAGCACGATGCAATTGAGGTTATCTCAGTTATTGAGGACTCCCCAGCCGAGAGGGCAGGCATTGTCGCAGGAGATATAATCCTTAGCGTCGATGGCACAAGAGCGACAAGCGCAAATTACTATACTGCAATAAATATGGTTAAGGGCGAAAAGGGAACAGGTGTAAGCCTTGGCGTGCTAAGAGGCACGGAGCAAATTACCATTACCGCAATTCGTGACGAGATAAAGATTGTCACCGTCACATATAGAAAATACAGTCTTGACCAATCAATAGGTGTGGTTAAAATCACAGAATTTAACAACACCACAACCGACCAATTAAAGCAAGCCGTTAACGCACTTGTCGAGGACGGTTGTACCTCAATAGTATTCGATGTAAGAAACAATCCAGGTGGAACACTTGATGGAGTTGTAGGCTCACTTGATTTTCTTCTTCCCGAGGGAAGCATATGCCACATAAGAAATGGTAAGGGCGAGCTTGTGCAAACTCACACCTCAGATTCAACCTGTCTTGATCCAAGCATTAAGCTTGCAGTTCTTATAAACGAAAACACCGCCTCAGCAGCAGAGCTATTTGCATCAGCACTAAGAGATTATAATCGTGCAACCCTCGTAGGAGTAACAACCTTTGGAAAGGGTACAATGCAAACAACCTATATGCTCCCTGACGGTGCAGGAATTAAGCTTTCAACAAACTATTACAACCCACCCTGTGATGTTAATTACGATAAAGAGGGTGTATCACCTCACAAGCAGGTAGAGCTTGACGAGGCAGTAAAGGACAAAAATCTTTTCAAGCTAACGGATAGCGAGGACAATCAGCTCCTTGAGGCTTGCCGTGAGCTTGGATATAATAATTAAAAGGAAAGGGCGTAAATACGCTTAGGTGAACAAAATGGAACAAAAGACTAAATATACAAAAGAGGGCTTTGCTAAGCTTCAAGAGGAATACGAATACCTTAAAAATGTCCGTCGTCAAGAGGTAAAGGAGCAGTTGAAGGTTGCAAGAAGCTTTGGTGACCTTTCAGAAAACAGCGAATACGACGAGGCAAGAGATCAACAGGCAAAGGTAGAGGCAAGAATTGCTGAGCTTGAATACCTCATCAAGAACGCAGAGGTAGTAGATACCGATACAATCAAGAATGTAGTTGCTCTTGGAACATCTGTTGTACTCAAATACGCAGACGGAAAAGAGGTTACCTACCACATCGTAGGCTCAAACGAGGTTGATCCACTTAACAAGAAGATCTCCGACCAATCACCAATTGGTAGAGCAGTTGTAGGAAGCAAGAAGGGAGCAACCGTTACTATCGAAACCCCTAACGGAGAAAAGGAAGCAAAGATCTTGAACTTCTTCAAGACAAAATAAGGAGAAATCAATGCAAGAGAATAACAACCCAAATGTAGAAAATGAGGTAGAGCTTAGCGAGCTTTTGCAAATAAGACGAGATAAGCTCAGCGCACTCTGCGAGAGTGGAGCTAACCCCTTTGAAATTACAAAGTATGATGTAACTGCTCTTAGTGCAGACGCTATCAAGGAGTTTGAGGCCCGTGAGGGTGAGCTTGCCGAGAGTGGCGAGGAAATGGTAGTAAGCGTCGCAGGTAGAATGATGAGCCGTCGTATAATGGGTAAGGCGTCATTCGCTCATCTTATGGATGAAAAGGGACAAATCCAGCTATATGTGTCGAGAAATGACCTTGGCGATGATGATTATGCATCATTCAAGAAGTGGGATATCGGCGATATTATCGGCGTAGAGGGAATAGTATTCCGTACAAGAACAGGCGAAATTTCTATCCATGTAAAGAAGGCAACCCTTCTTGCAAAGTCACTCATTCCACTCCCTGAGAAGTTCCACGGCTTAAAGGACCTCGAAACAAGATATAGACAAAGATATGTTGACCTTATCGTAAACCCTGAGGTTAAGGACACCTTCGTTAAGAGATCTCTCATTCTTAAAGAGATAAGAGCATACCTTGATGGTAAGGGCTTCCTTGAAGTAGATACACCTATCCTTGTTCCACTTGAAATTGGAGCAAGTGCAAGACCATTCGTAACTCACCATAACACCCTCGATATGGATATGTACCTTCGTATCGAAACAGAGCTTTATTTGAAGCGTCTTATTGTTGGTGGTATGCATAGAGTTTACGAGGTAGGTAGAATATTTAGAAACGAGGGAATGGATACAAAGCATAATCCCGAGTTTACAACAATTGAGCTTTATCAAGCATTCACCGATT
Organism: Eubacteriales bacterium; assembly: GCA_045594305.1. Lineage (GTDB taxonomy): Bacteria > Bacillota > Clostridia > Oscillospirales > CAG-272 > RGIG2000. Next base: position 51,122 of record JAZNYH010000049.1, on the reverse strand, counting down.
ATAAGGGAATGATGGACCTTGTAGAGGAGCTTTATAAGCTTCTTGCAGTTAAAATCTGTGGCTCTGAAAAGATTACCTATCAGGGCATAGAGATTGATATGGGCAATTGGGAAAGACTTACTATGGCAGAGGCTGTAAAGAAGTATAGTGGCGCAGACTACTACGCTTGGGCAGACGACGCTGAGGCAAGACAAGTAGCAAAGGAGCTCCATGTAGAGGTAGCAGCGGATGCAACAAAGGGAAGAGTTCTTATTGAGCTCTTTGACGCATATGTAGAGGAAAAGCTCATTCAGCCAACCTTTATTTACGACTACCCAGTTGAGAATAGCCCACTTGCAAAGAGAAAGCCAAGCGAGCCAGCGTTTACCGAGCGCTTTGAGTACTTTATAAACGCAACCGAGTTTGGAAACGCATTTAGTGAGCTTAATGACCCAATCGACCAAAAGGAACGCTTTGAGAAGCAGGTAGCACAAAAGCTTGCAGAGGAGCCAGATAGTAAGGCAGAGGTAGATTACGACTATGTAACCGCCCTTGAATACGCAATGCCCCCAACAGGAGGCCTCGGCTTCGGCATCGACCGTCTCGTAATGCTCCTCACCGATAGCGCATCCATCCGTGATGTCCTCTTGTTCCCAACAATGAAACCCCTCGCAGATAACTAATCCCACGAAGCCTTATGGCATAAGGGTTTAGAGCATTTTACAAATTGATAAAAAATCAGGTTGTCACAACTTTTACACAACTTTTACAAAAATTGTGCAAAAGAGAAGAACCTATTACGACAAGAATAACCCATACGAAATTCATCGTATGGGTTTTCTTTTTATCTAATTAAAAAGCGTAAATTAACATCAAAACACTGTATAATATTGAAAATTAGACAAATCATTTTTTAAAAATGGATTTACAAACCTTGTTTGGTATGTTATAATTACATTGCTACACAAACTGAATAAAAAGAACGGATTTTCCTTTATAGGGTATATTATACCCTTTTTTGGCATATCCTATCCAATAGAGCTTTTGGTAAAAGTGCAGATTCCACTGGATAGGATTATAAAGGATGTATATCCCTCTTCTGTTTCAGTTTGTGTAGCAGCAATCGGGGTTTGCATTTTTCGGTGCGTTGACTTCGGTTGACGCACTTTTTTATTAACGGAGGCTAAGATGAAAAAAACAACTTTAAATGTTTTGCTATTGGTACTGTGCTTTCTCACAATGATGCTATTAATATCTTGTGCTGCGAATACGGGAAACACTGATAATTCAAGCATAGAAGGCTCTAATGGTGGCTCTTCTACAACTGATACCAATGAAGGAAATGGCAATAGCAATACAAATGGTGGCAATCAAGATAATACCGATATACCATCAACAAATGAAAAATACATAATAACCTTTTCTCAAGGTGATGGTTATCCAGATGTGACAAGAGAAGTGGAAAAAGGAAGAGATTTGACAGATATTCCTACACCAAAAAAGATTGCTGGATATGATGTCGTTTGGGAAGACAAAGATTTAACTGACATTCAAGGAAATATGACTGTAATTGCGATAAAAACCCCTATAAATTACAAAGTGGAATATGTTTTGAATGGTGGAATCAATCACAGTGACAATATTCTGTCCTACAATATTACAACGAGTTTTACATTTTTAAACCCCACTCAACAAGGATACATTTTTAAAGGTTGGTTTACTGATGAAAATCTAAATAATCCAATATCAAATATATCTGTGGGAACTGTTGGGGATAAAATTCTTTATGCAAAATGGGAAGAAAACCCAAATATGATAACAGTTACATTTAATTCAAACGGTGGAAGCGAAGTGCCAACGCAGTCGGTGGAAAAGGGGTCAAATGTTCTTAAGCCAAGCACTCCAACAAAAGAAGGATATGAACTTGTTGGCTGGTACCTAAATGGAGAAAAATGGTTTTTTGAAGGGTATTCAGTATCTTCAAGCATTACTTTGACAGCAGAGTGGAAAGCCGTAGAATACGATATAATTTATCATAATTGTTATGACTATACCAATGATAATCCTACGAAACACACCATAGAGAGCGTAATAGATTTATCACCAGTAACTAACGAGTACATTGTCTTTGAGGGATGGTATTTTGATAGTGCGTTTGAGGAGCCTGTTACACAACTTACTGGAAAAATCGGAACAGTTGATTTGTATGCAAAATGGTCAACTTCTTCGGATGTTTTTGGTTTTAAAGAACTGACAGACGGAACATATGAAATTGTTAGCATATCAAAAACGATACCACACATAGTATTTCCGTCAAATTATAATGGAGAAAAGGTTACATCTATTGATTTAACATTTTCTACATACACAGAGAAAATAAGCTCCATTGTTGTGCCAGAGGGTATAATTAATGCTGATTTTTGCATTTTTTATGATGATAGCACACCAAGTGAAGTAGTTTTACCAAACAGTTTAAAAACTCTTAATGTTGAATTTCTTTATGGAGCAGAGCCTGTTGATATAGAGAATGGAGTAGAATATTTTGGCAACTGGGCAGTAGGAATAGAAGACTCTGACGCTTCTAGAATTATCATAAGAGAGGGGACTTTAGGTATTGCAAATAGCTTTACAACCACAGTAGGCGATTTAGTGCTACCAAGTAGTCTTAAAGTTATCAATGCAACCTTTATACAACAACTTGAAAATGTATATGTGGGTAGTGTAAAACAATGGCTAGACTTTAACTTTGCACACAAAACAATAAACCCTCTTTTCACTGGTGTAAACCTCTATGTTGACAATAAATTGCTTACAGAAGTTGTTATTCCAAATGGTGTCGAAAAAATAAACAATTACGCTTTTTATGGTTGCAAATCTATAAAGAGAGTGATAATTAGTCAAGATGTTTTAGAAATAGGTGAGCTTGCTTTTTGTAATTGTATATCGTTAGAAAATATTGAATTGCCGAGTGATATTGGAACAATGCCTTTAAATGCATTTTCAGGTTGCTCGTCACTTGTTAGCCTTCAACTACCGAATGGAATAACAGAAGTTGATATTTCTCAACTTGTTGGATGCACTTCGCTTAAAAGCATCACTCTCTCTAAGTCTGTAAATAACTTTATAGGAAACAATAAGGATGTAAAGCTTACAGAAATATTAGTTGATACAGAAAATCAAAACTTCAAATTATTAAATGGTCATTTGTATTCTAAAGATGGAACAGTCTTTGCAAGATACGTTCAAAAAGGCAATGAAACATCCTTTTCAATATCAGATGGTGTAGAAACAATCGGTGAGAGTGCTTTCTTTGAAAATACATATTTACAAGAAATTGAAATTCCTAGCAGTGTAACCACTATAAAAGAATATGCTTTTTATGGTTGTAGTTCACTTAAAGCAATCTTATTGACAGATAATGTGAGAGAAATAAATCATTTTGCATTTGGAAATTGTTCTTCTGCTATGACTATTCGCTTGCCGAAGGAAGTTGATGTAATAAGTACCAGTGTTTTCGGAGGTTGTTCAAGCGTTGACAAAATTATATTGCCCGAGGGAACAATATCTATGCCTAACTTTTCTGGTTGCACATCGTTAAAGAGCATAAGCATACCAGCTAGTCTGACAGAAATATATGTTTTTGCTTGGGGCGGTATGTTAGACGAAGCACCAATTGAAGAATTCTTGGTTAGCGAAAACAATCAATCATATAAAGCCATTGATAAAAATTTGTATACTAAAGATGGAAAAACATTGATTAGATATGCTATCGGAAAGACAAATTCTATATTCGAAGTACCAGAAGAAGTTACTACAATTTATGCAAGAGCATTTTATGGATGCACTTCTTTAGAAACAATTGCGTTTTATAAGTCTGAGGGTTGGACTGGCACTGATTATAATGGCGATGCAATTAGTATAGATGTCACGGACCAATCTTTAAACGTGGAGCTTTTAACGTCTCAATATTATAGATTAACTTGGACAAATATTAGTGATTAATATTCAATAAAAATAGCCATAGGAACAAAAACCTATGGCTATTTTGTTTATAATTTATTAGTACAATTATTCAAAACCCATTGACATTTAATATAACATAGTCTATAATAAAATTGATAAACAATGTTATATGAAATCGGAGGTTAGTATGCAAGAGATAATTAAGGAAATAAGAGCATATTTAGGGCTTAGCCAAGCAGAATTTGCTGATAAATTGGGAGTTACATTTGCTACTGTAAATAGATGGGAAAATGGAAGAGTTGTACCCAATAAATTGGCTCAAATTAAGCTATATGAGTTTTGCAAAGAAAAAGAAGTTCCAGTATATGATATGACAATAGCAAGAGTGAATAAGGAAGCCAAAGAGCTTAATATTACAAATGATAGAGTTCTATTGTATCACGGCTCCAAAAAGGGTATTGTAGGCAAAATTGCACCTATAAGCCGTGATAAATGTGACTTTGGAAAGGGCTTTTATATGGGAACAGACCCAGCACAACCACTTACCTTGATTTGCGACTTTGAAAAGTCCACATTTTATGTGGTATCAATTAAAACAAATGAATTGAAAATGCTCAAGGTTCCAGCCGATATTGATTGGGCAATGCTTGTTGCATATCATAGAGGCAGAATGGAAAGAATTAATACCACAGAATTCTATGATAAGTATAGAAAAATGGATGCTGACAAGGATGTTATTGTTGGAAGCATAGCAAATGATAAAATGTTCTATGTACTTGATAACTTTTTCCTTGGTAACATTACGGATTTAGCACTTGTTAAAAGCTTGTCTGCATTACAACTTGGTGAGCAGTATGTTGCAGTAACAGAAAAAGCTTGCGATGAAATCAGAATTGAAAAGGAAATAGAAATTTCCTATATGGAACGCAGATTTTTGCAAGACAGAAGTGAGGAAAACAGAGCAAAGGGCGTTCGCTTGGCTAACGATATTTGTAAGAACTATCGTAGAGAAGGCAAATTCTTTGATGAAATACTTGATGAGGCAAAATAATTATGGATGAATTACAAATAAAATTATGTGATATTCAAGGCAGACTTTTTGAACTGTCATATGACAATGGATATGACAGCGTGGACTTTATAAAAGCCTTTATGAATTCGGAAATCGCCAAGAATTTGGACTCGAAATATAATAGAATGCAATGGGCTGGAGAGGAATATTTGCTTGATGAGCTTGCCAGCACCGAAGAACTTACAAAGGGTGGAGAATTATTCTCAAAGGACATCCTTTATTGGACTGGCTACCTGTATCGTTATTGGCACTTTATGACAGAAGAGGAAAGCCACAAAATATACAAACAAGCCCCAGCAGAAACAATGAAACGCAACTATATGATGTTTCATACCCTCGCCCCAGAAATCGCAATCGAAGACCTAAAAGAAATTTATAGACAGAAAAAGGACTAAGCAATATGAAAAAAATCAATTCGGCTGCAATTGTGGCTTTGAAACACGCATTGTCGAATATATATTGGTATAAAAACGACCTAAAAAGCTTTTTAAATGCAACCATAAAGAATAAGGCTATAATATCGTACATTAATTGGAATGACACTAAAATAAACTGTGTGTCTTTTCTTGTGGACTCAATGGTAAAAAACGAAGGAAGATTCCAAGATGACTTGTTGTCTTTGATGGAACAAGTTTGTAATTTTAATACATTCAGTCATTTTGATAAATTTCCAAATTCATTAGAAATGAAAGATAATGCTATAAAAGCTGTTCTAGAATTGAGGAAAAGTTGTAAAGGCTGGTTTGATTCTCGAAACGAAAAGGATACTCAGAACAAAGTCAAAGAGAATTACAATTTATCAATTAAAAAATCACAAGACCACCAACAACGATTGTTAGAGTTCAAGCAACAATATATAGATTTATCAATGTCTAGCAATGTAAATTCAAGAGGATATTTATTTGAGAAGTTTTTAAAAGAACTTTTTATGTTTTTTGACTTAGACCCTAGAGGGTCATTTAAAATTGACGGGGAGCAAATAGATGGTTCGTTTTCTCACGAAGGCACAGACTATTTAATTGAAGCCAAATGGCAAAACCATCAAGCAAAAAGAGCAGATTTGGATATATTTAGTGCCAAGATAGGCAGAAAATTAAAAACTACTCTTGGTTTGTTTATTTCGGTAAATGGTTATGTCGAAACAATTGTAAATGGAGATGTTAAATTCAATGATATGATTTTAATGGATAGTATGGATTTGTTGCAAATTTTAGACAACAGAATAGCATTGCCAGAAATGATAAAATTGAAAAGAAAACACGCATCAGAAACAGGGGAAATAATGTATCGAATACAATGTTAGAAACAGGGGTGATTAAATGAAAGAATTGCAAAAGATGGTTGAACAGTTAAGAGATATTACAAACCATTATGCGACATTGATAAATAGTGGAACGCCTTTTTCTGTTGCTTATAGTGACGAAAAGAAAATTTGCACTTTGCTTGATAAACTTATAGTGCAAGTAAAACCATACTCTGATAATCTCTCTACAAATCTTACTGATGTAAGGAACAATCTTTTTATACATAACACAAATGGATTTATAGCGATAAATTCGTTTAGATTTGGCTCGCTAAGAACTATAATTAGCTATCTTAGGTCAACGGATTTCATTTGTAATTTTGCAAGATATATTAATACCCCTTGGGATGATATTAACCAATCAATGGAGAAAATTTTAAAGGATGCTTCTTGTGCAAAAGATAGATTGGATTTTAATCAAGTTGGTGTCACTTGCAGAGAAACATATATACTTCTTGCAAAAAAGGTATATAATCCCGACATACACAAAGAGTTTAGTGCAAAAAACGTTAGCGATACAGATGCAAAGGGAATGTTGGGTGCCTATTTGACCTATCATTCTCAAAATGATAAACTGAAAAAGTATGTGCAAGAAGCAGTTGCTTTGGCAGAAACAGTCACTCATATGAAAATGGAAGATTATCAAAGGATGAATTCCTTAGTGATTGCTATTGTTAGCCTTGTTGGAATAGTCAACAATATAGAGGAAGGAGGAAAAAGAAAAATTTGATGGAACAAAAGAAAATCTTTATAAGCCATTCCTCGCTTGACACTCAAATTGGTGAAAAATTTGTTGATGCCTTAGTTGAATTGGGAATAGAGCAAAATATAATATTTTTCTCCTCAAAATATCATACTGGCGTGGAGTTAGGAAACGATTTTCACACCGTAATAAAAGAACAAATAAAAGGTTGTGACATCGTGATTTTTCTACTCACAAGAAATTTTTATAAGAGTGCTGCGTGTTTGAATGAAATGGGAGCTGCCTGGGTGCTGGATAAAAATATTCTTCCCATTTTGTTAGACAATTTATCGCCCAGTGATATGAAAGGTTTTATAGATTCACATTACATAGCTTTCAAACCTAAAACTGGTGAAGAATTTATGTTGTTGAGAAAATTGAATGATTATATAAAATCAAGAAACACTCAAAAGACACTTGAGCAAATATTTAATGATTTTGTCGTTGAGGCAAATCGACTATCGGCTTATTCAACTCAATATATCGAGCAGAGCAATGAATTGTCTGGCTTAGAAGAAGATATTCTAAATAAAAGATTTACCGATAAAGAAATTCTATTGCTCAATTATTTTATATGTATACAAAATTCAGAGTTTGCAACTTCGAATAATGAAACGTTTGCTAAGTATGTAAAAGAATACGGAGATTTTGATTTCAATTCGGCATTATCACTATTAAGCAAAAGGGGCTATATAGAACTTCAATATGAAACAGGGTGGGATGCAGACGAAAACGGAAACCCTATACAAGAAGAATATGAGTATTGTGAAATAGAAATAGATAGTTTTAGCGATTTGATTTCTCTTGGTTCCAAAGGAACAGAATACGTTGAAATGGTAAAGTCAAAATACAGAAAAAACATTGTTGTAATTAAGACAGAAGATACAACTAAAAATGTAATGGATGATTACATCTTAAATCCAGACATAAGAGAGTTGGAAGCGTTGTTAATAGCGTTTATGTATGATACAGCAACTATAACTTTGGGAGATAGGTGGATGGCTGATGGTACTATCAATAATATAATCGCTTGGCAAACGAGCAATGATGTGAATGATAAACTTTCACGAAATTACAATGTAGCTTTAAGAATACTTAATGCAAAAGGAATATTAGAACCATCAAACTTTACATCATATGGTAATGTAAAGGAATTTACACTAAAGTCTCCATATTCTGAACAAATATTGAAAATAAGTAATCAGTCACAAGAAGTGCTGAATAACACTAAAAAAGCAAATTTCCACAATAGCGATGATGATTTTCCGTTCTAATCACACTAAAAATGACTTTCTGGAGAATCAAAATAAAAGTTTGAATTTTTTTGAAAAAATTTTATGCTAAATTGTAATGTAAGGCAAAACTATACCTAAGTGCCAAAAAATCAAAAATTTGACCAATTTTGTACAAAGGGGCGAGCTATACCCTTATGAGAATTTGAAAGAAAAAGCACGGTCTAAGCTCAAAAATGAGTGACCGTGTCTTTTTGCTATATTAAGTTTTTGAAATTCTGATATTCAGTAGGAAATTTGCCTACAAATGTTTCTCTGCGAGGAAGGCATTTGCAAGATAGTGCAAAGTTATGTAGGTCCCCATTAAACCAAGAGGACTTTGCTTTTTGCCTAATATAGTCCTTGTAATTACCACCAGCCACAACCTTAGTGTAGAAAGTGGCTTCCTCATCCTCATAACCTATTTCCAAAAGATACTCATATAAATCCTCGTGATATGAGATATTAGGGCAGAGTTTCCAATTTGTATTAGCAGAATGACATATGCTGCGAGCTATTATTCCGTAAGCCACAAATTCGTCATCTGCTTTTTTTATTTTGTTAAGTAGTTCTATAACCGTGTCAGTCCTATCGACATTGGACTTAAACATGGTTCTTGTTATATAGGGGTCAATTATGACATTTTCTTTGTTTCTTAAATATCTGATAAAGTCAATAACCAAGCTTCTTGTGACCATTTTTTATACCTCCAAATTTGGATTGCGTGACAGACCTGAGACAAGGCACTTTCTGGGTGATTTGATGACTTTTAAGGAGACGAATACCAATTCAAAACATCTCTTCAAAAACAGCCCTTAAATCGCCTTTGTCACACAACCGATAATTCTGACTTGTATTTGTAATATGAATTTCTTGAACAACCACAAAGGGTAATAACATCGTTATCTGCTAAAGAGCCACCAAAGGAAACCGAATGCTTTAATATAATTTCCTTGCAGAGCTTTGCCTTTTTAGTTTCATAAGTGGAACCCACCTTATGACCTGGAATATGACCGATTTCCATTGCTTTTTTCATTCCCTCAGAAGTACGCATACTCAAAAAATCAACCTCTTTTTGGGCTTGTACAAATGCTAAACGAATTTGCTCCTTGACTAAAACCATAAGGTACTCATTTATGCCCTTAATGATATAGTCAACTGCTGTTCCAGTTTCCTTAACAGTATTTTGTAAAGCAGTCCTATAAACAGAGGTATTAATGTGAGGCTCCTTCAAAAACACCAATTCAATGCCAGAATTATATAACTCCTCATAATGAGCAAAACCATCCTCAGCATTACGGCTCATTCTTGAAACCTCATCAAATACAACTGTATCTCCCTCTCGTAGGGAGTTTTTTATTTTTGACCAAACAGGTCTGTCAATTTTTCTACCCGTGAATGATTCACTAAAAATCTTAGCAGAGGGATAAGCTCTCAAAATATTTTCTATTTGTCGGCTTTCCTTTTGCTTTTGAGTAGAGCATCTGCAATAACCATAAATCATACCAAATCTAACCTTCCTTTGTTTTGTACCCCATTTTACACTATGAAATTTCAAAAAGTCAACTACAGATGGACACTTTTTGGTATTTTTCTGAAAAAGGATTGATTTGGTACTAAAAAGTACGAAAAAATGTACAATTAAGCACTTTTTTGAAGATTTTTTCAACTATTTTTCGAAGATTTGCAATATGTCGAAAATTTTGTTGTATAAGACTATATAGAGGGGTTAAACAAAAACCACAAAAATTCAATCAAAAAGTGATGTAACTATTACACCTGGACGGCAGCCCAAATCGTTTTTCAAAAAAATGTTGTATAATATATATAGAGGGTTGAGAGAACAAAAGGATTTTTGGTCGAAACCCTCCAAATAAATTAATTTTCGAAAATTATATAAATACTAAATTAAAGGAGGTGAAAACTTATAGAAAGAAGGACGCATACAGTTGCTTTTGATATTGACACAGAAGAAATCATTACATTCGAGGAGGCATTAAATCTTGCCAATGAAATAAAAGAATTTCTAAGATACCGTTGTAATAATAGTAAATATAGTTGCTATGGTGTAATTAGCATAAGTGAACATTCCACTGGCGAAAACTTTGACAATGGTAGAATAGTAACTAATAAATATGGCAAGAAGATATTTACTAATAAAGATGAGAGTTCAAAAAGGCGTCCTCATCTACATATGATACTGATAATGAATCCTTATCAAACATTGATGAAATTATTAGAAGGTTATCTCGCAAAAAAGGGAATAACCTTTAAAGAAGATATCGGTAAGAAAGAGTTAAAAAATAAAAAAGATTGCAACAATAAAAAAAGTTGTGATAAAAAACTATATTTGGTGAACAGAGCAAATTACACTGTTCTGCAAGGCACTAAATGTAGATATTTAGAACTTGGAAATTTATCCGATTTGGGCTTGCAAGGACTTGTAGCTTGTACATTAATAAGGGAAAGTAGTAGTTCCATTAATAACAATAAAAAACTATTTTCAGAACTTGACAAATTCTATATTCCAAACATAAATTATCTAACTGATGAGGATATATTCGGTAAACTAATCACTGATGATAATAAATTGTTAAGCGAATACCAGATGACATACTTTAAAGGTAGTGTTAAAAGATATGAAGCAAAAGCATCCTAATAATTGGATAATATATAATAGTATACGATAGTATATAGCTAATATAAATGTTACTGTAGTTCTTCTAATTATGATGAATTCAGTGACAATAAGGGTTTATAGGGGATTTTTATCACAAGATTTTCTGAACACCCTATCTAAAAAATACTTGTAATAAGGAGGAATTTGATGGAAGAAAATATTCGTATTAACGAAAAATTTCTATTAACATTGAAAGAAGCAGCGCTTTATTTTAATATAGGAATTAATCGTCTCAGAGATATTACCAATCAAGACGGATGTGATTTCGTAATTTGGTCTGGCAACAAAAGGCTTATAAAAAGAAAAGCCTTTGAAGAATATCTCACTGCAGCATATTCTGCTTAAAAGATAATAATTAAGAAGAGCTTGAAGAGAACAGATAATTATGCTATAATTAGTCGTGTCGTAGATAGGCTCTTCTTGATTTTTAATATAGATTAAATGAAAATTAGAAGGAGAAACTATAGATGAACAAAAAAAGACGAGATAGACGAGGTTGTACCTTGAAAAGAGGAGAATGTCAGAGAAAGGATGGCAGTTATACTTATAGAATACAAGTAAAGGGAAAGCCTTATGAAATAAGAGCTAAGACTCTTGATGAATTGCGAGAAAAAGAAAAGAAACTTACTGTAGAAATATATCAAGGCAGTAGTGTGAAAAATAAGTCTGTTACCATTAATGATGTTTTTGACAAATGGATAAAAAACAAGAGAGGAATAAAACTTAATACCCGTGCAAACTATATAGATATGTTTGATAGGAATGTTCGTCCCACTTTTGGCAAGCTCAAAATCGCTTCTGTCAAGGGAACGGATATAACTCAATTCTATAATTCTATATTAGACGAGGGTATAATGAAAAAATCTACTCTTGAAAGAATACATAATGTGTTATTCCAAGTATTTGATTATGCTATAGAGGATGAAATCATTCAAGTTAATGTAGCCCATAATAAGTTAAGAGGACTAACCATTGCTAATGAGTTGAAAGAAAAAGAAGTTCCACCTTTAGAGGTGGAAGAGCAGACTGCATTTGTGGATTTTTTAAGCAATAATAGTCAGTATAATCATTGGGCTCCCGTGTTTACTGTAATGCTTGGAACTGGTATGAGAGCTGGAGAAATATCGGGATTGAGGTGGAGTGATATTGATTTCGAAAATAATATAATAAATGTCAATCACACCTTAGTATATATAAAACGAGATGATTCAGACTTGCATTATATTGTAAATTCTACCAAGACCAAGGCTGGTTGCAGACAACTTCCGTTACTTCCGTTCGTTAAAGAAGCATTACTGACGGAGAGGGAATATCAAAAAAATCTTGGAATTAAATGCAACATAAGTGTTGATGGCTATACGGATTTTGTATTTGTCAATAAGATTGGCAGACCTCATCACGATAGAACATTAAACAAAGCTCTTGACAGAATTGTCAAGGAGTATAATTCCAATGAGAGTAATCAAACGAAGTTACCACATATTTCTTGCCATATGCTGAGACATACATATTGCACTCGACTATTTGAAGAGGGTGTAAATGTGAAGGTAGTACAAACCTTAATGGGTCATAGTAGCTTCAATATAACAATGGATATTTACACAAAAGTTACTAAGAATAAACTGAATTATGACTTAGTAAATGTTTGCTTAGATTATAGAACCGTTACAGTATAAAATACCATTTGAAATGACTCGAAAAAATTACACAACTTTTTACACAACTTTGTCAATATTGATTGTAGAGTTTTGTAGAGTTGTGTAAGGTTCGAAATCCGAAAAGCCTTGTAAATAAAGGGTTTTGTGAAGATTTAAAGAGAATTGTAATGTATTCATCTTCCAATCCCAACGATGAAGCCACTTAGCGATAACTAAACCAAAAAGCCGACCAAGTGTCGGCTTTTTCTTATGCTGTATACCAGTTTGCAGGCAAAAACGCAGAAAAAATTCAATATAAATCAAGCCTTTACGACCAAATCGTAGAGGCTTATTTTTATGCAATTTAAGATGTCGTGTTTTCAGGACATCTAAAGCTTTACAAAATAAAAAAGATTTGATATAATAAGGACAGAAAACAAAAGAGAACTCAATGACAAAGAAGATGTAATTGTTGGGTTTGAGAAGGTGCGAAAGGATATTTTTATGAGTGATAAAATTGAAGAAATGCGCTTCAAAGAAAAGTGCGTAAATTGCGGTCAATTGTTAAAACTTGGAGAATGGGGGCCAACCCACACATGTCCTTACTGTGGTAAAAACACAGTGAATGTCGATATTAAAGAAGTGCATGTGCTTTTTTCTGATATGCACGAGAACGGACTTCGCCATTTTTTATCAAATGAATATTTAAAAGATGTTTTAGGCAGAACCGAGAAAAAGCATTATGTAGGAGTTGATTATCATCTTTTGATTTTGAATTATGGATTATGGATTGGAGATATTTCCAATCCGCCTTACTCAAATGCAAATTATTATGCGCACAACTATAGCTCTGCTGAAAACGCAGAACGATTTATAAAAAATCAGTTTGAAAAGATTAGTGAAATACCAAATAACACATCTGTATATTTTTGGGTTAGTGATAACGATGACCAAAATGCGTTGTTAAATATGCTTTATTTCGCCGATAAGTTCAAGCGCTTTGAAAACGTCTTTCTTGTAAGGTGGAAACACACAGAAAAAAGTTTTGACGGAATAAAGTTTTCTATGGTTGATGCGCTTAAAAACAAAGAGAAATTGTCAAAGCAAGATCTTTATGATATGTCAAATAGGTTCAAAGAAATACAAGGTTGGCAATCAGAGTGTATCGTGGGAAATTCGCAGCGCGTAGAGCCTTGGGAAATAAGCAAGCTTGAGGATTATGTGTTAGGATGTATAAATAACAAATATCAAAATTCTTTATGCATATATTCAAAGGTTTATAAGAAAGCGAAAAAAGATATTTTCCTTCAAATTAACTTTGATATGGTATTGGAAATGATTCATCGTTTGCTGATGACAGGAAAAATCAAAGGTAAAGGATCATGCGGCTGGTGGGGAAACTGTCTAATGCTTTGCGAACAACAATTTCGATTAGCAAAACAACAGAGCGAAACATATTCTTTTGATCGAGTAGTGGAGTTCGTTTATAATGCTTTCGAAGGTGGATACACTTATTTTCTTTACAACGTACTTGATGACGAGTCTGTTTTAATCTGTGAAAACTTAAAGTTGATTGGGAAATGGAAAATAATCGAGTATATCGAGAATGTTGGGGCAAAGCGAGTACATTGTGAGAAAGAAAAAGTGAACTGCGATATTCTAAAAAAAGAAAGTGATACTGCTGAAATACAGTTGTGTTATGAAAAAGAAGAGCATAAAGAATATTGGACAATTAAAATTTCTTACGACGGTTCTGTGATACGTACTTTGGAACTGACAAAAAATTAACTAATTAAATATTATTGACAGCTCCGTCAGATAGGAGCATTTCTATGAAAGTTAAAATAATTGAAAGCAACCGAAACAGTTGGATATTATATATGGATGGCGAGCGACATGTATTTTCCACGAGCGACATTCTAGAAGATAAGGTTTATGAGGTGATAGAAATATCAAAGACGGGTAAAATGTACCGCCTCATAGATGAAAGCGGCGAGGGCTATCTATATAGCAAGGATTTATTTGAGATAGTTGAAGAATAACAAACAAAGGGAACAATTTATTCAAGGATGCAAAATTTAAAATTAAAAAACATATAGACCAAAAGCTATATGGTTATTTTAATTGATAATTTTGTAAAACTTTTCTTGATAAGTTATATTTTATTATGGTATAATTATTGTATGAAAATCTTATAAAAGGAGGTCCCTTTATGTCTATTAAGGAAATCGCTATTTCAACGGTGGAGGTGTCCGCCAAAACTGTATTAAGCACAATACCGGGAGGTGCTTTATTAACTAATATATATGATGCTGTCAAAGGTGGATGTTTGGATAAGCGCCGAATCAAATGGCAAGACGAGATTGAGTCAAGATTATCAACACTAGAAAAAACGCTTGATGATGTTGGTAATAGTGAAAATTTTACAACGGTTTTAATTAAAGCAACAGAAATTGCTATGAAAACAGCATCTGAAGAAAAAAGAATATATTTAGCTAATGCGGTTTTAAATTCTGCTGAGAGTAATATCGAGGAAGAAAAACTTATTGTTTTTTTGGATTTAATAGATAAGTATACAGTATCACATATAAAAATAATTCATTTCTTCTTTAATCCAAGAGCGTTCGTTGATGCTTCTTCTTACTATATGGGTTCGCCAACAACTCCATTGTTTGATGTTTATCCTGAATTAAACAACAAACTGTTTAATAAAATCTATAAAGATTTGTATATTGACGGTATGATCACTCTTGATAACCCTAATATATCAATGAGTGGTAGTGGTATGGTTGCAAAAAGAACTACACCTCTAGCTGATGAACTTTTAAGATTTATAAGCAAAAACACCTAGTGCGCCAAGTATGCCAATTAGTATGCCAAAATGCTGTAACCGTATGCCAAAAGGTGTACAAAATCGAAGTGAAGACACAAATCAATAAAAAACAACCCATACGACCTAATCGTATGGGTTGTTTGTGGTAAATGCTAATGCACGGCAGGGCTTTTTCTGCCCGTAAGGAAAAGCTTAGCTATGTGTGTGAGTTTTTTGCTCTTAAATCTTGATTTTTTGTATACACTTTGATAAAATGAAAATAGAATTTTAAGGAGGCTTTGAAATGAGCAAATATTTAGAAAAGCAATTTCCAAATGTAAAGGATGCGTTTGACGGTCATATCCATATTCATAGATGGATTGATGAGGAAACGGGCGAGGAATTTATTCACGGATTTGAGGAGTATAGACGCCAATGTAATTTAAAGTATATTGCCTTAGCACCCTTGCCGTCGGGAAACCCCACTCCTGTTGCAAGAGATGTGAGCAACAATATTATTTGTGCTTTTTATAAAATGCTCAACGAAAACACCTTTTCCTATGGTGGCTTTACATATCCCGAATATCCTGCCACACGGGAAAATATGGAAAATATGTCCTTGGAAGCCCAATACGATGAGCTTATGGAAATAGGCTTTGATGGTATTAAAATGTTGGAGGGCAAGCCTAATCTATATATAAAGGTAAACAATCCTCTTGATAGCGATTTCTTTGACGGAGTGTTTGAGAAAATGGAGAGGGACGGAACATATCTTCTTATGCACGCCGTTGACCCTGAGACCTTTTGGACACACCCTACACCCGAAATGATAAAGAAAAAGTGGTTCTATGGGGATGACAGTATCTACCCAAGCAACAAGGAAATTTACCGTCAAATAGACAATGTGCTCCAAAAGCATCCGTCACTTAATCTTTGCTTAGCTCACTTTTTCTTCTGCTCAGAAAACCCAGAAAGGCTTGAAGAAATGATGGCAAAATACCCAAAGCTCTGCTTTGATTTAACACCAGGTGGAGAGATGTATTTAGGCTTTAATAAAAGACCTGAATATTATAAGGAATTTTTCACAAAATATCAGGACAGAATGATTTTTGGAACGGATATGGATTTTCCCACCTTCATCGAGGCAGGCATATGGCTCTGCGACAGGGTTTATCGCTATATGGCAACAGACCATACCATTATGTCCTTTGATGATACACTCTTAAAAGGACTTGCTTTACCACAAGAGGTAGTGCAAAAAATCTTTTCCGATAATCTTTTAAGAAAGCTTGGAAAAACGCCTAAGCCAATCAATAAGCAAGCATTAAAACGCTATATTGAAAAATACGACCACTTAATAATAGACCGTCGCTTGTCGAAAAAAATCGCCGAGCTATCAAAAAAATACTTGGATTAAGGTCTAAGCCTGCGACAATTAAAAAAGCCTTGCATCGCAAGGCTTTTTCTTATTTTCCAAGTCTTTTGCCTATATAGTCCTTTAAAATTTCCTCGGCTACCCAGGCGTTCATTTCTCCTGTGTAGTGGATTAAATCCCAACGATAAATTCCACTATCCCAAATGGCAGGATTGTAGAACGGACATTTTGTTGGGTCGAAGATGGTAGTATCCCCAAGCTCGTGTGTTAATTGCTCAAAAACATAGTTGATGTAGGTCATAGCGCCCAAGTGACCACCTGTTGTGTCCTCTCTTGCAAAGACCTCAACGAAGGGCATTTTGTGCAATACAATAGGAGCGTCATAGCCAAGAGCCTCTCTTAGCGAGCCAAAGAATTTCTTGTAGTCGTTTTTCAGTCTGCCTTCCATAAGCGAAGCAAACGGGCGTCTTGTTTCCTGCTCACCACCACGCCAATGCATTCCCACAAAGTCAGGCTCAATATCGTTATCCTTAAAATATTTATTAAGCAGAGTAAGAATATGAACGGTAAATGGGAAAAGAGAAATTTCCACCTCTCCTAAAATACCAGGCTTTAGCTTTCTTCCCATTTCCATATTCCACATATCGTAAAGCCCCTGCGAGCCAATAGAAATTTGAACTATGTATAAGTCAGGCAAGCTCTCACCCTCATCAATTTTCAACTGCCACGCCTTTGCAAGCTGATTTGGAACAGAGTAGGTGTTATCCTGCGTTTCAGCAAGGTTCATACCAAAGCTTGTATATCCACTAAACTCCAAATGGTCAATATCAAAGGATTGATTTGGCTCTCGATTTAAGCCATACACATTTTTAAGAGGCTCTAAGATGTAGTCCTCCTCCTTCATTGGCATTGCGTGACCTGTGGCATTAGATTGCCCAAAAATCATAAATACTGCTACCTTTTTCATACAAATATCCTTTTCAGCACCGAAGGCTTACGCCGTTTATTTAACTACCTCTATTTTATCATAACACCCCTTGCGTGGTCAATATTATATCTCAAAATATCCGTGGAGATTTGATACTTATTACCCGTATATGGAAAAAAGCGAAAAGCACTTGACATTAACCTAAGGTCATGGTTTAAAATAATAATAGAGTATTATCCCTGAGAGGTAAATCTATGAAGATAAATGATGTTGAAAAAATAACGGGGCTTACTGCAAAGGCAATCCGTCTATATGAAAGCAAGGGGCTTATTAAGGTTTTAAGAGAGGAAAACGGCTATCGTAGCTATACCGATAGTGATGTTGCCACCTTAAAGGAAATAAAGCTTTTTAGAAGCGTAGGAATAGCCATATCCGACATAAAGCTGTACTTGTTTGGCGTTATGAGTATAGATGAGCTGATGGAGAAGCGAAAGGCTGAAATCTTAAAGGAAAGTGGCAAAAACTCGGAGAAGTATCGCATTTGTGAGAGCATTTTGAGCAAGACCTCTATTGATGAGCTATCTAAAAGCGATAGTGACTTTATCGAGAGCGAGCGGGCAACCTCTAAGAGCTACGGCACGCTTTGTGTAGGAATAGATATTGGCACAACAACCATTAGTGCAGTTGTGTACGATATTGACAACAAGGAGCAGGCTGAGGCGTATAGCCTTCCACATAGCTCCTATACCAAAACGGGCACATTTTCCGAGCAAAGTGCTTCTATAATCATAGAGAAGGCTAAAAGACTACTTAACCATATAATTGACACCTATGAAAATATAGTCAGCATTGGAATAACTGGTCAAATGCACGGAATAGTGTACATAGATGAAAACGGAAAAGCCGTATCAGACCTTATTAACTGGCAGGATAAGCGTGCAGATGTGTCTATAAATGGCGAAAAAAGCACCTGTAAGCTAATTTATGACATAACAAAGGAGCGTATCTCAACTGGCTATGGCATAGCAACTCATTATTACAATATGCTAAACAAAAATGTACCAAGCGAGGCTGTGGGAATTTGTACCATAATGGATTTGTTTGCTATGGAAATCTGCAAAAATAAAAGGCCAATTACTCACACATCAGTAGGCGCAAGCCTTGGAATGCTTGATATGAAGAGTAACTGCTTCAAGGCAGAAAAGCTATCGCTACTTGGTATTGACATAAGCATTTTGCCCGAGGTAACAGAAAAGAGCCTCGTGATTGGCAAATACAGAGAAATCCCTGTTTGTGTGCCAATTGGAGATAATCAAGCGAGCTTTTTGGGCTCGGTTGATAAAAACGAGGACACTATGCTGTTAAATATAGGCACAGGGTCCCAAATTTCATATGTTAGCGATAAATACTTGGATGTTGACAAGGAATTGGAGCTAAGACCATTTGTCGAGGGCAAGTATCTTGTTTGTGGCTCTGCCCTTTGTGGTGGATTTGCTTATTCGATGCTCGAGGAGTTTTTTAGAAGCTATACCATTAGCTTAGGAATACAGGAAAAATCGCAATATAGCGTAATGGATAAGCTCGCTACACAGGCGTTTGAAAATGGCGAGAGTGGGCTTTTGGTCGACGCTTATTTTTGTGGCAAGAGAAGCAACCCTAACCTAAGAGGCTCTATAAAAGAGATTGATAGATACGGCTTTACCCCGTCGGCTCTTGTCCTTGGAGTGCTCAACGGAATGTGTAATGAGCTTTACGAGCTTTATGAAAGCGTGCCCGACAAAAAAACGCACATTGTTGCCTCGGGCGGAGCTGTCAAAAGAACTGAGATTTTAAAAGCCATAATAGCGAAACGCTTTAATGCATCTGTTACAACCAGCAAAATAGAAGAGGAGGCAGCAACAGGAGCGTCGCTTTTCTCGGCACTTGCAATAGGTAAAATAAGCTATAATAATGGCTTTGGCGAATACATAGGAGAAAAACAAATATGAGTGATATTAAAATAGCATTTGAAATAAAAGAGCTTCCCCTGTGTGCGTTTGCTCAAAAAAACGGGCAAAAAACGCTTGAAATATTAGCACTTGACAATACCCTTACAATATCGGTCCTCTACGACTATAACGAAAGACCTCTCACTCTAACAAGCAGGGTGGAAATAGGCGACAGGGTAGAGGCTATATTCCTTGATTATAGAATAGAGCTATATGTAAATGGCGTGATAATGGATGAGGAGTGGCCCTATGGCGAAAGGCTTTTTGATTTAGGCGATACCATCGACACAAGGGCGGACATACATCTGGGCGAATACATAAAGGAGGAAAAGCCAACACCAAGCGTTATATCGACATTTGAAAATGCAGAGGGCTGGTATCCCGGAAACGGAGTATTTGTAGGCGATTGTATGCCATATGTGAAGGATGGCGAATATCATGTTTTGTATCTTAAAGACAGACATCACCACAAAAGCAAATGGGGAATGGGCGCTCACCAATGGGAGCATATCTCAACTAAGGATTTTAAGGTGTGGAGCTCTCACCCTATGGCAGTGCCTATAACGAGCAAGGAAGAGGGTTCTATATGCACAGGGTCTTGGATACGAAATGGTGACAAGGAGTATCTTTTCTACACAATTAGGCGTGCAAACGGCTTGCCTGCAATAATTAGCAGAAGCGTTTCCTCAGACGGCTACCACTTCGAAAAGGATGAGAGCTTTGGCTTTTTCGTTTCTTCAAAATATAATAGTCAGGTCGCAAGAGATCCAAAGGTTATAATGGCAGAGGACGGGACCTATCATATGCTTCTGACAACAGTTCTTGTCGAGGAGAATAAGGGTGCTTTGGCTCACTATGTGTCGAAGGATTTGGAAAAATGGGATGAGTGCGATGAGCCAATCTATAAGGCTCCAAATAGCGACCACCCCGAATGCCCCGACTATTTCAAGTATAACGGAAAATACTATCTCGTATTTAGCCTTCGTGGTAGGGCAAGATATCTTGTGTCAAGTAAGCCCTTTGAGGACTTTGAGGCAATAGATGATACACTCATTCCCTGTGCAGGCGTGCCAAAGTGTGCAGAATGGAACGGGCGACTTGTGTTTACAGGCTTTAAGGTAATAGACGGCTATGCAGGCTCAATGACCTTTAAGGCGGCAAGGGCGAAGGAAAACGGTATGCTCGTTTTCGAGGAGCTTTAGCTTAAAATTTTTAATAAATAATTTTTAAAAACCTATTGACCTTAACCTAAGGTCATAGTTTATACTCTATTTAAGATACTTTAATACAAAATTCAAATCAAAAAGAGAAAATTTATGAAAAGAAAGCTATTTCAAATCAAAAGGAGAAAAACATGAAAAAGAAGATTTTAATAACCGTTTTGATGCTCGTTAGTGTGATTTTCGCTTTGGCGCTATCGACAAGCGCTCTTACACTACAAGAGTCCGTTAATACCTATGAGGGATATTTTAACAGAAAGACTGTGGAGACCATTGTCGAAATTGAAGCAAGTGAGCATATTACCCCTAAAATTTATGCAAGCTACGCAAGCACCGTAGTAAATGCAAGAGTTGAATTAAGCTGCTCTTGCGGAAGCACACACGTTTATCCAACCTATTATATCACAAAGTTTTATGAAGCTGATACATATTGGGGTCACGACCTCGGCACATTATATGCAAACGAAATATTTAATATAAGCTTTGATGATATTAACGAAAAGAATCCATGTAAAGCCACCTATGACAAAAATAGCGTTATAGCTATTGAAATCCCTGATGGCTACAAGGTAATTGATGGCGGATGTACAAGGACAGAGTGTCAATCATATATGTCCGGATTAAGAGATTCAACATCTCTAAAGTTTGTTGATATGACAACCTGTACAACACTAACAAGACTTGATGCTACAGCTCAGCACGAGGCATTTGGCAACTGCTATGCTCTTGAGTATGTTAAACTTGCCGACAGTGTTATTGAAATAGGTGGTTGGGCATTTGATGAATGTAGTAGCCTTAAAAGAGTAGTTATTTCTGAAAGCTCAAATCTTCAAACAATAAAAGCAAAGAGCTTTTTTGCTTGTACCTCTCTTGAAGCATTTTATTTGCCGGATAGCATTTTAACTATTACCGGTCAAAGCTCTTCAAACGAAGGAGCCTTTGTAAAATGTACATCATTATACTTTGTAAATAATCCAAATGAGCTTACAAGACCTGAGGTTTACTATTTTCCAGAAAACTTGAAGACCGTTGAATATGAAGCGTTTAAAAACTGTAATAGCATTAACAAATATTTGGTGTTTGGCGAAAATGTTACTAAAATAACAGGCAGCTGGATGTTTGCAACTAACGCTGAGGGCATTGCAAGAACACCGGAAACAGCAATAACCGTTGTGTTCTTGGGAAATATGACTGAATTTGCCTTTTCCAGCGAGATGAATTATGTTTCAGTAGTTTTTGCAAATCCGAACCAGGGCGATATTAATTTCACTATAAGTGGTTATAATAACTACACTAACACGGGAGCATATATCTATAAGTGCAAGGAGGGAACTTGTTCTCCACTCGCTAAGAATTTAAACTTTACTACTGACGGCTTTGTTCATTTAGAGGATGTAAGAAAAGCTGTTATAACAAAAGAGCCTACCTGTGTAGATAATGCATGGGGAAATACATATTGCTTCTGTGGAGCAAGTATGGGTGAGGTTGAAATACCAAACTCCAATAACGGTGGCGTGCACGATTTAGAAAATGCAACAGTAATTAATATTGCTTATACTGATTTTAGTAAGGCGGGCTGCAAAACTCTTAAGTGTGCAAAATGCGGTGCTGAGGATATCACAGATGAAGCGCCTGCACTCTTTAATTGCCTCGGCTATTCGATAGGACCCGACGGCTATTCACTTAAGGCTGGATACAAGGTAAATATCACTGCTCTCGAAGAATATAAGGGATTTTACCCAAGCTTCAGCTTCGGTATAGTTATGGCAAACGCAAATACAGTAGCATCAGGCAATAGCTTCTTTGTAGACGGCTCACTCAATACATCAGCAAAGGGTGTAATGATTGAGGTTGATGATTTGAAATATGTAACCTTGAATGTAGATATTTCTTCATTTACCGCAGAGATTGCAGATTCTCTTAACCTTGTGGTTGGAATTTACACAACCGACGCAGAGGGCAATGTCAAGGTTGCTCAGTACATAGACGCAGATAAATATGCAACAACAAAGACATATAGCGATATGTCACTCAACGCCGTAACCCTTAATCAGGTAAGAGTAGGCCACGGCATGAGCGCACTTGTTCCACAAGCAGCTCCTGTTCAAACAGGCGATGATAAATAAAAACAAAGGGCACATTTTGTGCCCTTTTCTTTATCCAATGCTGAAAACCCTTTTAGCTTTCCTTGTTCCTTTTTCTATATTCCTGAGGTGATATTCCTATATGCTTTTTGAATATTTTGCTGAAAAAATACTGGTCCTTGTACCCAGATGAAGCACCAACCAAGCTAATTTCCATATCCGTTGTCAAAAGAAGCTCGCAGGCTCTGCCAAGCCTTAGGTCAAGTATATAAGTGCTTGGCGTTTTTTTCATTTCCTTAGAAAAAAGAGTAATGTATCTTGAATTGCTTAAGCCCTCTAATTTTGCAAGATAGGGAATTTGTATTTTTTCTGTATAATTCTCGTGAATGTATTTGATTGATTTTTTGAATGTGCGATAACCATCACTCCTCACTCTGTTTGTGGCAATGGTAAGTAAAATTTCCTCCAAAAGACAAGCTAATGAATATTTCAAAAAAGGAGCATTTGTCATATCTTGCTCAATTATTTTATCAAACAAGGATTTGATTTTAGGGGAAAATTCAATTTCTAATGTATAAGGCTTTAATGTTGGAAAGCCTAAATCCGCTAAAAGCGTTTCTACATGTGATCCGGTAAAATGCACACAAAGATATTTTGACGGTGGCTCTCCCCAATAGTGATATTTGTATTTGGGAGGATATAAAATCACTGAGCCCTTTCCTAAGTGAAAGGCAGTGCCATCTATGTTAGTGTTGAAAATTCCGTCTGTCACATAGATCAAGAAATAATCATCTCGTCCTTGATCGTTATATGTGTCGTATGCAAAGGGCTCAAAATAAGTAAAGCAGTCGTTTGCAAGGTTTATAATCAATGGTGCATCGGATGATTTTTTGCTTTTTAGATTCAAGATTTCAACATTTCTATAACGATGTAGCTTCAATTTTTTCACCCTCCTTTTTGATAATCAATAATAAAATAATACAAATATTCAATAAAATAATCTATTTACAATTACCTACAATCATTATAAAATAAATGTGTAGAGTTGTCAATATTATTTCTTATTTTCACAAATGCTCGATAAAAACTACAAAAATTATAAGGAGAAAACAATGAAAAAAAGGTTTATTTTGTTTATGCTTGTTTTGGTAGCGATAATGTGCGTTTTCGCAGTTTCAGTAAGCGCAACTACTATCAACAAGGACACTACCGTTACTCTTAGCGGAAGCTTTACAGTAGGAGACGCAAGCGTTAGTAATCCCGTAGTAAATCTTTATGATACAGAGGGCTACGCTCTTGTTTGGTATATTAACACCGACAACAAGCTTGTTAGCGACAGAGCGGTTAATCTTATTACCGTTACTGACAAAAAGGCAAGCTTTAACGATGTGTCAAAATTTTATGGAGGCTCACAGCAAAAGGGAGTTGTTGTAGTTAACCTAAGAGATGATTTTGTAAATGACGGTATATCGGGAATTGAAAAGTTTGATTCAAGCTTCCAATTCGGCTATTATGGTGCTAATAGAAATGTACCTATTCAATATTTTTATTTTCCAAAAACGGCAACTGAAATTATTGATAGAATGTTCCAAAATACTCAATTGATAATTGCTGATATTGAGCCAGGCACCCCAATTACTTATATGGGCCTTCACGCAGTAGCTCAAAGTAACTTAAAGGAGTTTTTTGTACCAAAGGGAATCCCCAGCTTTATAGAGCATGATGACCTTGGAGTTTTCCAAGATACTCAGCTTGAAAAAATCACCTTTGAGGAAGGCTCGCAGATAAAAGTTATCCCTTATAGATGCTTCTATATGTGTAAAAATCTAAAAGAGCTTGTTTTTCCAAACACAGTTGAGGAAGTACATTATAGAGCACTTCAATTTAGTATGTTTGGCACAGAGGGCAAGCTTGAAAAGCTCGTATTTGGAGCTAACTTCAAGGGCTTTAAGGGCGTAACAGGTGATAACTTCTATGTAAGAGGTGCAGCAAATGTAAAGGTATATTTCCCAGCTACATTTACTGCTGACAATGTTGATGTAAGCTCAGCTCACCAATACTTTACCAACTGTCCAAATATACAGTTCTATTATTGTGGAACAGAGGAACAATGGGATACTCTTATCGAGAAAATTTCAGAGGGCAAAAATGGTGCAACAGGTACCGACTCTGGCGAGAATATTGTAACTGCAAAGGCAAATAGCAGAGTTACATTTAATGTTAATCCATGTAGCGTGTTCTATAACGGAATCCATGATTATGAGGGCACAGGCGACTGTATGGATGGCGTAATATGTGGCGAATGTGGTCATAATGTTGCAGGCACACAGGGACACGAGCTTTACGAAACCCTTGTATATGTAAGCTTCGATTCAAACGGTGTATATAACTACGGTTGCTCAAATGAGGGCTGTACAAAATACGACATTGTAAACAAGTCAATGGATCCAATGTTTGTGGCAAAGGGCTATTCGGTAGGACCTGACGGCTATTCACTTAAAGCAGGCTTTACTGTAAACAAGGAGGCTCTTACCAAATACAAGGAGCTTTATCCAAGCTTTACCTTTGGTATAGTTATGGCAAATGCAGGCACAGTAGCATCAAATCAAGCGTTCTTTGTAGACGGCTCACTCAATACATCAGCAAAGGGTGTAATGATTGAGGTTGATGATTTGAAATACATAACCTTGAATGTAGATATTTCTTCATTTACCGCAGAGATTGCAGATTCCCTTAACCTTGTGGTTGGAATTTACGCAACCGACGCAGAGGGCAATGTCAAGGTTGCTCAGTACATAAATGCAGATAAGTATGCAACAACAAAGACATATAGCGATATGTCACTCAACGCCATCACCTTTAATCAGGTAAGAGTAGGCCATGGAATGAGCGCACTTGTTCCACAAGCAGCTCCTGTTCAAACAGGCGATGAGGAATAATCCTCGTTAGAAAATAATTAAATAAAAATCCACTCGACCCTTAATGGCAAGTGGATTTTTATTTTGCAAAAACGACAAGGGAAATTTTATGTATTGTTGTAAAAAGCACGAGGCTCGAAAATTTTGTATATTACAATATTGACAAGTATATTTATATATGATATAATTATGCTGTAAAAGTATTTTGTATATATTACCATAAGAGGAGAAAATTATGAAAAAGAAATTTCTAACCACTTTGCTTGTAGCTACTGTGATAGCTGTAATAGCTTCAGTATTTGCTATTACTACAAGTGCAGCAGTAACTGGCTCGGCATCAAATGAGTATGGCGATGTTAAATATGTTGATGGCATTGCCGAGGTGAATGACTATGATACCACATCAAGAGCGGTGCTTAAAAACGCTGACGGCACCTATACAACCTATCCTGCATACTACATCTACAATGGCTCTTCGGGTACGGATATGAGGCTTTCGTTCACCAAGCTAAACGAAAAAACCGGAGAGAGCTATACAAATGCATCATTGATAAGAGTAGAGGTATTTAAAAACGCAAGGCTAAACTGGACATATCAAGATTGTTCATCCTTGATAGATGTCTATCTACCCGAGGGCACATTCTTTCACTATGCATCATTTACAGGATGCTCATCTCTTGTTAGCATTAAATTGCCAAGCACAGGAATAACACAAATTCCAAATGAATGCTTTAATGATTGCATATCACTTGAAAGCATTGAAATCCCAAACACAGTAACCTCGTTTGGAGCAAATGCATTCAAAAACTGTAATAAGCTTTCTGTGATTAAATTCCCAGAGGGATATAATAGTATTATCCCACAGGATTTTCGTAAAATCACAAATGGCAAGACAACAACACCCGTAACCTACATAATTCCAAAGGGCTGTACAGGTGTTAACAGTAGATATTCTCTTGATAACTGTAGCGTTGAAAAAATCATCTTTACAGGTACAGCGGACTCTGCTTTTATAGCAGACCTAACCACTGATGCCTCAAGCTGGGTATCAAAGGTTGTATATGCAAATCACTGTGAATATTATTTCGACAACATTCACGAGGATCCAGACACAAGCTGTGAAACAGCAGATACCTGTTCAAGATGTGGAGCTGAAACCACAACTGCCTTGGTGCATGTATTCGCAACTAAAATAATTTACGCAGATGGTTATGCAGTAGAAGGCAAGATTATTACCGATTGCACAAATGATGGCTGTACAATAAGCGATAAGGAAGCTGTTGCAGATCCAATGTTTGAGGCAAAGGGCTACTCGGTAGGACCTGACGGCTATTCACTTAAAGCAGGCTTTACTGTAAACAAGGAGGCTCTTACCAAATACAAGGAGCTTTATCCAAGCTTCACATTTGGTATAGTTATGGCAAATGCAGGCACAGTAGCGTCAAATCAAGCATTCTTTGTAGACGGCTCACTCAATACATCTGCAAAGGGTGTAATGATTCCAGTTGATGATTTGAAATATGTAACCTTGAATGTAGACATTTCCTCATTTAGTGCAGAGATTGCAGATTCCCTTAACCTTGTGGTTGGAATTTACGCAACCGACGCAGAGGGCAATGTCAAGGTTGCTCAGTACATAAATGCAGATAAATATGCAACAACAAAGACATATAGCGATATGTCACTCAACGCCATCACCTTTAATCAGGTAAGAGTAGGCCATGGAATGAGTGCACTTGTTCCACAAGCAACCCCTGTTCAAACAGGCGATGATGAATAAAATCAAATAAAAAGCCACAGGGTACGCCCTGTGGCTTTTGCTTTATAGTAAAACCTCTTTGTTTGTCCCGTAGAAGATATCATCGTGATTTGCAAGCCTTTTGCAAACCTGCTCGAATTTCTCCCAGGTGATATATTCTGCGTCCATTTCGTATGAGTGTCCCCAAATATAGAGCAGAGCCTCAGAGGTAGGCTCCAATGCCAAAAATTCATCGACAATCTCATCAAGCCTATCATCAACATAGTACACAGTAGGATTAAATCTTAAAAGGTTGCTTTGCAAATCAAAGCTATATGTTGAGGTGATGGTTCTTGCAAGCTTAATTTTGGTGTTGCTTCTTATGATTTCAGCCACACGGTCGTTGTTGTTTTCACCACCGCAGGGGTACGCCATGCTCACAACCTCGTAGCCACAAAGCCTTGAAAGATTTTCTCTATCCCTTTCAACCTGCCTTATAATTTCCTCGTCGGAGCAATCGGGCAAAAACGGGTGCGTTAGAGTATGTCCCGCAACCTCGTGACCTGTGTAAATCTCCTTTATTTTATCGGGGCTTATTTTGTCGTGGCGAACCGTTCTTCCATTTCGGTCAAGAGTGCCATCAAGACCTAAAAACTCAGAGTTTAAATTGAATGTAGCCTTCAAGCCATATTTGTTCAAAATTTCGATTAATCTTATATCCTGCGTTACACCATCATCAAAGCTGAATGTAACTGCCTTTTTTCTTCCGTTCCACATAAAGCTCTCCTTATTTTATTAAGCCGTAATCCTTGGCACATTTAATCAAGCCGTCCTCGACACTGCTAAAAATCACGCCACGCTTCCTCGCCTTGTCGCAATTCATCCACAGGTTGTGGCGTGAGGGTGCATCCTCAACCCTTATGTCCTTGCCAATTGCTAATAGAAAATCCTTTGTTATCTCATACATGGATTTTGCACTTTCACTGCCAAAATTATATGAGCCACCGGGCAGGGCAATCACATTTTTGATATTCTCGGCAACCTCCTTGACATAGGTTACACCCCTGTATTGCTGTGAGCTATAAGACACAGAGTCCGTCGCATTTAAAATCCCCATAAAGTAATTTGACTTTTTAAGATAGTAGTCATACATCCACTCGGCACGGAGCATAACTGCATCGGGATTTATGTCAAGCACCCTTTGCTCCATTTCGAGCTTGTGCCTTGCGTAGGTGTTGCTCGGCTTTACCATATCCTCGGTAAACGGGCAGTCAGCCTCAGTACCACTATACACCTGATCAGAGCTAAAGCACACAAGCTTTATGCCCTTAGATGCTCTTGAAAGCCAAATAGGAATTTGAACATTTGCAATATATGATGCCTCGGGATTTTTCTCACACTCACCAATATCGGATATTGCCGCAGTATGCACAATCGCATCAATGTCGTTGCTTTCGACAATACGCCTAATATCGTCCTCGCTAAGTCCTTTAAGAGAAGGACACGCAATAACATTTTTACAATCCTTAATTATTCTGCTACCCACAAAGCCACTTGCACCAGTAACTAAAATCATATCTGCCCCCTGAATTTGATAACTACCACAATTATACCATAACCCCTCACGCTTTTCAACTTAAATAGCTCAAAAATACTATAAAGGCTCAGCATAAGCCGAGCCTTTTATTATTTTATATCCTCGTAAACCTTTTCGGGTAGAGCGTCAAGCATATGAGGCTTTTTGAAATGAGTTTTCATAAGCTTGAGTGCAGATGCATAGTAGAAGCCATCACAAATACGCTCATCAAGATTAAATGTAACATCTACAAAGCTTGATTTAACCACACCTCCGTCAGCATTTATAGAAAGCTCCCTTTGGCGTGAGCCAAATGCACAAAATACAGGAAGCGTTCCAAAATCGTACAAATGGTGAACAATTGGCGGAATACCAAGTGAGCCCATTGATGTAATAAAGAACGATGCGTGGAACGGACTTAGCCTTGTAAGAGCTCTTGGCAAAAGTCCAAAATAATCCAAAAACCTAAGAAACCTAACAGTCCAGCGTAAAAGAATACCGGGAATGAAATTGAGCACCTTAGCAAGCTTATCAAAGCTACTGTTTGGATGCTTTCTGTATTCCTCAATCTTTTCGTTGAGCAGGTGGTAAACAGTTTCGGCAGTAGTAGTCCTTGGGTCAAAGGTCACCTTAATAACGGTGTCGGGAGATTCAAGCGACATCTCCTTCTTAACAACCATTGCAACCTCTACCTTTTTTCGTGAATATATCTTTTGACCACGAATAAATCTGTTTATGGCAGGTCTTTGTGAGCAGGTGCGAACATAAGAGGCAATAAGTATATGCATAAGGTTAAAGTGAGAAAGTCCGCTTTCCTGCTTTTCCTTGATATATGCATCAATAGGAGCCATATTTATCTTATCAAAGATAAAGTTTTGAGAGCCAATTCTATTTTCCATAATGTACGGAACAATTCTCGTGTATGGCTCGATCGTGCGAAGGCGTCTAAATTTGTCCCTCTCACGCTCCTTGACCTCTTTTTTCTTACGCTTTTTTTCGAGCCTTTCAGCCTTTCTTTGGGCTTTTAGCTCCTTCTTAGTTGGCGATGCGAGTGTGGTAGTCATAAAGGATTCCTCTTTCGTTGATTTCGTCAACTTGTTGATTTGTCAACAATGATTAATTTCATTTTACCATACATTTGTGGAAAAATAAATACTTTTTTGAAACTTTTTGTCGAAATATATTCACCAGCGTAAAAATGCGAGTGAAAAGTTGATTTTTTAATATATATATGATAAAATATAAATAGAAAATAATCACTAAGGGAGAATATAACAATGGACATTAAAGAAATACTTTCAATGGTAGACCATACTAATTTAAAGCAGGATGCCCGCTGGGACAGCATCAAGACAACCTGTGATGAGGCAATTTATTATAATACAGCCTCTGTTTGTATTCCACCATCATTTGTAGAAAGTGCAAGGGAATACTGCGATAGCAGAATGAGAATATGCACAGTTGTAGGCTTTCCAAATGGCTATTCAACCGAGAAGGTTAAGTGCCTTGAAATAAAGGATGCAATTGAAAACGGAGCCGATGAAATCGACACAGTTATAAATATAGGCGACCTTAAAGACGGCAGATTTGATAAAATCCTTGACGAATTAAAGGCTCAAAGATATACTTGCCGTAACAATGTTTTGAAGGTTATAATTGAAACCTGCCTGCTCACCGATTACGAAAAAAAGCGTATGTGCGAAATCGTTACCGAGGCAAAGGCAGATTTTATCAAGACCTCGACAGGCTTTTCAACGGGTGGAGCTACAAGAGAGGATATTGCCCTCTTTAATAAGTATGTAGGCGACAATGTTAAGATAAAGGCAGCAGGTGGAATATCAAGCTTTGATGACGCAAGAGATTTTATTGCCCTTGGTGCGTCACGCCTTGGAACATCAAGGCTAATTAAAATTTTGAAGGATGAAAAGGGAGGTGGCTATTAATGCCAGCATATCCAACCCCTCATATAAAGGCAACCCCTGAGGACTTTGCTAAAACCGTGCTTATGCCAGGAGATCCCTTGCGTGCTAAGTTTATAGCAGAAAACTTTCTTGAAAACCCTCGTCTTGTCAACAATGTAAGAGGCGTGCAGGGCTATACAGGAGAGTATAAGGGCGTTTTGGTGTCAGTAATGGCAAGTGGTATGGGAATGCCATCAATAGGCATTTACTCGCACGAGCTATTTACTGTATTTGGAGTTGAAAATATTATCCGTGTAGGCTCGGCAGGAGCATTACAGGAGAATATTAAGGTAAGGGATATTGTCTTAGGACAAGGAGCGTGCACCGACTCAAATTACGCACACACCTTCCGTCTTAGTGGCACCTTTGCACCAATTGCAAGCTATAAGCTCTTAAAGACCTGCGCAGAGGAGGCAGAAAGGCTTGGACTTACCTACCATGTAGGAAACCTTGTGTCCTCTGATGTCTTTTATGGCGATTTTGAGGGCGTGAGTGCTGATGACACATCGAGTGCAAAATGGAAGAAGATGGGCGTTATGGCAGTTGAAATGGAGGCAGCAGCTCTATATATGAACGCAGCACGCCTTGGAAAGAACGCACTTGCAATATGCACAATCTCTGACCACATTATAACAGGCGAGGCAACAAACGCTGATGAGCGTCAAAATAGCTTTACACAAATGATGACGCTCGCACTTGAAACTGCAATAAGATTATGATAAAAAGAGTATTTTTAATTGTTCTTGATAGCTTTGGAATAGGGGCATTGCCCGATGCGTGCGATTTTGGTGATGAGGGTGCAAACACCCTTGGAAGTATCGCTAAATCACCATACTTCAAGGCTGACAATATGGTAAGGCTTGGGCTTGGATGCATAGAGGGCACTCGAATTTTGGGCTGTAATAGTCCTCTTGGAGCATATGGCAGAAGTGCCGAGCTTTCTCGTGGCAAGGACACAACCGTAGGCCATTGGGAAATAGCAGGCGTTATATCAAGCGAGCCACTTCCCACCTACCCAAACGGCTTTGATGCTGAGATAATTGATGAGTTTGAGCGTCTAACAGGCAGAGGAGTGCTTTGCAACAAGCCATATTCAGGAACACAGGTTATACACGATTACGGAAAAGAGCATCTTGAAACGGGCAAGCTTATTGTATACACCTCGGCAGATAGCGTGTTTCAAATCGCCTCTCACGAGGAGCTTGTGAGCATATCCGAGCTTTATCGCTACTGCGTGATAGCAAGAAAAATGCTAACAGGTAAAAATGGCGTTGGCAGAGTAATCGCACGCCCCTTTGTTGGCGAGTACCCTAACTTTAAAAGAACATCAAACCGTCACGATTTTTCACTTGAACCACCTCAAAAAACAATCCTCGATGCAATAAGCGAGGCAGGTAAGAGAGTAATCTCAATAGGAAAAATCTACGACATTTTTGCGGGCAGAGGCATTGATGAGAGCTATCACACAAAATCAAACACCGATGGCATTTCAAAAACGCTTGAAATCATTAACGAGTGCGATTTTGAAGGACTTTGCTTTACAAACCTTGTCGATTTTGATATGCTATACGGACACAGAAACGATATAGACGGCTATGCCAAGGCAATCGCAGAGTTCGATAACGCTTTGCCACAAATTATGTCCTCGCTAAACGATGAGGATGTGCTTATAATAACTGCTGATCACGGATGCGATCCTGGTGATATCAGCACGGACCACACAAGAGAATATATTCCAATCCTTGTATACGGCAAAGAGATTTTGCCAAAGGACCTTGGCACTCGCCAAGCCTATGCCGATATTGGTAAAACAATATGCGAGCTTTTGGGAGTGGAGTATGACGGAGCAGGAAAGAGCTTTAAAAACGATATTTTGAGGTGATAAAATGAAGGATTACACCCTCTTGATAGAAAGGGCGAGCGAGGTAATGAAAAGCTCGTACGCCCC
The DNA here is from genome assembly GCA_045594305.1 of Eubacteriales bacterium. Taxonomy (GTDB): domain Bacteria; phylum Bacillota; class Clostridia; order Oscillospirales; family CAG-272; genus RGIG2000. The sequence continues at coordinate 17,927 of JAZNYH010000049.1, read as the reverse complement.
ATATTCGGGCTTTAATGTTGGCTCGGCAATCCTTTGCGCAGATGGAAGCATCTACACAGGGTGCAATGTCGAAAGCTCATCATATGGAGCTACAATTTGTGCAGAGCGTTCAGCACTCGCCTCGGCAATAGCAGACGGCAAGCGTGATTTTGTTGCCATTGCAATAGTGGGTGGAAAAAATATGAGCATAAGCGAGTATGTTTTCCCCTGTGGAATTTGCAGACAGGTGCTTTCTGAGCTTTGTCAGGGCACGCTTGAAATAGTTCTTTTCGATGGCAAAAAGCCAAAAATACACACACTTAGTAAGCTATTTCCAAACGGGTTTAAGCTATGAGAATATACGATATAATCTATAAAAAGAGAATGAATATGCCCCTTTCAAGGCAGGAGATAGACTTCGCTATTGAGGGCTTTGTTAATGGCGAGGTTGCAGACTACCAAATGTCTGCCCTTGCAATGGCAATATGCCTAAATGGTATGAGCGATGAGGAAACCTTCTATCTTACCGATGCTATGATGCGCTCGGGAGATATTGTCTGCCTTGATAAATTTAACGGACTATGTGTCGATAAGCATAGCACGGGTGGAGTAGGCGATAAGACAACTCTTATTATCGCTCCAATTGTTGCTTGCCTTGGTGCAAGGGTTGCAAAGATGTCGGGCAGAGGACTCGGCTTTACGGGTGGCACAATAGATAAGCTTGAAAGCGTAAGTGGCTTTTCCACCGAGCTTACGGGTGAGGCATTCTTTGAGCAGGTTGAAAGGGTAGGAGTTGCCGTAATAGGACAAAGCGGAAATCTTGTTCCCGCTGATAAAAAGCTATATGCCCTAAGAGATGTTACAGCGACGGTTGACTCAATCCCTCTTATCGCATCGAGCATAATGTCAAAAAAGCTTGCCTCGGGAGCAAGCTCGATAGTTCTCGATGTCAAGTGTGGCGACGGAGCATTTATGAAGGATGAGCAGGGAGCTATTTCCCTTGCCTCGCAAATGATAAAAATAGGCACAGCCTTTGGCAGAAATGTGCGTGCATTGGTTACAAATATGGACACACCTCTCGGTGTTGCAATTGGAAACTCACTCGAGGTTTACGAGGCGATAGAGGTGCTAAGTGGCAAAGGAGATAGCGAGCTTTGTGAGCTTTGTATTGCCCTTGCCTCAAATATGCTTTCTATGGCTCTTTCAGTTGACCTTGACATAGCACAAGATAGGGTAAGAGATGCCATAGCCTCGGGCAAGGCACTCTCCAAAATGAAGGAATGGATAGGGGCTCAGGGCGGTGATGTGTCTGTAATCGACAATCCAGATACGCTTCTTTGTGCAAGGCACAGGGCTGAATATAAGGCGACAACCTCGGGCTATATAACTAAAATGAGAGCGCAGAGCGTTGGCGAGGCGTCAATGCTTCTTGGTGCAGGCAGAGCAAAAAAAGGTGATACAATCGACCACCTCTCGGGCATTATGCTCCACGCTAAGGTGGGAGATTATGTAAGAGAGGGCGACACAATCGCAACCCTCTACACCTCAAATGATACGCTTATAAAGGGAGCAACAGTCGCTCTTGATAATGCAATAGAGCTATCAAGCAATAAGCCTACAAAAAAGCCACTAATCATAAAAGCACTTTAAAGGGGACGGACTTTTGTCCGCCCCTTGCATATTATATATAGAGGTGATTTTATGGAAAATGAGCTTATTGCAAAATTTAGAAGAAAATATCCAAAAAGGCACATACTATATCTAAATAAAATAGATGAAAAATATGGTGGAGAATACTTAGAGCTAAGCCTCGATATTTTAAAAAACGCACTCTCAAAAACAATCCTTGATTATGAGGTGAAAAGCGACGGAGTGTACATAAAAAATGCAAAAAAGAATTTTTTGAGGCTATTTTACGAGTGTGCGATTTTGCTTGAATATTGCCCAAGCACTAACGAGGCAATTCTTCGCCCATATGTGACTGCTACGGACACTATGCGTGCGTGCTGTGCAATTATAAAATTGTTTGGAAAAAACGCTTGACCTGTATAATTTTTGGGTGTATAATATGTTGTGGATAAAGAAAAAAGAGGTATATGAAATGTTTAAAGCAGAGCTTCACTGTCACTCGTGCGATGTTAGTCAATGTGCAAGAGTTGATGTGGATACAATAGTTGATAAATATACAAGAGGTGGTTATTCAACCCTTGTTCTAACAAACCACTTTAATAGTGGCACATATGATTTTGTCAAGGCTGAGAGCTGGCAGGATTGGGTAGACAAATATATGTACGGCTACACCAAGCTTAAAGAGCGCGCGGGCGATAAATTAGAGGTGCTTCTTGGAATGGAAATACGCTTTAATTGTAACATAAACGACTATCTCGTTTTTGGCATCACCGAGGAGCTTTTAAGAGCTAATGAGAACCTCTTTGAGATGAACGCTGAGAAATTTAGTCGCTTTGCCAAGGAAAACGGACTTTTGTTCATTCAGGCACACCCCTTCCGTGATAATATGACAATCACATCACCATATCTTCTTGATGGAGTAGAGGCATTTAACGGACACAAGGGACACGATTCAAGAAACGAAATCGCAGATGAGTGGGCAGATAAGTACGGACTTATAAAGACCTCTGGTACGGACTTCCACTACCACGATGTTCCAACCAATGCAGGAATTATGACCGATGAAAAAATAACCTCAATGCCTCAGCTCGTAGAGATTTTGAAAAGTGGCAGATACACACTTATAAAAGATTAAAAAATAGCCCGTTGCGAAAATGCAACGGGCTTTTATTATTTTTTATAGCAAAGGCAACCGCCAAAGCAGGAAAAGGTCTTGTACTTATAGCACTGCTCACACTCGGGGGAGGCAGGCTTGTTTACAAGAGAGCAATCTATCACCTTGAAAAAGAAATTTCTAAGGTCGCTAAGACACCTAAACTCCGAAATCGGCACACGCACCCCGTCCACCCCAAAGCATCTTGTTGCAGTAAGATCGGGATAAAGGTCAATAACGGGGGAGCAAACAGAGCGTTGACCAAGAAAAATACTTCTTTCAAAGCCATTGTTAAAGGGGAGTGTCGATAAAAACGATAGCTCATCCTCTGTGAAAACGCACTCGGGAATGGCGTTACAATCATAGCAGGGCGATATGTGACGGCTTGATAGCTCACGATAAAGCGAAAGCAGAGTCGGCTTCATACGCTTAAAATATTCAATCCCACTCTCAACTCTTTTTTGAGGAATAACGACGCTTATTCTCACACGCCTAACGCCAAGCTCATCTGCAAGAGTTAAAAACTCGCTAAAATCTTGGCTTTCCTTGTATATATTTAGCCCGAGGTCAACTCTGCCTCTCATAGCAGAAAAGGCCTCTTTTAGATTTGACCTCATTTTTTCGAAATTAACAGAGCCAATATCCCCGCTTGAATTTACATTTACCAAAAGCTTGAATTTGTAGTGGCTAAGCAGGTCAAGGGATTTGTCAATATAAATTCCGTTTGTAAATACTGTGACCTCTCTAAAACGCCTATCCTCTATAAGTAGCGAAAGAATTTCATTTATACTCTTATGTAAGAATGGCTCTCCACCGATAAGACCAAGCGTGTCCTCCTCGGCACAAAAGCTAAGAAGCTCCGAAAAAGCCTCTAAGGATATATCCTTAGCCTCCTCACCACGATAATTCTCGGCAAAGCAATAGGGACATTTAAGATTGCATCTGTTCAAAAGTGCTATATTTGCCATTTTCCACCTCTAAAAAGCAAAGTATAATTAATTATACCCCCTTTAAAATGGGCGTGTCAATAGGCTTTTAGAAAATAAGTGAGAACTTGACATAGCCACGCAAATATGATAGAATATAAAAAAATATGTTAGCAGGGAGCTAAAATGGAAAATAAAAATAGCGAAAGCATAAATGAATCAAACTCGGCTAAGCGTCTTAAAATGCTTGGCGATAGCACGAGTGAGGATATTCATCTCGAAAGCGACAAAGAGGTTAAGGGTAGCTTTTGGGGTAATATTTGGTATAGACATAAATGGGCGATTATAATGCTTGCAATAGCACTTGTTATTGTCTTGCTTCTTTCCCTCACCCTTTGTGGCAGGGAAAAATACGATGTTAAAATTATGTATGTTGGTCCAAAGTATATGGCATCAAATGCAGGAGTTATAGGCGAAAGGCTACAAGGCGTGTGCGAGGACTATGACGGAGATGGAGAGGCAAGGCTACTTTTCTCAACACTTGTTTATCAAACGCCCGAGCAAATGGAAATACTTGCCAAGGAGGACCCAAGTAAGGTTCTAATGGCAAAGGATAACAACTCAGCCCTTGAGCAATTTCAAACACAAGCAATGGGCGGAGCAGTTGTCGTGTTCTTTATAGACCCAGCACTTTATGAAACCTTTGCACCAGATGCACTTGTGAAAATCGAGGACGCAATAGGCTATGCCCCCGACCAAGCATTGCTTTACGAGGGTAACGAATACGCACTCGACCTTTCAAGGACCGACATTGTAAAATACTTCCCCGAGCTTAGTGAGCTACCAAAGGACACAATAGCCTGTGTCGTTAAAACCGTAGGCACAGATGACGCCCACTACGAGGCAAGCTGTGCTTGGCTCAAACGCCTTATCGAATTTAAAGCACCATAAAAACAAAAAGCCAAGTCAAAGCGACTTGGCTTTTTTGATAAGTAATATTTTTGCTAAATACTTTTCGACTAAAAGGAGAAAAGCTACATCAGCACCTTTTCACTATTCACTATTACTTATTACTTGCCAAAAATCGACAAGGAATTTTAGTGAAAAGTGAAGAGTGAAGAGTGAAGAAGTAAAAATCGACAAGCTTCTGTCGAAACTTGTCGAATTTTTTGGCAGGGGCGCAAAGACTCGAACTCTGGACATGCAGTTTTGGAGACTGCCGTTCTACCAACTGAACTACACCCCTATTTGTTTGTGCGGATTATAGTATATCATATGTTTTTTGAAATTGCAATACCTTTTTGCAAAATTTTTAAAAGGAAAATAAAAAGGGAATTTCATTGAGAAATCCCCTCTTGAATTAAAGATTTTTGTCGAGAGAGCGGAGCTGAACTGCCTCTGCAAGGTGGATAGGCAAAATAGCCTCTGAGCCGGCAAGGTCGGCAATTGTACGAGCAAGTCGCAAAATTCTATCATGTCCACGAGCAGACAGACCAAGCGTATCATACGCACGCTCCATAAGACGCTTAGATGCATCATCAAGCTGACAAAAGATGCGAATATGGCGAGCCTCCATTTGAGCATTACAGGTAATGGGCATGCCATTATCCGTTTTCTCACCCTTAAAACGCTCCTGAGCGATTTTTCTCGCAGAGTTAACACGCTTTCTTATCTCGCTTGATGGCTCCTCCTTACGCTCGGAGCTTGATAGCTCATTATAGGGAAGAGAGGGCACCTCAATTTGAATATCTATTCTGTCAAGCAAGGGGCCACTTATCTTGCTTATGTACTTTTTACGATCTCCCTCCTTGCAGGTGCATTCGTGAGTTGGGTGACCATAATAGCCACACCTACACGGATTCATAGCACAAACAAGCATAAAGGAGCAGGGATATTTTATTCTGCCTGACGCACGAGTTATAGTTACAGCACCATCCTCAAGTGGCTGTCTTAACGCCTCGGTTACACTCTTGCTAAACTCGGGAAATTCATCAAGGAATAAAACGCCATTGTTAGCGAGCGAAACCTCACCAGGAGCCGGGATTCTGCCACCTCCAACCAAGGCAGGAGCAGACATAGTGTGGTGAGGAGAACGGAAGGGACGGGTGCGAATAAGCGACACATCACTTGGCAAAATGCCCGAAATAGAGTGTACCTTTGTCGTTTCGATGCTTTCCTCAAAGGTCATCTCGGGAAGAATGGACGGAATACGCTTTGCAATCATTGATTTACCAGTGCCAGGAGGACCTATAAGAAGAATGTTATGCCCACCTGCTGCCGCAATTTCAACAGCACGCTTAACCCTCGCTTGTCCTCTTACATCTGCAAAATCAGGGCAAGTGGGAGCGATTTCCTCTTCACTTGGTACATAGATGTATCTTTCGAGAGAATGAATGTTCAAAAGGAAGTTTGTCAGCTGCTTTACGCTCTTTATCGCATAAACCTCTATGCCGTCAACAACAGATGCCTCCTTGGCATTTTCCAAAGGAACAAAAATCCTTTTCTTGCCAGCACGCTGAGCAGAAATAGCCATAGATAAAGCACCACGAACGGGGCGAATATCACCCGAGAGGGATAGCTCGCCGATAAAACAGCAATCGCTAAGGTCTACCTCTCCGTATTCGTTTTTGAGCTTTCCAGAGGCTTGAAGAAGGCTGATAAGAATAGCAAGGTCAAAGGCAGAGCCCTCCTTCTTTATGTCAGCAGGGGCAAGGTTTACAATTATTTCAAGGTCGGGAAAGCCAAAGCCCGAGTTTAGCGATGCGGAGCGAACCCTTTCCTTTGCTTCCTTTATAGCATTGTCTGGCAAGCCAACAATCTCAAAGCACGAAAGCCTTTTTGTGCAGTTGCACTCAACTGTCACTAAAAAGCCGTCAATTCCAGATATGCCTGCACTATATACACAGCTTAACATAATATACCACCTATAAAAATCTCGTTGTAAAAATTTTACCACAAAAAAGTCGAAATAGCAAGACAAACGAGGTAAAATGTGTTAATATAATTAAAAGAACAAAAAACAAGGAGAAAATCATGAAAAAGAGTGCAACAATAAAGGTTAGATTTAACGAGGCAGATGCCAAGAAGCTTGCATATGTAGCAAGGAGCGAGGGAATGAGCGTTGAGAAGCTTTTGGTCTTTTTGTCAAGACAAAAAATATCCTATTTTGAGAGAACAAAGGGAAACATAAAGGATACATCAAGCATAAATCTTGACGAATTTGAGATTTGCGAATAAAAATGTGCAAGAAACTTATATATTTTAACCAAAAATATAAAATTTATTCAATACCTATTGAATTTAGAATAAAAAAGTGATATTATTAATAGGGTGCGCTTGCACACCCACGATAAATATTATATTAAATTTTTAATAAATTTTTCAGGAGGTTTTTTCTTATGGTAACAAGAAAGAAACAGTCGATGGACGGTAATACCGCCGCCGCTACAGTCAGCTATGCGTTTACTGAGGTTGCAGCAATTTACCCCATCACCCCGTCAAGTGTAATGGCAGAGCTTACTGACTCATGGTCAGCAACCGGCCTCCGTAACATTTTTGGCGAAAAGGTAAGAGTTACAGAAATGCAGTCCGAGGCAGGCGCTGCAGGAACTGTACACGGCTCACTCGCAGCAGGTGCTCTCACCACAACCTACACAGCATCACAGGGACTTCTTTTGATGATTCCTAACATGTACAAGATTGCAGGTGAATTGCTTCCTAATGTAATCCATGTATCTGCTCGTTGCGTAGCATCACACGCTCTTAACATTTTTGGAGATCACTCCGATGTTTACGCTTGCCGTCAAACTGGTTATGCTATGATGGCAAACACCAACCCACAGGAGGTTATGGACCTTGGTGCAGTTGCACACCTTTCAACAATCAAGGGTAGAGTTCCATTCCTCAACTTCTTCGATGGCTTCCGTACCTCACACGAGATCCAAAAGATCGAGGTTTGGGATTACGACGATCTCGCTGAGATGGTTGACAAGGACGCTATTGCTGAATTCCGTAAGAGAGCAATCAATCCTGAGCATCCTGTTCTTCGTGGCTCTGCTGAGAATGGAGATATCTTCTTCCAGCACAGAGAGGCATGTAATAGCTACTACGATGCACTTCCTGCAATCGTAGAGGAATATATGGACAAGGTAAACGAGAAGATCGGCACAAACTACAAGCTCTTCAACTACTACGGTGCTGAGGACGCAGACAGAGTTATCGTTGCAATGGGCTCTATTTGTGATGTTTGTGAGGAGGTTATCGACTACCTTATGGCAAAGGGCGAGAAGGTAGGTCTTGTTAAGGTAAGACTTTATCGTCCATTCGTTGCAGACAAGCTCTTCGAGGCTATTCCTGCAACAGCAAAGAAGATTGCAGTTCTTGACAGAACCAAGGAGCCTGGCTCTCTTGGTGAGCCTCTCTACCTCGATGTTGTTTCAGCTCTTGCTATTAAGGGCTCAAAGGCAAAGGTAGTTGGTGGTCGTTATGGTCTTGGCTCAAAGGATACAACTCCTGCTTCTATCTTCGCAGTATACGAGAACCTCAAGAAGAGAGAGCCAAAGGCAAACTTCACAATCGGTATCGTAGACGATGTAACAGGTCTTTCACTTCCTGAAAAGGTTGCTCCTGACACAAGCGCAGAGGGTACAATCTCTTGCAAGTTCTGGGGCCTTGGTGGTGACGGTACTGTTGGAGCTAATAAGAACTCAATCAAGATCATCGGTGATAACACCGACAAGTTTATTCAAGCTTACTTCCAGTATGACTCAAAGAAGACAGGTGGAGTTACAATTTCTCACCTTCGCTTCGGTGACAAGCAGATTAAGAGCCCTTACTACATCACAAAGGCTGACTTCGTAGCTTGCCACAACCCATCATACATGCTCAAGGGCTACAAGATCGTAAACGATGTTAAGCCTGGTGGAACATTCCTTCTTAACTGCCAATGGACAGTAGAGGAGCTTGAAGCAAATCTCCCAGCAGAGGTTAAGAAATATATCGCTGATAACAACATCAACTTCTATGTTGTTAACGCTATTGATAAGGCTATCGAGATTGGTATGGGTAAGAGAACCAATACAATTCTCCAAAGCGCATTCTTCACACTTGCTAAGATCATGCCAATCGATGTAGCAATCGAGAAGATGAAGTACATGGCTAAGAAGTCCTACCTCAAGAAGGGCGAGGCTGTGGTTGAAATGAACTACAAGGCAATCGACGCTGGTAAGGACGCAATCGTTAAGGTTGATGTTCCTGCTTCTTGGAAGGACCTCAAGGTTTCAAAGAAGAAGGAAAAGGTTACAGGAACTCGTCCAGAGCTTGTTAAGTATGTTGAGAATGTTCTTCTCCCTGTATCAAAGATGGACGGAGACAAGCTTCCTGTATCTGCATTCGTTGATTACGCAGACGGTACATTCCCACAGGGTGCTGCAGCTTACGAGAAGCGTGGTGTTGCAGTAACAGTTCCTGAGTGGATTCCTGAAAACTGTATCCAATGTAATAACTGCTCATATGTTTGTCCTCATGCTACCATTCGTCCTTACGCAATGAACGCAGCAGAGGCAAAGAAGGCTCCTAAGTCAACAAAGTTCACAGCTAAGATGATCGGTAAGGGCTGCGAGGACTACAAGTTCACAATCGCAATCAGCCCACTTGATTGTATGGGTTGCGGACTCTGCGTAAATGTTTGTCCAGTTGCTATCAAGGCTAAGGCAAACGGCACACCTGAAAAGACCGCTATTAGAATGGTTCCACAGGCTACACAGGCTGACCAACAGGCAGCATTCGACTACGCAGTTGCAAATGTATCTAAGAAGGATCTTCCTTTCGCAGAGTTCTCTGTAAAGGGAAGCCAGTTCAACCAGCCACTTCTCGAGTTCTCAGGCTCATGCGCAGGCTGTGCTGAAACATCATACGCTCGTCTTATCACTCAGCTCTTTGGTGAGAGAATGTACATCTCTAACGCAACAGGATGCTCATCAATTTGGGGTGGCTCAGCTCCTTCAACTCCTTACACAGTAAATAAGGATAGCGGATGCGGACCAGCTTGGGCTAACTCACTCTTCGAGGACAACGCTGAGCACGGTCTTGGTATGTACCTCGGTCAAAAGACCATTCGTGAGAAGCTCATCGGCAAGGTTATGAAGATGATGGAGAGCGACAAGGCAAGCGATGAGTTCAAGGCTGCTGCACAAGCATTCCTTGATACTAAGGATAACGGCAAGGCAAACACAGAGGCTACAAAGGCTCTCGTTGTTGAGCTTGAAAAGGCAGAGGCACAGGGTTGCCCAGTTGCTAAGGAAATCCTCGCAGAGAAGGATTACCTCTCAAAGAAGTCTGTATGGATCTTCGGTGGAGACGGTTGGGCATACGATATCGGCTTTGGTGGTCTTGACCATGTTCTCGCATCTGGTGAGGATGTAAATGTAATGGTATTCGACACTGAGGTTTACTCTAACACCGGTGGACAGGCTTCTAAGGCTTCTAACATCGGTCAGGTTGCTCAGTTCGCAGCAGCAGGTAAGGCAATTGGCAAGAAGAACCTTGCAGAGATTGCTATGTCCTACGGCTATGTATATGTAGCACAAATCGCTATGGGTGCTGACCCTGCACAAACCATCAAGGCTATGGCAGAGGCTGAGGCATATCCAGGACCTTCACTCATCATCGGCTACGCTCCATGCGAAATGCACGGACTTAAGGGCGGTATGACTAACTGCCAGGGCGAGATGAAGAAGGCAGTTGAGGCAGGCTACTGGCAGATGTTTAGATTCAACCCAGCTCTCAAGGCAGAGGGTAAGAATCCATTCTCACTCGACTCTAAGGAGCCAACAGGCGATTATAAGAGCTTTATCACAAGCGAGACTCGTTACAGCCGTCTTGCACAGCAATTCCCAGAAAGAGCAGAGGCACTCTTTGCTAAGGCTGAGGAGGCTGCAAAGGCTAAGTATAAGAGACTTACAAAGTTCACAGAGCTTTATAACGACTAATATAAAAAAAGTCCCCCGAGCAATCGGGGGATTTTTCTATTTATTTGAGGCTTATATATAATAAAGGAGAAAAATATAAAAAACTTTTTTAAAATTGTTGACAAACCGAAAAGTATGTGGTATACTAATCGTGTAAAGAAATGTATGGGCGTTCTATGCCCGTTATTTGACTTTCTCGATTTAGTCCGTATGGAGGAAAAAGTATAATGAGATATATCACACCTGAAATAGAAATAAATGCTGTTCAAGTTGAAGACATTATGGCAGCAAGCGATTCATTCAACATAATTGTAAATAGTGGTAATGCGGGCTCAAGTGGTCCATCTATCACAGAAAGCACAGAAGAGGACGGCTCAACAGGAGCAAACATCAACATTGGAGCGGACTTCTTCGGTTAATAAGAAAGCTAACTGCGTCGCATTTGCGACGCAGTTTTTTTTGTTTTTATTGACAATATATAATATGCGTGTTAAAATAATAAGGAAGAAAAAATTTGGAGGTAGCTTATGCTTAGAATAGAAGGACTTACAAAAACCTATGGAGAAAAGAAGGCAGTAGACAATCTTTCCTTGCACATAGAGGCAGGCGAGATGTACGCCTTTATAGGACATAACGGAGCAGGAAAAACCACAACCATAAAATCGTGCTGTGGACTTCTTGACTTTGATGAGGGAGAGATTTTTATCGACGGATACTCTATAAAGGAAAATCCAATCGAGTGCAAGAAAAGAATTGCGTACTTGCCCGATAACCCTGACCTTTACGAGTTTATGAGTGGAATTAAATATCTCACCTTTATCGCTGATATTTACGGCGTTTCAAAGCAGGATAGAGAGAATAGAATAAAGAAATATGGCGATATGCTTGAAATCACACCAAGCCTTGCACAGCCAATCTCCTCGTATTCTCACGGAATGAAGCAAAAGCTTGCTATCATTTCAGCACTTATTCACGATCCAAAGCTCCTTATAATGGATGAGCCATTTGTAGGACTTGATCCAAAGGCAGCATTCCTTCTCAAAGAGGAAATGAAGCGTATTTGCGAAAATGGCGGAGCAATTTTCTTCTCAACTCATGTGCTTGATGTGGCAGAGAAGATTTGTGATAAAATCGCAATAATTAAGGCAGGAAAGCTCGTAAGAAGTGGCTCTATGAGTGAAATCAAGGGCGATGAGAGCCTTGAAAGCGTATTCCTTGAATTGGAGGACGCAGATGCTTAAAATACTTTTAAAATCAAAGCTTTCTGCATTCCTTGCGTCATTCTCGGGAGCAGGAGCAAGCAAGAGAAAGAAGCCACAATCCCCTGTGGCAAAGGTTCTTTTGATTATATTGTTTGTCGTTCTTATCGGCTATCTTATGATGGCATTTGGAATGATGGCTGTGGGAATGACAATATCAGCAACGCAAACGGGAGATTTATGGGTATCTCAAACATTGGCAACCCTCATAGCCTCAGCTCTTTGCGTATTTGGAAGCGTATTTACTGCAAAAACTCAAATCTTTGAGAGCAAGGATAACGAGCTCTTGCTCGCTATGCCAATCCCACCAAAATACATTTTCCTTAGCAGAATTATAATGCTTCTTATTGTAAACTATGGTCTTGAATCAATAGTTTTACTCCCCGTAATAGGCGTTCACGCCGTTATGGTTGGCTACTCACTCCTTGGAGCAATCCTTACCCTTTTTGTATTTTTGCTCCTTCCACTATTTACAATAACAATCTCCGTGCTTCTTGCTTGGCTAATTTCAATAATCTCTGCAAGACTTAAAAATAAAACTGCGATAAGCGTTATCTTTACCGTGCTCTTTATGGCAATATATCTATTTGCGTGTGGAGCATTTGGCGGCTTTATAGGCTCGACAGATGAGAACACTGTTATAGACTTTTCAGGTCTTAAATCAACCGCCCTATTCTATTGGATGGGCAGAGCAATGGCAGAGGCTGATTTGCTATCCTTCCTTTGGGTAGCTCTTTGCACAATACTCCCTGCAATCCTTGCATATTTCCTCTTGGACCGTAGCTTTATAAAAATCATAACCATAAAGACAGGCGCTAAGACTATAAAATATGTAGCAGGCAAGGAAAAGGTAAGCACAGTACAGACAGCACTTTTCAAAAAGGAAATAAAGAGGTTTTTCAGCTCCTCAGCATATGTTCTAAATGCAGGAATTGGAAACATTATGACAATAATCTTTGCCGTTTTAATTGCACTTGCAAGTCCGGAAATCAACCTGCTTGCAGCACAAGAGCCAATGATTGCTAACTTTATCCCCGCAATAGGCTCAATGATTGTAATGTTTATGTCATCAATGAATCTTGTGAGTGCACCTTCAATCTCCCTTGAGGATAAATCCCTATGGGTGCTTCAATCCGCACCAATAGAGCCAAAAAGGATTTTAAGAGCAAAGCTTCTTGCCCATATGGCAATTTGCCTGCCATGCACCCTAATCGGCGCAATTATTGTTTCCGTGGCATTTAAGTTCAGCGTGCTTAACTTTATATTCTGTATCCTTGTAGGAGCAACAACCGTAGCTCTCACAGCCTACTTTGGCTTGCTTCTTGGACTTAAATTCCCAAAATTCGATTGGCAAAACGAAACAGTAGCAGTAAAGCAGGGCTTTGCTGTGTTTGGCACAATGCTCGGCACAATGCTTTGGTCACTTGTGCTATTTATGGTGTGTATGGTTTTTGCAGTGCTTAGCATTGATTTTTGGATATCAGGAGCGATAATAACAGCACTAAATGCAATCATATGTATAATTATAGAAAACTACTTTTCAAAGGGTGGAGCGACACGCTTTGCCCAGCTCAAGCACTAAAAAAGAGGTAACTAATGAAAGAGCTTTTATGCCCTGCGGGCAATTTTGAAAAAATGAGGTCGGCAATCCTTTACGGAGCAGATGCTGTATACCTCGCCTCGGATATGTTTGGTATGCGTGCTCAGGCAGATAACTTTACGCTTGATGAGCTTGCCGAGGCAACCGAATACGCACACGCCCGTGGAGTAAAATTGTATGTAACTGTGAACACAATGCCTCACACCTGCGAGTATGAAAGACTTAAAAAATATCTTTTAGCACTTGATAAAATAGGCGTAGATGCACTTATAATATCGGATCTTGGCGTGTTCACCCTTGCTCGTGAGATAATTCCAAAAATGGAGCTTCATATCTCAACTCAGGCAAGCACCGTATCGGCATATACAGCCACAGTGTGGCACAAAATGGGAGCAAAGCGAGTTGTTCTCGCAAGAGAGCTATCCCTTAACGAAATAAACGAAATAAGAGAAAATACGCCCAAATCCTTGGAGCTTGAATGCTTTATTCACGGCTCAATGTGTATATCATATAGTGGCAGGTGCCTGCTCTCTAATTACTATACAGGCAGAGACGCCAATCGTGGTGCGTGTGCCCAGCCCTGTCGCTGGAATTACACAAATTCAACCCCTATCTCCTTCGCAGAGGAAAAGCGTCTTGACCATCCACTTTCAATAGAGGAATATAAGGAGGGTAGCTTCATTATGTCCTCTAAGGATATGTGTATGATAGAGCACATTCCCGAGCTTATGGAGAGTGGAATTGATAGCTTCAAGATAGAGGGAAGAATGAAGAGTGCGTACTATACCGCCATTTGTGCCAACACATATAGAATGGCAATGGACGCATATCTCAAAGCCCCCACCGAATATAAATATGATGAGCGTTGGCTAAGAGAGCTAAATAGCGTAAGCCATCGTGACTACGCAACAGGCTTCTATTTCGACAACCCAATGGACAACGCTCAAACAGTAATAAATACAGGCTATCTTCGTGAAAAGGCGTACCTCTGTGTCGCTCAAAGCGAAAGAGATGAGCAGGGCTACGCAACCTTTATGCAGAAGAATAAGCTTGTGCTTGGCGATAGCGTTGAGCTTATCACCCCAGGTAAGTGTGGACAGCCGTTTGTCGTTGAGCAGATGCTCACCACTGACGGCAATCCTCTTGAAAGTGCACCACACCCCTCAATGCTTTTCAAAATAAAGGTGCCCTTCGAGGTTCACGCAGGCGATATTCTGCGTTCAAGTGAGAGGTAATATGGAAACATTTATAGAAATTTTAAAGGCTATACTCATTGGTATAGTCCAAGGCATAACCGAGTGGCTTCCTGTGTCAAGCACAGGACATATGATAATCGTAAACGATTTTCTGCCACTTAGAGTAAGTCCCGAGTTTTGGGAGCTTTTCGAGGTTGTAATTCAGCTCGGCTCAATCCTTGCCGTGCTCGTGCTTTTCTTCGACAAGCTAAACCCAATATCAAAAAAGAAATCCCCCGACCAAAGAGGCAAAATATGGCGTCTTTGGTTAAAGGTAATTGTGGCAATGCTCCCAACCGCCATAATCGGCGTGCCCTTGGATTTGCTTATAGAGCATTTCTTTGGAGAGAGTGCATTTGCAACCGTGCTCCTTATTTGCTCAACCCTTATAATCTACGGAATTTTGTTCATAATAATTGAAAGGCTAAACAAGAATAAGATAAAAAAGTACGAGGATGTGTACGAAATCGACTACCTAACGGCACTTAAAATAGGTTGCTTCCAATCCTTATCAGTAGTCCCTGGCACATCACGCTCAGGCTCTACAATCCTTGGTGCATCGCTCGTTGGTGTTTCAAGAGAGGCAGCCGCTGAATTTTCATTCTTTCTTGCCATTCCCGTTATGCTCGGAGCGTCACTTTTAAAGTGTGCTAAGGCGTTTATTCTCGACAAAATTTCAATAACCTCAACAGAGCTTGTTGTCTTAATTGTAGGCACACTCACCGCCTTTTTGGTCTCCCTTGTGGTTGTTAAATTCTTAATGAGCTTTGTAAAGCGACATAGCTTTGAGGCGTTTGGCTGGTATCGAATTGCAATCGGTGTAATTCTCATAATATACGCACTCGTGAAATATCTTTAAAAATTAATAAAAAACTATTGCATAATTTAGAAAAGTGTGTTATATTATTTGTGGAAAAAATTTAAAATAAAAAATAGGAGTAACAAAAATGACTTACAACAAGAAAACAATTGAAGATGTTGCAGTTGCTGGCAAGAGCGTTCTTGTAAGATGCGACTTCAATGTACCACTCAAGGATGGCGTAATCACCTCTGACAAGAGAATTATCGGTGCGCTTCCAACAATCAAGTATCTTCTCGACAATGGTGCAAAGGTTATCCTTTGCTCACACATGGGTAAGCCACATAGCATTCTCACAGAGGGCTTTGGACTTACAAAGAAGGAAAAGAAAAAGGTAGAGGAGCTTCCAGAGGCAGAAAGAGCAGCAGAAACAAAGAAGCTTCTTGACAAGGCTCTTGTTGATGATAAGAAAAAGCTTACACTTAAGCCAGTTGCAGTAAGACTTAACGAGCTTCTTGGCGAGGGAACAGTTACATTTGCAGAGGACATCACAGGTCCTGACGCAAAGGCTAAGGTTGCAGCTCTTGAGGCTGGCAAGGCAGTTCTTCTTGAAAATGTTCGCTTTGATGCAAGAGAAACAAAGAACAACCCAGAGTTTGCAAAGGAGCTTGCTGACTACGCAGAGCTTTATGTAAACGATGCATTTGGTACAGCACACCGTGCACACGCTACAACAGCAGGTGTTGCAGATTACCTTCCTGCAGTATGTGGATACCTCATTCAAAAGGAAATCGGCGTAATGGGTAAGGCATTGGCTGATCCTGCTCGTCCATTCGTTGCAATTCTTGGCGGAGCAAAGGTTTCTGACAAGATTGGCGTTATCAATAACCTTCTTGAAAAGGTTGATACCCTCATCATCGGTGGTGGTATGGCATACACCTTCTTCAAGGCTATGGGCTACGATGTAGGAACATCACTTTGCGAGGATGACAAGGTTGAGCTTGCAAAGGAAATGATGGCAAAGGCAGAGGCTAAGGGCGTTAAGCTTCTTCTCCCTGTTGATAACAAGCTCGGTAAGGAGTACGATGAGAACACAGACTCAATGTTCTGCGACTCAAATGCATTCCCAGAGGGCTGGATGGGACTTGATATCGGTCCTAAGACACAAAAGATCTTCGCTGACGCAATCAAGGGCGCTGGCACAGTAGTATGGAACGGACCTATGGGCGTTTCAGAGTGGAAGAACTTCGCAAGTGGAACAGAGGCAGTTGCTGAGGCTGTTGCTAATAGCGGTGCTATCTCAATCATTGGTGGTGGTGACTCTGCTGCCGCTGTTGAAAAGCTTGGCTACGCTGACAAGATGACACACATCTCAACAGGTGGTGGAGCTTCACTTGAGTTCCTTGAGGGACTTGAGCTTCCTGGTATTGCTTGCCTTATGGACAAGGAATAATCCAAATAATCGACACATGCTTGCGTTTGTGCCCCCGTGCACAAACGCAAGTTGCATAATAAAACTTAAAAAGAGGATACAAAAATGAGAAGAAAAGTAATTGCAGGAAACTGGAAAATGAATATGACTCCCTCGCAGGCTAAGGCTCTTATCGAGGAAACAAAGCCACTTGTTGCTGGCAAGGACAATTGTGATATAATCTTCTGCGTACCATTTGTTGACATTTACGCTGCTCAAGAGGCTGCAAAGGGCTCAAACATAAAGATTGGTGCGGAGAATGTACATTTTGCTCCTAAGGGCGCATACACAGGCGAAATCTCTGCTGAAATGCTCAAAGAGTGTGGCGTAGAGTATGTAATTATCGGTCATAGCGAGAGAAGACAATACTTTGGCGAAACTGATGAAACTGTAAATCTTAGAACAAAGGCAGCTCTTGAAGCAGGTCTTACCGTTATTCTTTGCCTTGGCGAGGTTAAGGAGGAAAGAGTAAACGGAATTACAAACGAGATCGTTGCAATGCAGACAAAGCTCGACCTTCTTGGTGTTACCGAGGAACAGCTTGCAAAGGTTATCATAGCATACGAGCCAGTATGGGCAATTGGTACAGGTCTTACTGCAACTCCTGAGCAGGCAGATGAAACCTGTGGCGTAATTCGTGATACAATCGCTCAAATCTACTCAAAGGAAGCAGCAGAGAAAATCACAATTCAATATGGTGGTTCTATGAACGCTGCAAACGCAGCAGAGCTTCTTTCAAAGGAGAATGTTGACGGTGGTCTTATCGGTGGCGCATCACTTAAGGCTAAGGACTTCTCAATCATCGTAGAGGCAGCTCAATAATAAATACAAAAGCACAAAAGCACCGACACATAGTCGGTGCTTTTTCTTGTAAAAAGAATACCACGCGATAGTCGCGTGGTTCAGTA
>JAZNYH010000048.1:0-27768 GCA_045594305.1 Eubacteriales bacterium | reverse complement strand
TCATAGGATTTCTCCTCCTGAACGTTGAATTAAATCACATCGCTATAGTTGTCTGTGTTCATTATATTATGTGCAGTAACATTTGTCAACAAAAACCGCAATCCCTTTGTATCGGAATTGCGGAGATTTTGTGCGCTTGAGGACTAAATTCAGAACACTCATCTAAATTCGTGCCGAATTTAGATGGTGAGACTTCATCTTAGCTCTCCTTCTCCGCCAACGCAAAAAGGACGCCTGTTTTGATGGCAATAGAATAATTAAAAATGGAAAGAGATTCGAACTTTTACATAAATTTGCGATGCAAATTTATGTGTGATAGTTTGTTTTGACTCTCCTTCTCCGCCAACACAAAAAGGACGCCTGTTGGCGTCCTTTAGTGTTGGCGGAGAAGGAGAGATTCGAACTCTCGAACCGCTTTTGACGGTTACACGATTTCCAATCGTGCGCCCTCGACCAGCTAGGCGACTTCTCCATATGCTATGTAAGTATATCACACATTCTTTTGTTTTGTCAAGAGGTTTTTAAAATTTACAAAATACTTTCATATTAACAGCTTATAAAAACAAAAAAGCTGTCGCACTAACGACAGCCCGTTTTATTTTGATATATTATCGATTAGGCTTTCGACAAGAGAAAGCTGTTCCACGCTTAGCCCTTTAAGCTTTTCGCTTATTTCATTAAGCCTTGCGGGACTATGAGAGTCCGTCTCGAAAAACTCCTTTGGCGAAATGCCGAGATAATCGCAAATGTAAAAGAACACCTGCATTGACGGAAAGCTATGCTTGTTTTCTATTCCGTTTATATAATTTTCGCTTTGTCCAAGCGATAGGCTCATATCTCTTGCAGATACTCCCTTGGCTATTCTAAGCTCCGATAGCCTTTTGTAAAACAAGTTTTCATCAAACATACTCTCACCTCTTGTTTATAATTGTATCATACACGGCTCTCCTTTATACACAATTTAAAAATGTATATATCTTGACATACACAGTTGTTGTGTGTATAATATATTATAGTGCACAATTTGAGAGGTGATTGTAATGAAAATCAAGGCAGGGATAGGAATAAAAAGAGATATTGATAGCCTCGGCAGAGTTTGTATACCCAAAGAAATGCGTAAACTCTTCGGCTTTGAGGGCGAGGTAGAGATTGTTATCACAGAGCTTGGCGTTTTGATAAGAAGACCTGAATACAAGCTTGTCAAAATAGCAGATACGAAAAGCAAGTCTAACAAGTAGAAAGCAAAAGGCTGTCGTTAGTGCGACAGCCCGTTTTGTTTTTTATTCGGTTGTGTAGTTGTCGAAGTATCCTTGGATATATACGATAGGTGTACCCTTGTCGCCTGAGCCTGAGGTGAGGTCACAAAGTGAGCCGATAAGGTCAGTTAGGCGTCTTGGAGTAGTTCCCTCAGATGCCATTTTACCAACAAGGTTAGAATCCTTCTTAACGATTTCCCTCTTGATAGCTTCTTTAAGCTCATCGCCTGAAAGGCTCGCAAAATCGTTATCAGCAAGATATTTGAGCTTCAACTCGTTAGGAGTTCCGTCAAGACCTTGTGTGTAGCCAGGGGATACGATTGGGTCAGCAAGCTCCCAAATCTTTCCAACAGGGTCCTTAAATGCTCCATCACCGTAAACCATAACCTCGACAAGCTTACCTGTTTCTTTAAGAAGTCTTGCTTGAATTTCCTCAACAAGAGCTTGACAATCACGAGGGAAGAGCTTAACCATATCCTCAGTAGCCTTGTTAGAGCCGAGAAGACCGTAGTCAGCATTATAGCCACTTCCGTTTACAGGAGCGTTAAGAATTTCATCAAGACCGAAAAGTCTTTCAACGCCTGCCTTTTTAAGAAGACGCTTTGTGCGGAAGCGAGAGTGAATGTCGCAGTTGAGAACATTCTTTGTGTAGTTAAGGATAGCACGAGGGTCATTTGCGAAAATGATTTCAGCCTCTGCGCCACAATCCTTTATAAGGCTTTCGTAGTATTCAACATAGTCAATGCCGGTGAAGGGATGCTTCTCGTAGCCGAAAAGCTCACGATAGGTTTTGAGGTCCAAAACATCCTTATATGGGTCAACACCCTTTTCATCGAGCATATCAAGGCTAATGAGGTGGTTGCCAACCTCGTCAGATGGGTAGGAGAGCATAAGAACAATCTTCTTAGCACCCTTTGCTATACCACGGAGGCAGATAGCGAAGCGGTTACGGCTAAGAATTGGGAAAATAACGCCAACTGTTTCTCCGCCGAGCTTAGCACGAACATCGTTAGCGATGTCATCAACAGTTGCGTAGTTACCCTGAGCTCTTGCAACGATAGCCTCGGTCATCGCAACGATATCACGATTGCGAATGGCAAAGCCATCATCCTTAGATGCCTCGAGAACAGAATTAGTTACGATATCAACAAGGTTGTCCCCCTGACGAATAATAGGAGCACGAAGACCTCTTGATACAGTACCGACCATACGACTCATAAATTTATTCCTTCTTTCTTTAATCCACGGCAAAATGATGTCAGCCGAGGACCTATAAATTAAACTTATTTATTAACATAAGTAGTATAGCAAAAAAATTCTTCTTTGTAAAGAAAAATTATAAAAAAATTTAAAAAAATTAAAAAACAAGTCATATTAAGGAGAAAAAGAGCAAAAGGGCGGAAAGGACTTGTTTTTGTCGACTTGTGCAACCTGCACAAAAGAGCGTATTTATTTTAGTGTATTTTGACAAAATTACACAAAAGCCCTTGATATATATAATATAAAGTGATAAAATAATAGCATAGGGCAACCATTCTTGCCCGATTTTACGAAAAGAGGAAACTACCATGGCAAAATTTATCACAAACGACATTAGAAATGTGTGCTTAATCGGCCATAGCGGAAGCGGAAAGACCGCAACAATTGAATCAATGCTTTGGCGTGCAGGTGCAACAGACCGTCTTGGCAGAGTATGCGACGGAAACACCGTATCGGACTACGATAGCGAGGAAATCAAGCGTGGAATTTCAATAGGACTTTCTGTTTGTAACCTCACTTGGAATAATGTAAAAATTAACCTTATAGACTGCCCAGGCTTTCTTGGCTTTGCGGGAGAGGTAGCGAGTGCACTTAGAGTTGCTGACGCTTGCCTTATCAATGTAGATGCAAAATCAGGCTTAGAGGTTGGAACTGAGATTGCGTGGTATGACGCACTTGAGGCAGGACTACCAAGAGCATTCTTTATCAACAAGTGTGACGATCCAGATGCTGACTTTGACAAGGTGTTCAATCAGCTAAGAGATGAGTTTGGTAACGCTCTTTGCCCCGTATTCATTCCTATAAAAGAGCCAAATGGCGTTACAATGGCTGACCTTATGACAATGAAGTGCTTCCGTTACCTTCCAAACGGCGAAAGACAAGAGGAGGAGATGACCGATTCCCGTCGTGCCGTTGCTGAAAAGTACGAGGAAATCTTTATGGAGGCATGTGCTCAAACAAACGAGGAAATGCTTGAAAAGTTCTTCGAGGGCGAAAGATTTTCACCCGAGGAGTGTGCAAACGCCCTTCACGAGGGTATGATTACAGGCTCAATAGTTCCTGTATGGTGTGGCTCATCTGAAAATATGAGAGGTATTTACTCAATCCTTACAGCAATCGCTCAATCCTTCCCAAGGCATACTGCAAAGAAGGTTGAAAAGGATACAAGCGGAGCCGATGTAGCAATCGAGCGTGAGGGAGAGTGTCGCTTATTCGTATTTAAGACCATAGCAGACCCATTTGTTGGACGCTTCTCGTTCTTCAAGGTAATGAATGGTGAGCTTAAAAAGGATATGGTTCTTAAAAATGCAACAACAGGAGCAGAGGAGAAGTTCTCCAAGTTCTATACAATCTGTGGTAAAAAGCAGACAGAGGTTGACTCTCTTGCCTGCGGAGATATTGGCGTTATTGCAAAGCTCTCAGCAACTAACACAAATGACACACTGTGTGAAAAGAGCGATATGGAATACGCAAAAATCAACTTCCCAGAGGCTAATATGACAATGGCAATAAAGACCGAGTCCAAGGATGAGGACAAGGTGGCAACTGCTATTGCAAAGATACTCGATGAGGATAAGACCGTAAAATACGAGAACTTTGTTGAAACGGGCGAGCTTCTTTTGAAGGGTATTGGAGATGTGCATCTTGATACAGTAGTTTGCAAGCTTAAATCAAGATATGGCGTAAGCATCAAGCTCCAAGAGCCAAAGATAGCATATCGTGAAACAATAAAAAAGACATACAGTGCCGAGGGTAAGCACAAAAAGCAATCCGGTGGTGCTGGACAATACGGACATGTAAAGATTACCTTCTCACATTGTGAGGGCGACGGACTTACATTTACTCAAAGCGTAGTTGGTGGTGAGGTTCCAAAGGGCTACTATCCAGCGGTTGAAAAGGGACTTGAGGAGGCTATGAAGCAGGGCGTGCTTCTTGGCTATCCTATGGTAGGACTTGGCGCTGACCTTACAGGTGGCTCATATCACGATGTTGACTCAAATGAGCTATCCTTCAAGCTTGCTGCAAGGCTTGCATACAAGGAGCTTGTAAACGCACAGCCTGTGCTTCTTGAACCAATTGGCACACTTAAGGTAAGCGTTCCCGAATCAATGGTTGGAGATGTAATGGGCGACCTTAATAAGCGTCGTGGTAGAGTTTTGGGTATGGAGCCAAACGAGCACCGTCCAAAGTATACCATTGTTGAGGCTGAGGTTCCAAAGGCAGAGATGACCGACTATGTAATCACCCTTCGTGCAATGACACAGGGTAGAGGTCAGTTCACCTTCCACTTCGTAAGATACGAGGAGGTTCCTGCTCAAATCGCAAGCAAGGTAAAGCCAAGAGAGGTTCAATAAAATAGCGACATGTGTCGCTTAAACAAGAAAAAGGCGAGATTTAACTCGCCTTTTTTGCTTTTTTACTTGGCACGGGGCAAAAACTGTGGTAAAATGATAAGGAAGAACAAATTCGAGGTGCTTTTATGAGAATAGAAACAGCTACTGGAATATATGAGGGCGATGTCATTGGCAAGGGCATTCGTCACGGCAAGGGCAAATTTACATATAAAAACGGAAATGTTTACGAGGGTGATTGGGACAACGGCTTTCGACACGGCAAGGGCAGGCTTACCTATCCAAGCGGAGCGTATTATGAGGGCGACTTTTTTTACAATAAAATGACAGGCAAGGGCTACTATCACTATTCCACAGGTGGACACTACGAGGGCGAGTTTAAAAACGGTGAATTTTATGGCTTTGGCGTCTATGTAACAAGCATGGGCGATATGTATAAGGGCGATTGGTTTTCCGACAAGAAGCACGGCTACGGAATGTACACATGGAAGGACGGCTCTGTCTATATTGGCGAGTGGAGAGAGGGCAAAAGAATAGGAAAAGGCGTATACTATTGGTCTGACGGAAACAAATACAGGGGTAGCTTTTTCGAGGGCAAGCTCCATGGTCAAGGCACTATTATTTATAGAAACGGCGAAAGCTTCTCGGGCAATTGGAATGAGGATAAATGGTTCGGTGGCGGAGTATATAAAACCCAAGGCGGATTTACCTACAAGGGAAATTGGGAGAGCAACTTTAATTCAAAAAGCGTCCTAAGAACGAGAAAGGACTATCGGCCCGTGCATGGAAAAATGGAGAATGGCAAATTTATCCCCGACGAAAAATAGTCAATTATCGACACACACCCCTCAAAAGGGGCAAAAAATAAAGAAAAAGAGGCGATTTCGCCTCTTTTTTCTTATATAAATACATTGACAATACCAATTACAAAGCCGATTACTCCGCCGAGAACAACAAGAGCACGAAGCTCCTTCTTCATTATTCTCTTACAAAGTGCTTCAAGGTCTTTAAGGGACATCTCCATAACCTTCTTCTCAACAACTGCTGAAATATCAAGGCTACTTGCAACAGAGTCAAGAGCTCTTGCAACTGCACTCTCGTAAAGAGAGCGAATAGCAGAGGTGAGCTTTTCCTCATCGAGCGAGGAAAAATCAATCTGTTCATTTATTGGAGAGGTCGCAATTACAGACACCTCTTCACGGATGGCGGGCAGAGCCGTTTCTGTGCCCTGCTCGGTAAGGAAGGAGCTAACCTTATCCTTAACCTGTTCAAGCAGAGGGTCTACAACACCGTCAGTTAGGAACATTCCAAGCATACCAAGCGACGCCTTTTTCTCGTAAATCGCTTCCTTGCCCTTTTGAGCAATAAGAGCGGGAATATCCATTCTTTCGGTAGCACTTATAATTTTCTCGGCAAGAAACTGCGATAGCGTTTCCTTTATCCTCTCTCTTGATTCCTCGCTCGCAACGCTTGCGAGAATAGAGTCAATAGAGCGAGAGGAGTATGAGCTAAGCGTGGTTTTTACATACGAGATTAGCTTGCTTTCGACAGCCTCGGAGCAAAGCAGAGCCTTGACATCCTCACCCGTGAAAAGGTCCTCGCCAACTGCACGACCAATGGCGTTTGCTAAGGCGTCCTTACGCTTGGGGATAATACCAGGGGTAAAGGGAAGCCTGATGCCAAATAGCTTGATTGGCTTATATGGGTGAAAAAGCATCTTTACTGCGATATAGTTTGTAAAAAGACCGATAATCGCACCGATAGCAGGGCCAGAGATGTAGCCGAGAATGGTGTTAAAAAGCTCCCAATTCATATTATTCCTTGTCCGCCTTGCCCTCAAGCTCTGCAAGCTTGTTTTCAAGCTCACGCACGCGCTTTTCGAGAATTGCCTGTGTCTGTGTATTGCGGTAAACCCTTTGGTTCATATGTGAAACAATAGCAGTAAGCATCATAACGAGTATAAATAGGAATATTATCGCGACAAAGAATGCTGCATTTGCGGGCGTTTGAATTCCAACAAGAGAGCACAGCCAAACAATAATTTGTGGGAAAATTACGCCAACAAGCATAACAATTGAGGCGAGAAGCCAAATTAGCGAATACTTAAGATTGAGCTTCCTCTTAATAAGGTATCTAAGAAGCACGAGGAAAAATATGGAAACGCATACTATTAAGAATATGTGAAGTGCTAGTGGCATATTATTTTCCCTCCTTTTTCTTGCGCTTTTTTCTTGTGCCGAGTCTTAAGATGATAAGAGCAACAGGCACCTTAATCATATAGTAAATTGAACGAAGTGCGTTAATTGATGAGGTTCCACCCTCTCTTTCCTTCATTTCAACTGCAACATCCTTGACCCTGTATCCGTTTAACGAGGCGTAAACGATAGCCTCAGGCTCTGGGTAGTCAAAGGCGTATTCTCTTGCAAAATGGGCTGTAAGCTCCTTAGATGAGGCACGGAAGCCACTTGTTGTATCAGTAGCCTTAACACCACAGCAGAGCTTGATTACAAATTTGATAAGATTTATTCCCAGGCGACGAAGGAACGAGGTCTGGAAGCCCTTCTTTTCAATAAAGCGAGAGCCGATTGTCATATCAGCCTCACCATTTACAATTGGCTCAATGAGCTTTTCAATGTAAGCGGGGTCGTGCTGACCGTCTCCGTCGATTTGAATTGCAATATCATAATCATTTTGAGCGGCATAAATATAACCGCTTTGCACCGCGCCACCAATACCGAGGTTAGCGGGTAGAGAAATGTAGTTGTAGCCACGCGCCTTAAGAATAGCCTCTGTCGAGTCCTTAGAGCAGTCGTTTACAACAAGGTAATCATATTGAGGGAAATTGTTGATAAGGTTGTCAACAACTCTTTCAATGTTCTCCTGCTCGTTATAAGCAGGAATAATAATTAAAACCTTCATAGCTTTCTTCCTTATTATTTTAAAATTCAATCAATTGTGGTAGAGTCAATGGGAGTTTTTTTGCTAAAAAGAAATACTAAAAATCTTACAAGATAGATTGCAGATGAGAGCGCTAAGGATGCAATAACAGCTAAGTTCGCACCCCAATATACAGTTTCTTTAATTGTGGCAACGCAAAGAACGATATTCAAAATAAAGCCACAGAGCGCACCGATAAGCAAGGTAATAGAATCTCTCATAACAACAAGGAGCATGCCCATCAGCCACACAAATGCGGTAAGACAGCTTGCAACAACAGTTGGATAGAGAAGATAAACATATGGTCTAATGCTCTCGCCAAAAACGAGCACCATTGCAAACTCTCCCGCAATCGCAATAGCAACAACAGCAAGCAGAGTTACGCCTACAAGAAGCACAATTAGCTTTACAAAAAGCTTGAGAATTGCTTTTTTGTCGTTTTTCTCATAAGCCTCCTCGAAAATACCGATAAGAGGAGTAAATATTAGATTTACAAATGCTTGAACAAGAACAGCAACGGTTGAAACCGTGGCATAATAGCCAAGAACCTCCTTGCCGTGGAAAAGCTCAATAGCATATCTTGCAATAGGAGTTATTGAGTGAATACATAAGCCATAGCCAACCATAGGAAGACAAATTCTCGAAAGCGAGAGAAGTCCGCCCTTGTTGAATGAAATGCTAAAGCTATCAAGACGCTTAACCGCTATATAATCATAGAAAACAAGCGGGATAAGTGTCGATATTGCCATTATAAAAATGGATAGCGCAAGATTTTGCCACAAAATAAACGAAAGAGTGAAGGTGGTAATAAGTAGCACTCCTCGTATTATAAAGGACTTTCCCGCAATATCAAGTCGCCATCTCTTTTGAGCAGAGCCGTGAAGAACATCTGCAAAGCCCTCGACGAGCTTAATTATCATATACGCTAGCACGCTAAGCGTTGTAGGTGTGTCATATCCGCTGATGAAAACGAATATTGCACAGGTCACAAATGCGAGCGCGCAGGTTAAAAGTCTGTGAGTTACATAGTCTGTGGTGGAGTAGATTGATTTAGAATCTGCCACCTGATAATTTCTTACATTAAATAATGCTACAATAGCAAAAATATTTGTTATAGACATTGCAAGAGAGAGAACTCCCGCATCCTCATAGCCAGTTGAAAATCGAACAACTACAACGCTAAGAAGCCATTGGCACGCAAGATAGAACAGCGAGCCTACGGTGTTCCACATAATATTCCTTGCAACCGCCTTACCTTGTACCTGCTCCATCTTTCGCCTCACACCCAAAATCTAAGGACTAAGATAAGAGGAGTAACAATTGCATAGATAAGACAAGTCATTCGTACAATGTCTGTTTCGATGGCAAGTACCTTGCCTATATGCTTAAAGCGACGAAGAAGTGGATTTGCAACAAGCATCATACAGAATAGCACAACGGGTATAAAATATCGCCCCTGTGTTCCTGTTGAGAAGTCTCCTCCAACCTCTGCAACAAGCGGAGTCCAGGTAAGATACATAGAAACAATAGTTCCTACAAAGAAGATAATAGGTCCTGCAATTGTAAGAAGGCGTGCCTTCCAGTCGAAGCCCGAAATTGTTGAAAGCTCAGTAAGAGCTGTTATATACAGGATTAAGAAATAAGCAATAACGAATATTACAGGGAATGCAGTGTCTAGATTTCCAAGAATTCCAAAGAAGCTTGTTGTCCAGAATCCAATGTCACTGCTTATCGTATTTTTAAATACAGGGAAGATGATTCCCAAATGCGACATAAAGAACGCCTTTTGCTCGTCAAGGACTGCAAATTGAGTGTTTACTGTGCCACGGCTTATTGCACTACAAATAATTGTAGGAAGCAAATAAAATACAATTCCAACGCCTGCAAGTGCACCTATACAAATAAAGAAGCGCTTAAGTCCGCCAAATTTCTTGATGCTGATAGCGAGGAAGAAGACGATGAGTGGTGCGTATGCAATCTTTGTTGTAAACATAAATGCACATACAACACAAACGCAGACAATATCCTTTATCGAGATTACATAGTCCTCGGGTGAGAAGAATAGCTTCATTGCAAGGGCAAAGAGCAAAAGTGCAGATGGAATAAGAATTGCATCATACGAGAGAGACGCGCCCTGATAGATTGACATAGGCATAAGAGCCAAAAGAAGCATTGTGCGCTTAAGCACGGGCGTTGTCTTGATTGCAAGAGCTATAAGCGCGATATAAAAAGCAAGCGAGGCAAGCTTAGCGCCCATAACAATTGTAGATGGGTTATTTATTCCAAACACATTTTGAATGAGTCCGCCACCGATTGCTGGAACAATATAAGCGAGCGGATTGATTGTTGATAGCCTTGTTGGATAGAAAACAGGCTGGTCGCTTGTAAATTCGAGATATTCTTGGAAATAAAGGTCCCAAAAGCTGAATTTTGCTCCAGCCACACCATCATATTTGCCATAGAATGCAGAAAGATATGCATTTTGTTCAGCGGTTATCCACGCGCCAACCTCGTTATTTTCCACCTTTGGAAACAAATCGCCATCAATTATTCTGCAAATGTTGACATAGTGTGCATTTTCATCAGGCATAGTGAAGGGTGGGCTTATAAGTATAATCAAAATACCAAGCACAAGAGCGAGCGTGACAAAGCATTTTATAAGCCTCTTGGAAAGGTCCTCGCTCTCCACATGTGGCTCGCCCGAGAAATATTTTCCCTTAAAGCACAAAAGCTTTTCCTTTGCGCAGGGAAGTATATCCTTAGCAGTCATTTTAAACCTCTTATTTTTCGTTTTTTGTGTATGTTTCTATAATATCCTCACGGAAGTTTTCCCATTCTCTTGAATCTGCGGTTTTAAGACCGTTTTCAAGGAGTGTTTTTCTAAGCTCTGCATCGCTTGCAATACGCTCAATAGCATTTACAGCGGTGCTAAGGTCGTCACCGTCATAGAATAGACAGTTTTCGCCATCACGAAGATACTCTACATTTCCATCATTAGGACGGACAACAACATATCCACCCGTCGCCATCATTTCAAGAGGTGGGTATGAGAAGCTTTCGAGAACGCTACTCTTTAAGAGAATATCACAGCTATGGTAAATCTCGGAAACACGCTCATATGGCACTCTGTGTAGGAATTTGTCCACTCTGTACCACTTTTTAGGCGTTCCCTGATAGGACAAGAAGTAAATTTCGTATTTTTCGGGATCGAGCATAGACGCAATCTTAAAGCTCTCGTCAACATTCTTAATAGCGTCGTCGCAGTTGCCCTCGATAAGTATTCTTATTTTGCCAGAGAAATCACGCTCCTTGACAGGGAACATATCTCTTTCAAGTCCGTCTGGAATATACAAGGCGTCCTTGTTGTAAAGCTCCTTTAACCAGCCCTGACACCACTTAGAAATGGTTATATATTTAACACCACTTAGGTTATAGGTTTGGTTTGCCCTAATTCTGAAAAAGTTTCCGTGAGCGGAGAAGTCTGTTTCATAGCCCTGAACGAGGTAAGCACGCTCCTTTATGTTCCTGTAAGAGGTTACCCAGTCCATCGTAGCCCAAAGAGAGCCTACGGCAATGTCAATTCCGCCGTGGAAGAGGTCGGTTCTTGTGGAGAGAACATTTATCTCCTCGCCGTCCTTAAATATATTATCGTTGCCTACATTATCGTTAATTATAAGCACATCATAGCCTGCCCTTTTAAGCATAACACAATGCTTCAATATAACGAGCACTCCACCACTAAGCTTAGTAGAGGGGAGAACGAAGGCAATATTTTTTGTCATTTTTGATTTGAGATACTCGCAAAGAGGAGTTCCCGTTTTAACGGTTGTGCAATACTGATGAACGAACTTGTACGCACGCTCAGCAAGCTTTTTTCTTTCCTTAGCATCGCCAATTAGCAAATCAAAGGCATCGAGCCACTGTTGCTCGGTTGAGCAGAGAAGACCTGTCTTGCCGTGCTGTATCATTCTTTCCATAGCACCAACAGAGGATGCAATAGTAGGAACCTTTACAAGTGCAGCCTCAACCCACTTGTTTTCGCTCTTTGCAGCGTTAAAGATTGTATCATCAAGTGGAGCGATATTGATATCGACTGACGCAATAAGCGACGGAAGCTCCCACCATTTAACAAATGGAAGTGCGTGGATACGCTCCTTGTATTGCTCAAGCTCGGTAGGAATATCAAGCTCACCAACAAAATAGAGATGAGCATTTTCGTGCTTATCCATCATTTTGTTTAGTATTGGCAAAATGAGATTAATGTCGTCATTATGGGTTATAGAGCCACTAAAATAGCCGATTTTGACAATATCCTTGTCCTCCGAGGCAAGCTTCTTGATAAGCTTTTTTTGGAGCTTTATATCGGATTTTTGCTCTATTTGTGACCTTTCAAGATATGGGAGAACATCTCTTTCGTATAGTGCACGCTCGGAGTATGAGCACATGCTATCAGATGCAGTATTACGATTTACAAAAACCTCGGGCACATAATTTTCAAGCTCCTTAGCAAGAGCCTCGGTGGTAGTAATAGCACCGTCACAAAGGCGAAGAGTCCTTTGCATTCTATGCACGCCCTCATCGTAGTTATCCTTTTCCTCCTTGCTCATTGTAGCAAGATATGGAATATTGTCGGTGTATTTTGTGTCAATAACAAGGTCATCAACATCGAAAAGCACCGTCTTGTTAAATTCCTTAGCCTTTTTGATAAACTCGCCAACCATATCAGTATATGGACATCTATAAAAGATGAAAAGACGGTATCTCTTGATGTAATCAAGGGTAAGCTCTGTATATGGAATTTCCTCTGAGATCATATTTCCAGCAAGAATTTGCTCTCTTTGGTGAGTTACACGATATCTTGCAGGGTGTGGAAGAAAGCAACCGTTTATAAAGAGAACATCACCAAAGATGGTGTCAACCTCCTTTCCCGATTTTTTGCTTCTACCCTTTGTATCTCTAAGATAGAATTTCATTTTTAGGAGCGTGTGCTTTAAGCCACCTGCCCTCAATTCCTCAAATGAACGCTTTATTAAGCGACCAAGTCCCATTTTGAAAAGTCCTCCGTATTTTTGAACACAGAGCCTAAGCTCTGCTTGGTTAGCAGAGAGAGAACCCTCTGCAAAATTAAGCTCGCAATTATCTGCTTGCCATATTTCTGTATTGGTTGCAAACCTCAGCGGTTTCACCAATCATAACAACCTTACCGTGGTCGAGCCAAACAACCCTGTCGCAAAGACGCTCAATCTGCTCAATAGAGTGAGAAACGATAACGACAGTAGTACCACCACTCATCATTTTATTAATTCTTTGCTCGCACTTTTGCTGGAAAAGGAAATCTCCAACTCCCAAAATCTCATCAACGATTAGAATTTCGGGGTCTATTTGGGTTGCGATTGCAAATGCAAGACGGGCAACCATTCCAGAGGAGAAGTTCTTAATTGGCGTATCCATAAAGTCTTGAAGCTCGGAAAATTCGATAATCTCGTCCATCTTTTCGAGCATTTCCTTCTTGGAGTAGCCAAGAACAGCTCCGTTTAGGAACACATTTTCTCTTGCAGTAAGGTCAAAGTCAAAGCCTGCACCAAGCTCAATAAGCGGGGAAATCTTTCCCTTTATAACAACAGAGCCAGAGGTTGGCTTTAAAATTCCTGAAATTATTTTTAGTGTTGTGCTCTTACCGCTTCCGTTAAGACCGATAAGACCAACAACCTCGCCACGCTTAACATCGAAGGAAACATCGTTTACAGCGACAAAATCCTCAAAGCTAAGCTGTCTTTTTATAGTTCTTATAACAAATTCCTTCAAGGTTTCAACTCTTTGAGATGCCATACGGAACTTCATAAAGATATTTCTAAGCTCAATAATATTATCGTTTTCCATATGCCCTCCTTAGATATGAAGAATGAATTTGTCCTGAGTTTTCTTGAATATAACAGTACCCGCAATAAGCATAACGAGTGCAAATACGATACACATAATGTTCTCCTCGAGAGATGGGAGTGTGCCGTACATAACAACGCTTCTTAGGTAGTGGGTGTAGTAATACATAGGATTGAGCTTCATAATGATACCAAGACCATTTGAAAGAAGCATTTCCTCAGGGTAAATTATAGGTGTGAGGTACATCCAAACGGCAGTAAATACAGAGTAGAGGTGCTGAATGTCACGGAAGAATACCGTCGCTGCCGCCAAAATAAGTCCAAAGCCGTATGCGAACACAAAGGCATAGCACATAGGCACAAAGAAAAGTAGCATAGTTGCGTGGAAGGGCACACCCTGAATGAGCATAACCACAATAACAGCAACACAGCCAAAGAGCATATTTACAAGAGCAAACACGCACTTTTGGAAGGGGAATATATATTTTGGAATGTAAACCTTTTTGATAAGAGCAGCGGCACTGATTACAGAGCCGAGCGCATTAGAGGTGCATTCAACAACAAAGTTGAAGATAAGAGAGCCGACAAGATAATAGGTAGCAAAATACTGAATATCAAAGCGGAACAGTCTTGAAAACACCGTATGAATAACAAGAGCCATAAGGAGAGGGTTTAGAATACTCCAAAGGAAGCCAAGCACGCTCCTTCTATATTTTACCTTCAAATCTCTTGAAACAAGATTTTGAACGAGAGGGAGATACTGCTTGAACTTGTCAAGATATGGCTTAATGCCTCTAAAATAGAGTGCAAAAAAGAGCACAACGCCCAAAATTATAGTTGGGAGCACGCACCATTTAGCAATAGAGTTAATACCAATAACGACGGTTCTGTCGTTTAGCTCTATGTGGCTTATGGAAAGGTCCTCGTCACGCTCATCGGTTAGGTCAATTCTTATAGCGTAGGGGGAGTCAAGGTCAGCGTCAATGTAAATTCTATTTCCTGTTGAATACCAAGAAACGACCTTGCTTTTTTCCTCAGTAAATGCCTCGCCCTCAGCGCTTGTGTAATAAAGCTGAACATGGCTGTTTTTACCGGTAAAGTTGCCCGAGAGCTTAATGGAGCTTACATAAACCTCAATATCCTTTATAATGATTTGAGCATTTTCCATTGAGGTATAATCTCCGTCCTCGCCATACCAGCCAGGGAAGGAAATTTCACTAAGAGGGATTTTTTTGTTTGCCAAATCATTTTGCATATTCGAAAGGTTATCTCTCGATGGCAGATAGATTGAAAACGCAAGCGATATGATGAAGAACACCACCATCGTCACGGCAAAAATTTTCTTTTTCATAAAACTCTCCTGAAATTAAAAGGCAAAGCCTAATTCCTTGAAGGGAAGTGCCCTTTTATCCTTTTCGCTGAGCAAAACCTCGCCCTCAATAGGCCACTCGATGCCAATGTCAGCATCGTTCCACAAAAGCCCGCCCTCGCTTGAAGGGTCGTAAAGACGGGTGCATTTATAGACAAAGGTAGCGCTCTCGCTCATTACATAAAAGCCGTGAGCAAAGCCCTCTGGCACATAAAACTGCCTCTTATTTTCATCACTAAGCTCGACACCGTACCATTTTCCGTAGGTTTCACTATCCCTGCGAAGGTCAACGGCAACATCAAAGACCTTGCCACTTATAACCCTTACAAGCTTACCCTGTGGGTTAGCCCTTTGGAAGTGAAGACCACGAAGCACGCCCCTTCTCGAGCAGGACTCGTTATCCTGAATAAAGGTGGCGCTTGTGCCGTCAAGATGCTTTACATAAGGTGCAAATTCGTCATTAAAGGTTTCCATAAAGTAGCCACGAGCGTCGCCGAAAATGGTAGGCTCAATGACATAAAGGTCCTTTATTCCTGTTTCAATGAAATTAAATTTTCCCATGATATATCCTTGCGTAGATTCTTTATTTATTTCCGTACATTTTCTTGTAGTATTCCTGATACTCACCGCTTATGATGTTCTCCCACCACTCACGATTTTCAAGATACCACTTAATTGTCTTCTTTATACCGTCAGCAAACTTTGTTTCAGGAAGCCAGCCAAGCTCGCTATGAATCTTAGTTGGGTCGATAGCGTAACGCATATCGTGACCTGCACGGTCCTTAACATAGGTAATAAGGTCCTCGCTCTTGCCAAGCTCCTTAATGATAATCTTTACAATATCAATGTTCTTCATCTCGTTATGTCCACCGATGTTGTAAACCTCGCCAACTCTACCATTATGAATAATAAGGTCGATAGCACGGCAGTGGTCCTCAACATAGAGCCAGTCACGAACATTTATACCCTCACCATAAACAGGGAGTGGCTTATCGTAAAGAGCGTTAGCAATCATAAGAGGGATAAGCTTCTCAGGGAAGTGGTAAGGTCCGTAGTTGTTTGAGCAACGAGAGATTGTGATAGGCAAGCCAAAGGTTCTGTGGTAAGCCTGAACCAAGAGGTCAGCACTTGCCTTGGATGCAGAATATGGGCTTGATGTATGAATAGGTGTTTCCTCGGTAAAGAAGAGGTCGGGACGGTCGAGAGGAAGGTCACCATAAACCTCATCGGTTGAAACCTGATGGTAACGCTTAATGCCATACTTACGGCAAGCGTCCATCATAACCTGTGTACCCATAATGTTTGTGTTAAGGAAAACGCCAGGGTTTTCAATTGAACGGTCAACATGGCTCTCCGCAGCGAAGTTTACAACGATATCGGGATGCTCCTCCTCGAAAATCTTGTAAATAGCCTCTCTGTCAGTAATGTCAGTTTTGCAGAAGCGGAAATTAGGGTTGTCCATAACGGGAGCAAGCGTTTCAAGGTTGCCCGCATAGGTAAGGCAGTCAACGCAGATTATTCTATAATCTGGGTGAGCTTTAAGCATATAGTGTACAAAGTTTCCGCCAATAAAGCCGGCGCCGCCTGTTACGATAATTTTCATAGTAAAAATCTCCTTTAAAAATCAAAAAATGTTATTCGCCCTTGTAATTTTCAATAAAGCATTTAAGAGCGCTTTGCCATGGACGGAACTCGTCACCAACCGTGGCACGAAGCATAGCGTTGTCAAGCGAGGAATAAGCGGGACGCTTGACAGGAGAGGGGAACTCATCACTTGTGCAGGGAGAAACAACAGCGTCAATTCCTGCAAATTCGACAATTTTCTCGGTAAACTCAAACCAAGAGCACTCTCCATTACCCGTGCCATGATAAATACCGTATTCCTCGGTTGTCACGAGCTTTAAGAGGTGATGAGCAAGGTCGCAAGCGTTTGTAGGATTGCCTCTTTGGTCACAAACAACCTTACAAGCACCCCTTTCACGAGCGATATTCATCATCGTCTTAACAAAGTTTTTTCCAACATAGCCATAAAGCCACGCCGTACGAACGATAAAGTATTTAGAGCAGAACTGCTTTACATACTCCTCGCCAAGATATTTTGAAGCTCCGTAGACACCCTGTGGAGCACAAACATCCCACTCAACATAGGGCTTGTCCCCGTCGCCTGCAAAAACATAGTCAGTAGAAACATGAATGAGCTTAGCGCCAAGCTCCTCGCAAGCAATAGCAAGATTGCGAGGTCCAATAGCGTTTGCCTTAAAGGCAATATCCTTGCCCTCACCCTCTGCCATATTTACATTTGTGTAAGCAGCGCAGTTGATAACGGCATCATATTTTCCCTCGGCAAGCACGGAGCGAACCGCATCAAGCTGAGAAATATCAAGCTCATCAATGTCAATATAACGAACAAAATTGCTCTGCTTTAAGATGGCAGGCACACCAAGCTCGGTATAGCCACGCTCAAAGCATTTTCTTATTTCTGTGCCAAGCTGACCGTTACAGCCTGTTACTAAAATTCTCATCAGTATTTAATCTTCCCCTCTGCAACCTTTTTAAGATGTGCACCATAGGTGGACTTTCCGTACTTTTCAGCACTTTCAAGGAGCTTTTCCTTGCTTATCCAGCCATTGATATACGCAATTTCCTCGATAGCAGAGATTTTAATGCTTTGTCTTTTTTCGAGCATTTGAACAAACTGACCAGCCTCAAGAAGGCTATCCATTGTTCCTGTGTCAAGCCAAGCAAAGCCACGGCCAAGGAGCTTAACATCAAGAGCGCCCTTTTCAAGGAAAATGTTGTTAAGGCTTGTGATTTCAAGCTCTCCACGGTCAGAGGGCTTAACTGCCTTTGCGTACTCAACGCATCTGTTATCGTAGAAATAAAGACCTGTTACTGCGTAATTTGATTTTGGATTTTTTGGCTTTTCCTCAACGGAGATAACCTTGTTGTTCTCATCGAACTCAACAACTCCAAATCTCTCAGGGTCGTCAACATAGTAGCCAAATACGCTCGCTCTGTGATTCTCCTCAGCATTCTTAACTGCGTCCTTCAATATTTTAGAGAAGCCGTTTCCGTAGAAGATATTGTCGCCAAGCACCATAGCGCAGGCATCATCACCAATAAACTCCTCGCCAATTATAAATGCCTGAGCAAGACCGTCGGGAGAGGGCTGCTCTGCATATGAGAGAGAAATTCCGTAGTCACTTCCGTCACCGAGAAGGTTTTTGAAGTTAGGAAGATCTCTTGGAGTAGAGATAATAAGAATATCCTTAATTCCCGCAAGCATAAGCGTTGAGAGAGGATAATAAATCATTGGCTTGTCGTAAATTGGCAAAAGCTGCTTAGATGTGATCATTGTGAGAGGATAAAGGCGTGTTCCGCTTCCTCCTGCTAAAACTATACCCTTCATTTGTTAGACTCCTTTGTGCTTTCATTTTTTAAATTATATTTTCCAAAAAGGTACATAAGCCTAAACACAACCCCCTCGGAGCGTGTTTGTCTGTACATTTTGGTTGTAAATATGTATCCAAGACGCTTAAATGGTCCCTTTTGCTTAGAGAAGTATTTTTCAACCTCTTTCTTTATTTCGAGAGGGAGCATATCGCCATAGCAATCATAAAACGCCCTCAGCTGACACGAGTAGTATCTGCTTTTTCCCTTTTTCAATCGCTTTACACGCATAAGGAAATTCGCAAAGCCTGATTTATAGCCGATTGTGTTGCTTCCGTGCTGACGGTAGAGCGTGGTCGGCTTTTTATCGTAGTGCACCCTACCAAAGGCAGAGGCGACAAGATAAACCCAAGAATCAAAGACATAAATGTCCTTGCTAAAATGCAATCTAAGTAGCTTAATTAGCTCCTTGCTTGCCACCTGTGTATGCCCAACGCACACATTTTGTATCATAGCATTATAAAAGGAAAGCTTACGCTTGGGAATTAGCGTGTGTCCCGTTATATTCAAATCGGCATCAGTAACCGAGGAACACGCACAGTAGAGCAGAGGAGTGCCCGCCTCGCACTCGCCACTCATTTTGTCAAGCGTATCCCTTGCTCGTGATAGCTTATCGGGTAGCCATACATCGTCCTGATCGCTAAATGCGAAATAGTCACATTCAAGGTCGCACCTCTGCACCAAGGCGTGCATGCTTGCGTTAAGACCAATGTTTTCGCCCTCTATAACCTCAAAGCCGTATTTCTCGGCATATTCAGCGAGAATAGCTCTCGTGCCGTCAGTTGAGCCATCATCACGAATTAGCACCTTGACCTCATCAAAGCAATCGAGCCTGGTATAGCTATCAAGCTGATCTCTTATGTGAGCCTCACCGTTATAAGCAGAAAGCAAAATTTGAATTCGCTTCAAGCCCAATCACTCCCTTCAAAAGTCTATTCGATAAAAAAGCCCTTTCGGGCACAAGGAAAATTAACAGCTTATCGAAATTGTTAAGCATAGTATACCACCATTTTCCATATTTGTCAATATTATAGACGCAAATTATATATTAATACATCTAAGGGTTATTAACCTGCGTTATACTGCGTTGTTCCTCGTTGACAAATTCGATGTATGCAATATACATCATCATCTGCCAACTGCGGTACGCCTTGTCTAACTTGGTTACTAACCCTTAGCGAGCTAAGGACTATTAACCTGCGTTATACTGCGTTATTCCTCGCTGACAACCTCGACTATCAAAGGATAGCCATCGTCTGTCATCTGTGGTACGCCTTGTCTAACTTGGTTACTAACCCTTAGGAAAAAGAGAAAATGGCAAAATGTGGCGGGGAGTGGCTGAATTTGAGGGGCTTTAGTTGGTGTATTGGGGGTGGTATCAGGTGTGAGGACAATGATTACAAAGAAACAAGGGAAGAGAGAATGAGGTGTGCTACGAAAAGGACAGAGTGAGGGATAGGCAATCCAAAAAACGCCAAAAAATGCCACCCTGTGGCTAAAAAAGCAATAATATTGTTTGCCAAGTGGCAGAAAAAATGTGAAAATTCGCTGAATTTTTGAAAATTACGAAATATTTTATTGATTTTGCTTCTTTTATATGATATACTTTTAATAAGCGTGTTTTAATTGCGTGTTAAATGCGCATACGCAAGGAAGGAAAAAGCAAATGATAGAAGTTAAAAATCTTGTAAAGCGCTTTGGCCCACTCGTGGCAGTTGATGACATTTCCTTCACCATAGGTGATGGCGAAATTGTCGGCTTCCTCGGCCCGAATGGAGCAGGTAAGTCAACTACAATGAATATGATAACGGGATACCTCTCCTCGACCTCGGGAACTGCTGTTATTGACGGCTACGATATTCTTGAGGACGCCACAATGGCAAAGAGGTGCATCGGCTTCTTGCCCGAGCAGCCCCCACTTTATATGGATATGACGGTAATGGAATATCTCTCCTTTGTTTACGACCTTAAAAAATGCGAGCTAAACAAGAAAAAGCATCTTGACGAGGTTTGCGAGGTTGTAAAGGTTGCAGATGTTAAAGACCGTCTTATAAAGAACCTCTCAAAGGGATACAAGCAAAGAGTAGGCATTGCAGGTGCTCTTGTCGGCAACCCCAAGACCATTATTCTTGACGAGCCAACAGTTGGACTTGACCCTAAGCAGATTATCGACATAAGAAACCTTATTCGTAATCTTGGCAGACGCCACACAGTAATCCTCTCAACCCACATTATGCAAGAGGTACAGGCAGTTTGCGAGAGAATTATCGTTATAAATCAAGGCAAAATTATTGCAGATGAAAAAACTGCAAGCTTTAATAACGCAGTAAATCAAAACACAAGATATCGTGTTAAGATTGCAGGACCACAAAAGGATATTATCAAGCATGTACGCTCACTTGTTGGCATAGTATCCTGCGAGGTGTATGGAGAAAGAGAGGGTGACGCCTTCTCTTACGATATCGAAAGTGCAAGAAATATAGACATAAGAAAGAGCCTGTTCCGTGCCCTTGCAGACAAGGGCTGGCCTATACTTGGTATGGAGCCTATCGGTATGGAGCTTGAGGATATATTCCTTCGCCTTATAAACAATTCCAAGGAGGTCAAAAAATGATAGCGATTTTTAAGCGTGAAATGCGCTCATATTTTACAACCTCTATTGGATACATATTCCTTTGTGTTATTCTTATTATGTCAGCAGTAGTGCTTGGACTAACAACATATATGGTAAAATCCTCTGATACGGGTATGTATTTCTCGATAATGCTCTTTGTTATGATGCTTATGCTTCCCGTTCTTACAATGAGGACATTTAGCGAGGAGAAGAAGACAAGGACCGAGCAGCTCCTTCTCACAGCCCCAATTTCAACAACTCAAATGGTGCTTGGCAAGTTTTTGTCGTGCTTCTGTATGCTAATTATCGCACTTTTGATTAACTGCATAAACTTCATTCCTTTATTTACATATGCAGACACAACATCAAGTGCCGTAACATCAGTTCCACCGAATGTAGCAATGATTATAGGAAACCTTTTTGCTATCATACTTGTTGGAATGAGCTTTATTGCAATAGGAATTTTCATTTCCTCTCTTACAGAGAACCAATTTGCCGCAGTTGTAATCACAATGGCAACTCTTCTTTTCTTCCTTGTTGTTGGAGTATTCAACGGAATGATTTCAAGCAAGGTGATAAGAACTATTCTTGGCTGGCTCTCAATCTATTCAAGATATACAAACTTCACCTATGCGGTGTTTGACATAGGAGCGCTAATTTACTACATTTCAATTTCGTTTGTGTTCCTTTTCCTTACTGTGCGTGTGTTTGAGTCACGCAAGTACAATTAAGGGGGTGCGAAGATGAAAAAAGGTATGCTTAAATCACTCGCAGACTCCCGTAGGATTAAGTATTCAACGCTTAGTCTTGCACTTTGTGCAGTAGTAATCGTTCTTGTCATTCTTTTAAACTCAATTGTATCCGTGCTTTCAAACAGATTCAATTGGTATGTTGATATGACAAAAAGGCAAATGTTTTCCCTATCTGATGACGCAAAGGCTATTCTTGCCGACATAAATGATGATGTTGAGCTTGAAATAATCTTCCCATTTGATGAAGACATAATTGAAACCGACTATGCAGTTAGCTCGAGCAGTGGCTCAATTGCATATATTTACAGAACTGCTAAGGAAATTGAGAAGGAGTGCGACAATGTAACTGTTTCCTATCACGATGTTATAAAGGATTATGCCTTCTATCGTGATATTGGACTTCACTCCTACGCCAAGGACACAAACATTCTTATTCTTAGAAAGAATGCTGATGGAAAGTATGTAGAAGGTGACTTCCGTTCATACCCAATAAACTACTTCTTTGTTAGCAAGAGTGCAACAGACAATACACTCTATGCATACAATGGAGAGCTTGTGTTCCTCTCGGCCCTTATCGCAATTTCAAGAGATACCGTGCCTACTGTATACTTTACAATAGGACATAACGAAAAATTCCTAACAGGCGAGCTTGAGGAGCTTAATTATGGCAATCTTGCATCTGCCTTTGGGGCGGGATTGATTGATAGTGAGGCGTATATGCTTCTTTCAATCTTCTGCGATAGTGGATTTACAATAAAGCCACTTGATATTAGAACACAGCCAATCCCCGAGGATGCTCGAATGCTCGTTATAAATCAGCCAACGAGCGATTTTACAGATGATGAGCTTTATAAGCTCACAACCTATCTTCTAAACGGTGGAGCAGCGTTCTGCTTTACCTCACACCACGCACAGCTCCCAGGGCTTTATGCGACACTTGAATCAAACTATGGTATAAAGGTAAATACGAGCGAAACTGACAAGGTTGTCGATGATTCTCACAGAATGACAAACGGTGGTGTAGTTCACTATCTTGCAAATGTGAGCAAGGACGACGATAGCTTTGCAAGTGCAAAGTATTTCTCAAAGTATAGCTCATATACCTCTGCAAACGCCTACTATAATGGCGCAGGCTCGCTCACAATAGACCCAAGATATATGAACACCAACGGCTATGTGACGGGTGCAATTTCAAAATACACCTACCCACTTCTCGAAAGTGCTCCAACGGCAGTATTCGGTGGAGAGAGCAAGGTGCATCACCTAATGTCTATTACCTCGATTGACAATTGGAGCAATGAAAATCAGCACTCCGTTTATTCATACCTTGTTGTGTGTCCGTCAAGCGAGTTTGCATCAAGCGTAGCGCTTAGCCAAAGCAACGCAAACAGACATATGATTTTGTCGCTTATTCAAACAACATCAAGCGTACAAACCCCCGTAAACCTCGACTACAAGCCATTTGTAGATTATAAGCTTACAATTACCGACTCCGAGGCGAGAACAGTAACAGTAGTGCTTGCAACTATTATTCCTGCAATTATCGCAATTTGTGGAGTGGTAGTTATTGTAAGGAGAAAGCATAGATAATGAAGAAAAACACAGAAAAATCAACCTTAGATCTTGATGTGGTAGAAAAAGAGAATGAGGTGGCAAGCGAGCCTAAGAAGAAAAAAAGGCTCAAAAAATCGACAAGGACGGCAATAATCACCTCGTCGGTTGCAATCGCACTTGTCATCTTAGTTCCCTTGTGGATTTTCCTAATAGGCCCGTTGCTAACCGTCGATAATGGTGGCGAAAGCTCCTCGGTGGTTACCCCCGTAGAGGGAGAGGGCACCTACTACGGAAACCTATCCCTGTATCCATCAATTGATGTCAAGGACATTATTTCGATAAAGGTAAATAACGATTTTGGCGAGCTTGAATTTATTAGCCATCTTGATCCCGATACCGTAACAAGAGAGCTAAGATTGAAGCAATACCCAAGCCTTGACCTTGACGACTCAGTGCTATCATATCTTAGAGTGCCCGTGCTTATTGCAATGTGCACCTCTAATACCCCACTTCGTAACCTAACGCCAGAGCAAATGGCGACCTATCACACAACCCCCGAAACCTGTATAGCGAGCTTTACAGTAGAGTATTACGAGGGCGCAACACAAAAAAGCCAAACCGTTTATATCGGTGACAGAAGCCCAAGCTCAGTATCCTCACGCTTTGTAAGCGTAGCAGGAAGAAATTCCGTGTATGAGATAGCGAGCATGCTTGAAAGTGGCTTGCTTATCCCGAAGGAGGGCTTTGTAAACCCACTTATCAACAGTATGTATAGTGAAACCGAGGCAGTTTACGCTATCAAAACAATAATGATAGGTAACTCGGGAGCACCCAAGCCATACATAGGAATAGGAGCAACCAAGCAGGAATTTCAGGATTCGCTCGTTATTAAGCATACAGTAAGATTCCCCGATATTGCCAATGGCGTGGCGGCAGATACAACCTACATCTCTGATGTAATTACCAAGCTTCTTGTAAGCTTTAAGGGCGAGAGTGTGGTTGTAATTGACCCAACTGCCGAGGAAAAGGAAAAATACGGAGTTAGCATAAATAGCTCAACAAAGACAATCTATATAGACACCTTTGATACCTCAGGTGGCAAGAGCCTCGACCTTGGAATTACCATAAGTCAGCTCCAAACAGATGAGGAAGGAAACAGCTATTATTACATTCTAACCTCTGATGAGGGCTCAGACATTCCTCTTATTGTAAGAATTTCCGGAAAGGACTATGAGTTCTTAGAGGAAAAGAACGCAATAAAGTGGATTGCAACAAACTCAATTGACTCGGGCTTTACAAAGTACATTTATGAGAACGAGCAGGAGGGCGAAAGTGGAGTTGCAAGCATTGAGATTACCTCAAATACAGGTGCATTAAGGGACTTTTACGACATCTTCTATCTTTCAACAGCCCCCCACCCAACAAAGGAAGGAAAGCTAACGCTAACTGTAACCACACAAAGTGGGCTTTACACCTTTGCCGATAACTTAGACGCAGAGCTATCCGAGGATAAGAACCAATTTAATAACTTCTACTCGGTGCTTGTAAACTATCCAATGCCAAATCGCTTTAATACGATGAGCGAGGAGCAGAGGCAGGCACTAAAAACGCCCGAAAACCTCGTGCTTAGTCTTCGTGTAACAATGAAGGACGGCACAGTGCTCGGCTACGATTATTACAAGATAGACTCAGCGAATGTAATGTGCGAGTTCTTTGATGAAAAGAACACCACACCCCGTGTCGTTTTTGATACGACAACAGAGCATATAAATATCCTTGCCACCGCCCTTAAACAGCTTATAAGCGGTGAAAAGGTTGAGAAAAAATAAAATTGAGAGGTAAACCACAATGGAATACAAGTACGGTTACTTTAACGAATCAGGCGATGAATTTGTAATCACCTCGCCAAAGACACCAAGACCCTTCGATAACTTCCTTTTTAACGACTCCTGCTATGCGAATGTGCATCAAACAGGTATAGGATGCTTCGATTACCAAATCGACGGCAAGGAGGGAATACAGCTCTACACAGGCGTAGGAAGAATTTGCGACTACGATGTTTTCGGCAAGGACCACCTTTACAACAGACTTATCTTTATAAGAGATAACGAAACAGGCGATTTTTGGACACTTAACTGGGAGCCTGTGTGCCACGAGTATCAGCAGTACGAGTGCGTGCAGGGTATGGGATATACCAAGATAACAAACAAAACAAACGACCTTGTGTCTAAAATGCGTATATTTGTGCCAATCGGCAAGGACGCAGTAGAAATGTGGAAGCTCTCCTTCAAGAACGAGAGTGGCAAGAAGAAATCCTACTCAATTTTCACATATAGCCAAATCCAATTCCGCTTCAAGTGGGGCTTTGATAGCTATGGTGACACAATGTATCGTGCAACACGCTTTGATGAGGGCAAAAACACCTTCTATATGACAAAGCACCCATTCATAAAGCCACATAACTATCTCACCGCATTTATGAGTGCAGACAAGAAGATAGTAGCAAGCGACGGATGCCAAAATGTATTTGTTGGCGAGTACGGAACAATAGGCGCTCCCGAGGCAGTTCGTGAGGGTA
Organism: Eubacteriales bacterium; assembly: GCA_045594305.1. Taxonomy (GTDB): domain Bacteria; phylum Bacillota; class Clostridia; order Oscillospirales; family CAG-272; genus RGIG2000. Next base: position 1,768 of record JAZNYH010000048.1, on the reverse strand, counting down.
AGTGTAAGAATTCCATAGGCTCAGCTAATGCTACAATCTGCTCACTTCAATTCGATATCGAGCTTGACGCAGGTGCGTGCGAGGATATCTCACTTATGCTCGGCGTAGTAAGCGAGGAGAGCGAGTCAAATGCACTTGTTGACAAATATCTCACAAGCCAAGATGAGCACTTTGATAAGATGGTTGCTCACTACAAGGCAATGTACTCAAAGAACCACATCAGCACCTCTGATAACCACCTTGACCGCCTTATCAACTTCTGGGGCAAGCACGCAACCCATTTCGGCGCTACATGGTGTCGTTGGGGATATAACGGCTACCGTGACATCGTTCAACACGGCTTTGGCGTAGTTTCCTTTAAGACCGAAAGAACAAAGGAAATTTTAAAGGAGGCTATTCAAAACCAATATTCAAGTGGAATGGCAGTTCGTGGCTGGAACCCTGTTGATACAAAGGCATACTCCGACTCAGCTCTTTGGCTTGAATTTACTCTTACCGCATACCTTCGTGAAACAGCTGACCTCGACTTCCTAAATGAGGTATACCCATTCAGAGACGAGGGAGAGGCAACCGTTCTTGGACATATGGATAGAGCTCTTGACTTCCTTGAATCAAACAAGGGACAGCACGACCTTCTCCTTATCAAGTTTGGTGACTGGAACGACTCACTTACAGGCGTAGGAAAAGAGGGTAAGGGCGAGAGCGTATGGCTTTCTATCGCATATGCACAGGCACTTTACGAAATGGCAGAGCTTGCTCGCTTTATGGGTAACGCAGAGAAGGAAAAGAACTACCTTGCTCGCCGTGAGGCTATAATGAAGGCTATAAACGAAAACGCTTGGGATGGCGAATGGTATAGACGCTGTTACACCGATAACGGCTCACCTCTTGGCTCTGCTCAAAATAAGTATGCAAAAATGTTTATGGAGCCTCAATGCTGGTCACTTATCTCGGGAGTTGCAAGCGAGGAAAGAGCAAATACAATCATCAAGGCTATGGATGAGCATATGCTCACCCCAGTAGGATATCTCCTACTCACCCCATCATACAAGGAGTTTGACGCAACAATAGGTCGTATCTCCTCTATGGAGCCTGGTATTTGCGAGAACGGAACAATTTATTCTCATACAAATATTTGGATGATTTTGGGACTTCTCAAATACGGTAAGGCAGACCTTGCATACGAGCTATTTAAGAAGATTGCCCCAGGCTATATCGTAGGCGAAAACACCGAAATTAAAAATAAGTGCTTGCCATATATGTTCTCAAACTGCTACTTTGGACCAGAGCACAAGAATAGTGCCTTCCAAATGGAGTATAGCTGGATAACAGGCTCTGTTGCTTGGTACACCAACACAATGGAGAACTATCTCATAGGAGCAAGACCAACCTACGAGGGACTTGTAATTGAGCCACATCTCCCATTCGATGGAGCTTCAATGCGTCGTTCATTTAGAGGAGCAACCTATAATGTTTCTATCTCTAACCCTGAAAAGAAGGCAAAGGATTACACCCTTGCAATCACAGTTGACGGCAAGTCAATCGACGGCAATATCGTTCCTGCCTTCGCAGACGGCAAGGAGCATAGCGTAACCGTAACCGTAAAATAACAAAAAAGCACCTCGTTTGAAGTGAACCCCATTTAGTTCACAAAAAACAAAAAACGGCATGATGAAAAACAGGAAGAGGAAATCACCTTTTCCTGTTTTTTAATCGAGTTGTATTGTAAAAAATCAGCCAATCTTCAACAAGGGATAGAAATTCTTGA
>JAZNYH010000047.1:0-8108 GCA_045594305.1 Eubacteriales bacterium | reverse complement strand
AAGAAGCAAGTTGTTCAAGGCGTACCGCACATCGGGGACGATGGCTATCTTGTGATAGTCGAGGTCACGATGCAGGAACAACGCAGAAGAACGAAGCTTATTTGAGTGTTGAAAGGATTATCCTTGCACTCGCTACATTAGTCGCAAGTGGTATCGATTGAACATCACAAAGTCGAAGGAGTGCCGATACATCAGGCTCGTGGGGTTGTGAGGTCAACGGATCACGAAGGAAGATTATAAGATCCAAAAGACCATCTGCAACCATTGAGCCGATTTGCTGGTCACCACCAAGAGGGCCACTCTTCATTCTATGCACGCTAAGTCCTGTTTCTCCCATTACAAGCGTACCTGTGGTTCCTGTTGCATAAAGCTCGTGCTTTGCGAGTACATCCTTATATTCGATAGCAAGCTCTATCATATCATTCTTTTTCTTGTCGTGTGCAATTAGTGCTATTTTCATTTTTTCTCCTTATCCCTTGACATATTCGAGTAAATACGGCATAGCGATAAACATTATTAATCCAACGAGTAAAAGTGCCACTACTGCGAGCACATATACCCATATTTTTGTTTCCCTTGAATAACGCTTTTCGGCAATCTCTGATTTTTCCTCACTTATGTAAAAGCGTGCAGAGGCAAAATCAGCCACACCATCAGCATTTTTTGGCACGGAGCCACCTATGACGCTCACATACTTACGGAGCGTGCTTTTATCCCTTAAAAAGAAGCGGTAAAACGCCTTATTCTTGCCTAACTCATCAAGTGCTTTTGCATTATCCTCGCCCTGTGCGTCCTTTAAAAGGGCACGGATTAGCGAGCCAAGTATTCTCGTTTGAAAGAAATACACAGTAAACGCCAAAATCGCTCCTATGCAAACGCCCCAAACAAGCATACCTGTTGTTATATTGTGGCTAATTACGGTGGAAAGCTCTCCCATTAAAGAACACCCTCTATAATCTTTTTGCCACAGAGCTTAACCAAGATTTCCTCAAGGTCCTCATTGTCGCTATACTCAATTTGAATATGCTTGCTCTTGCCCTTGGACTTAATCTTAACAACTCTACCACTAATAGTGCGTGCTCTGTCCTCAAGGTCCTTAACATAGTCAACGGCATACTCCTCGCCCTCATCGCTCTCATCTGCTGTCTCAAAGAGCTTGTTGAGCTTCTTTACAAGAGCCTCTGTATCTCTTACGCTGAGCGAGCGAATAAGTATCTTTTGAGCAGTGTCTACAATAGCGTCCTTGTCTTTAAGTCCCAAAAGGGCTCTTGCGTGACCTGCGCTAATATCGCCCGTTTTGAGCATTTCGAGCACATCCTCGGGCAAATCAAGAAGTCTTAGAGTGTTTGCAATCGCACTACGGGACTTGCCAACTCTCTCACTTACCTGCTCCTGTGTGAGGTCAAAGTCGTCCATAAGTGACGCATACGCCTGTGCCTCCTCGTAGGGGTTTAGGTCCTCTCTTTGAACATTTTCGATTATAGCAAGCTCGGCTGTTTTAAGCTCGTCAGCCTCAATTACAACCACAGGTATCTCTGTAAGACCTGCCATCTTTGACGCTCTATAACGACGCTCTCCTGCGATTATTTGGTAATAGCCACTCTCAGCCTTGCGAACGAGAATTGGCTGAATTAAGCCGTGCTGTGCAATAGAATCAGCAAGTGATTCAAGCGCATCTGTATCAAAATATTTTCTTGGTTGGTCGCTCTTTGGCTCGATTTGTGAAAGCTTCAATTTGTTTACGCCGTCACTTGTAGCCACCTTTTCGGTGTAGTTGTCAGCAAAAATTGATTCGAGTCCCTTTCCAAGTCCACTTCTTTTCATATTAAAAATCCCCCTGTTCGTGATATAATTTCCTTAGCTAAATCAAGATATTCAAGGCTTGCCTTACAGTATCTCGAATAATAATATATCGGTTCACCATAGCTTGGACATTCGCAAAGCTTGATAGTGCGTGATATCTTAGTGTCAAAAAGCTTGTCCTTGTAGTATTTTTCAAGCTCGGATAGAACCTGAGCGCATATTCTATGCCTTGGATTGAACATTGTCACAAGAATACCAAGAATGTAAAGCCTTGGATTGTATAATTGCTTAACCTTTTTGATGGTCAGCATAAGCTGTGACAAGCCCTCAAGGGCGTAAAATTCGCTTTGAAGCGGTATTATAATGCTATTCGACGCACTCAACGCATTAATCGTTAAAAGCCCTATTGACGGCGGGCAATCAATGATAATGTAATCAAAGGCGTGCTCACCTGTAAGTCGCTCGAGCTGATTTTTGAGAAAGAACTCTCGCCCGTCCTCGCCCGTCAACTCATAATCTGCCGCCGCCAAAGCGACATTAGAGGGCAAAAGATATAGCCCGTCGTAGCGAGTTTTCATTATAGCAGACCTAATATCGCACCCACCGGTAATAACCTCGTACGCTGTGTTGTCGGCCTGACTTTTCATCACACCGACACCACTTGTCGAGCTACCCTGGGGGTCAAAATCGATAAGAAGCACCTTGTTTTTAAGCACCGAGAGCATCGTAGCCGCATTTATCGCCGAGGTTGTCTTTCCAACCCCACCCTTTTGATTAACAAAAGCAATAACCTGTGCCATTTTCCCCTCTGTTTTTACAAAAATAAGTCAAGATTTAGATTGTAACCATAAGCCACACCATAGCCCCTCGACATTTCCCTGCCGTAAGGCGTACGAATAAGCGTCCAAGACAATAAAAGCTCATAATAAGCCCGCTTAAACCCCTCGTTTTGCATCCCACATTCCGCATTTATCTCGCCCGTCGAGGCTTCTCGACCATTCCGCACCCGATATGCCCGTCGGGGCGTCCCGACCAGAGTGTACTCCGAGTTTGTCGGCGTGGAGCAACGACACATAACAAAGCTTAATGTGCTTTGACCTGTCAAAGGTCAGTAAGCAAAAAAAGACAAGGCGTACCACAGTAGACGGACGATGGCGTACTTGGTGTACGGCAAGGTCACAATGCAGGAGCAACGCAGTATTTTGAAGCTTAACGGGCTTTGACCCGTCAAAGGTCAGTAAGCAAAAAAGACAAGGCGTACCACAGCAGAGGGACGATGGCTATCTTACGATAGTCGAGGTCATCTGCGAGGAACAACGCAGTATTTTGAAGCTTAATGACCTTTGAATCTAAATCTGTTCATATATAAGTATATCACACCCCTATTATAAAAGTCAAGTCAATTGAGCATATGGATGAGATTTTTTCACCCATTTTATCGCTTTTTGTTGACTTGTCAACAATTTGATTTTGCATTTTTCCTATAAAAGCCATACTTTAATGCCATTTTTCGCAAAATTCCCTTCTCTTTTCTTAAATCAAAAATTTTTCAGCCCAAAAAGTTCAGGGGAGTGGCCCCATTGCCACGCTGTCCACGCCCACGCATCACCTATGGTGCGAACAAAAGCTCTTCCCTTTCTTGCCCAGCTCCACAAATCAGCTCTCCTCAACGCCCTTTTAGCAGGCAAGCCGACTTTTCCACGCCTTTTGGACTTTTCCACTTTTGTCTCATCGGCGAACACTACTAAAAAGCCTCAAAGGTCGCTTGTAGAACGGGGTTTCGGCTCTTTTTAGTTTTCCACACACAATATAGGTTTTCCACCATCAATACAGGTCAAGCCCCTTTTTAAGCAATTAGAGGGCTTTTTCTTTTTGCTTTTGTTCGCCCCTTAGCCTTATGGCTACCCCACGCAACCACGCTCTTTTTTCAGCCCAATTTTGCACCAAACGAGCCTTAGCTCTCCGCACTTGCTCCGCTCTGCACTTATCAGTTCTTTTTTATTTCTAACCGCACAAGCTATCCCACAAAAGCAAAAAGGCACGCAAAAGCGTGCCATAAATGCCCAAACGAGCGTTTTAAATGGATAATAAGCCAAAATTACCCTTATTTTATTCATTTTCCTTATGTATTATTCAAATTGTTTCCCGTGAAACATCTTGCAAAGCACCCAAGCCCAATTGTTTCATGTGAAACATTGGCTGAAATCCCCTTTCACGCAATTTTTATGCCCCAAGGCTTGATTTTGCCTTCAAACGCTTTGCGCAAGGCGGTCGGCGGCTTGCTTGGCAAAACTCATACAAGCTTTTAGGATTGTTTCGTGTGAAACATTAATTTTCACACCTTTTCAAGCGATTGTTTCATGTGAAACATTAATTTTTGAGCGTTTTGTGGTTTTCAGGGGGGGTTGCGTGGTTTTTGATTGTTTCCCGTGAAACATTTTCCTTATTCTGCCGTATTTGGCACTAAAATAGTTAGCTCTGTGAAGCTATCGCTTTCTACAACTCTGCTTTTTACAGCAACTCCCGAGAGCCTTACTGCACTAACAAGCTTGTCTATCGAGCTGAAAAACGACTTCATATCCTTAATTTGAGTCTGTGCACGAGGCTTTTTAGGCTCTGGCGAAACAATTTGCTCGATAAGCTCCTCGCTTTTTGTAACATTTAAGCCCTCATCTATGATTTTATTTAGCGTTTTTTCACGCAGAGAAGTATCAAGTATACGCAAAAGAGCCCTTGCGTGGCGTTCTGTAAGCCCGTTTTCAATGATTTTCGCCCTTTCCTCGCTCGAAAGTCGCAAAAGTCGTAGCTTATTAGCCACAAACGATTGGCTGTTTGACAATCTTTTCGCAACCTGCTCCTGTGTCAAGCCATATGTATCAATAAGCGTTTCTATCGCTCCTGCTTGCTCAAAAATGTTTAAATCCTCTCGCATCAGGTTCTCAATTATTGAAATTTCGGCACTTTTTACCTCATTTGCATCTAAAATCACGCAGGGAACAGTGCTCATTCCAAGCTCAATCGATGCTCGCAAGCGTCTTTCTCCCGATATAAGCTCGTATCCATCACCGATTTTTCGTACGCAAAGAGGCTGTAAGATACCATATTGTCGTATGCTATCGGCAAGCTTTAATATCGCATCATCAGCAAAAACTCGGCGTGGTTGGTTAGGATTTGCCCTTATTTTGCTTACCTCTATGGAAATTATCTGCTCCGATTGTGGTTTTTCCGTGCTTTTTTGATAATAAATGTTCATTTTTTCTCCTTTCCCTTGTTTTCTTGCTCAAAGAACCCTTTGTTAGAGCACCCTCACAGGCATCGAGAGTGCTTGTCAGCGATTTTAAAAGATATTCTCTGAGCTAAGCCGTCAAGTAACCCGATTTTAAGAGCAAAAGCTCCTCTTAACATCGTTTTCCCCGACAACCATACACATTTTACCATTTCCCGACCAAAAAGCGTGCCGAAGTACGCCGTCTAATATACTTTTCTTTTGACTACTTTTGCCCATCTAAGGCACTTTTGCACCCTTTGGAGCACTTTTTGACGCTTTTTGCGATATTTTCTCTCCCACGCCTCGCTTCTTCTATGTTTTGTTGATTTTGTCAACAAACACAAGCAAAATAACGCAAGTCTGTCAAAAAGCCCTTAAAAAGAGAGCAAAGTCACGAAAAAACGACACCCTTCGCTTGACAAATACTTATACAAGAGGTAAAATATAAATGCCAAAGAAAGGAAATTTCTTTGTTAGGCTTTGCTATACATCATATGAGCAGAGAGAAACTCCCACCTAAAATACAATACATGATAGACGAGGTATTAAAATGATTGAATCAAATAAAAGCGAAAAACAATCAAACGAAGAATTGACAAAAGAGTTAATAGAATATTACAAAGAAAAAAACCCTGAATTAGCCAAAATTTTGCGTGACGATATTGGATTGATGCAAGGTGACGCTATTATTGTGAAAAAACAGTCAAACCGGCTAATATATTAAAGAAAAATCCAAAAACTAAACTGGCATAGTGATATTAGTACACATTTGTGCGCTATATCTTCACGAGAGGACTCTAAATCGTAGAGACAAGGAGATAAAATAATGGCATACAAAAATCTAACATACGAGGAATACAAGCAAGAAATTTATAGAATTTGCAAGGAAAAATATGCAGTTGTAAAGGCGTATCCGCAAGAATTTGAAAAAGAGTTTGAGCGATATGAGAAAAAGAACATGAGAGATAGATACGACAAAGGATATTCTCCAGGCGATATAGCGGGAGCTATTGCTTTAATGGTATAATTTGAAAGGACACTTAACGGTGTCCTTTTCTTATGCTGACATAACTCAGTTGGGTAGAGTAGCGTGTCACATAAAACAAGATAGCAAAGTCACGAAAAAACGACACCCTTCGCTTGACAAAGCATTATAAGAGAGGTAAAATATAAATGGCTATAAGCACAAAGCCGGGTGGCAAATACGATACATTTAGGCGTTTTAGATGCAAATCCGCAGGAGCTTGTCAAAAAACACGCAGGAAACGGAAAGCTTATTTTTTCCAATGGAAAATGGTTGAAAAAAGAGAGAATATCTAATGATAGAGATATAGGTGCTTTTTCTACTCCCGACGGAAGCCAACAGTATAGAACAAAAAGAGGAATCATTCACTATTATAACGATGGGGTGCATATAACACCTGCAAGGAGAAAAAATGAAAAATAATTTGGAACAATATAATGAAAAAACAATAAAAGTGGCTACCACATATGGAAAAATATATGTTGGAGAGTGTTTTGTTGAATATGACGACGAAACAAATGAGCCATATTTGACAATAGAGGAAGAATTTGTTATACAAGCCGTATTTGAAAAAGAAATTAAGTCAATAGAAATCATTTAATCCCAAGGACACCTAACGGTGTCCTTTTCTTATGCTGAAATTGGTATTAGATAAGGAATAAGCAACCTTAACTATGTATGTTCAACTCACACTGTCAGCACCAAACAAGGCTGACTTGTTCATTTTCCAAATCCTCTAAAAACTATGTAGCAGAGTTTTCCTAACGATTTAGAAGCTACAAACAATAACAACGCAGGACGGAGAACACCATCTCAATTAACCCCATTCAACATTCTCGCCAGCGTTATATTCCTTAACCTTTTTGATATCATGATATCAAAGTGCGAGGAGATGAGGCGAGGGCGGGAGAAAAAGAAAAGGGAGCGGGTGCTCCTTTTTATGTGGTTGGGGGAAGTGTTTATTTGCGTAAGGTTGTGTGGGGTTGGGATAATGGTTTATCGGCTCGGGATTAAGAGGGAGAAAAAAGAAAAGGGGGCGGGTGCGTTCTTTTTGTGACACAAGGCGTGTTGATTCTTATCATTTTTGATATCATGATATCAAAGTTTACAAAGCGAGAGCGGGTAGAAAAAGGTGGAGCATGCTTTTTGTTGCACGAGGTATCTTTCGTTGCACAAGGCGTGTTCATTCCTGTTTATTTTTTTGATATCATGATATCAAAATCCCATTGGGTGTGTGGGCGAAAAGAAAAAGGAGCGGGTGCTCCTTTTTATGTGGTTGGGGGAAGTGTTTGTTTGCGTAAGGTTGTGGGGGGTGGGATAACGGTTTATCGGCTCGGGATTGAGAGGGCAAAAAGAAAAGGAGCGAGTGCGTTTTTTTGTGACACAAGGCGTGTTCATTCATGTTTATTTTTGATATCATGATATCAAAGTGCGAGGAGATGAGGCGAGGGCAAAAAAGAAGAGGGGAGCGAGTGCGTTTTTTGTCGCAGGAGGTGTGCTTTTCGCAACACAAGGCGTGTTCATTCCTGTTTGTTTTTTGATATCATGATATCAAAACGCAAGTAAAGGAAGCAGACAGAAAGAGGAACAAAGGTGTGATTTTTAAGAACAGCCGACGGGCTTGCTCATTCATGTTATTTATGATATCATGATATCAAAATGCGAGGAGATAAGGCAAGGGCAAAAAAAGAAAAGGAGCGGGCGCTCCTTTTTGTTTATGGGGTTGGTGCGTTTTGTGGTTTATTCGCACAGGGTGTGTGAGTTAGAGGTTAAGTTTATCCACACATGGGTTTGTAATTGGGGCGTGTAGCAATATTTACACGGGGTGTGTGTTTGTTTATTCGCACGGGTTGAGCGAGATAGAGGTTAAGCTTATCCACACGGGTTTATAATTGGGGCGTGTAGCAATATTTACACGGGGTTGTGTGTTTGTTTATTCGCACGGGTTGTGTGAGGTAGAGGTTAAGTTTATCCACACGGGTTTGTAATTGGGGCGTGTAGCAATATTTACAC
>JAZNYH010000046.1:0-8298 GCA_045594305.1 Eubacteriales bacterium | reverse complement strand
TTCTCCTCACTAAACCAACGGTGGGTGTACTTTATGTGATATAGCAGTTATACTGTATGCGAAAGGAGGTCGCCTATGGATCAATTGAAAATAGGAAAATTTATTGCCGATTGCAGAAAACGGAAAAACTTAACGCAAATGCAGTTGGCAGAAAAACTCGGTATCACCGACAAAGCAATATCTAAGTGGGAGCGAGGCATCGCAATGCCGGATTCCTCGATCATGCTTGAACTCTGTGATATTCTCAGCATCAGTGTAAATGAATTATTAAGTGGGGAGAAAATCAGTATGGAAAACAACAATCAAAAAAACGAACAGCTTTTGCTTGATATGGCGAAAGCATTAGAGAGAAAAAATAAAACAATTTGGTCTTCTATGTGGGCAATTATGATCGTAAGTATGACGGCCCTGTTTGCCGGTATCTTAATTGCTGCATTTTTGATACCCGAGGGGATATGGCAGCTCGTTACAATTCTTGGGATTTGCATTGTATTTTTGATACCGTGCTTCTATGCATTAAAGCTTGAGGTAAGTGTAGGTGCTTACAAGTGCAAAAATTGCGGTTGCGAAATAGTGCCTACTTATAAAGAAGCAATGAATGCAATGCACATGGGATTTACCCGTTATTTAAAGTGTCCGAATTGCAACAAACGTACTTGGTGCAAAAAAGTAATAAAGAAATAAGCTTTCAAATTGAGAGAGCGTCAAATTCCAATTTATCGAGCAAAAGATATCGAGAAACCACGCACCTTTTTTATGTTTTTACCTACATACACGCACCGTTTGCGCGTTTCTTCGCATAAAAGAACCCTTGATCTTCAAGGGCTCTTTTTGTTTTTAAATTCTTTTTTTGCACATACTAACGAAAAAAGGAGTTAATATGTGTACGAGCTTAGCATTTAAAACAAACGATTTTTATTTTTGCAGAAATATGGATCTTGACTATCATTTTGGCGAAAGGGTAGTTATAACCCCACGAGGATATACACTACCCTTAAAGCATCAATCACCAATACAAGTAAAGCACGCAATAATAGGTATGGCAACGGTGGCGAGTAGCTATCCACTTTACGCAGAGGGAGTAAACGAAAAGGGGCTTTGCATAAGTGCCCTTAGCTTTGAGGGTAATGCCCAATACACCGACGCCGTTGATGGGAAAATCAATCTTGCCCCGTACGAAATAATACCTTATATTCTTGCACAATGTGAAAGCGTGCTTGAAGCGAAGGGCTTGCTTGACAGGCTTCAAATAACAAGCACACCGTTCAGCGAAAAAATAGGCACCTCACCACTTCATTGGCATATAGCAGACGCAGAGCAATCAATAACCCTCGAAAGCACAAGTGACGGCGTTAAAATTTACGAAAATCCAATAGGAGCCTTAACCAATAATCCACCATTTGATTTTCACTTGAAAAATATTGCCACATATTCCCATTTAGCCCCAACACCACCAAAGGAAGGAGATATCTCACTCGGACTTTCGATGCTTGGATTACCAGGAGATTTTTCCTCGCCCTCACGCCTTGTAAGGCTTGCTATTCTTTCAAAGCTTGTATCTCGACCAAGCACCGAGGAGGAAAGCGTAAAAATGGCATATAATTTAATGCTCAGCGTAGCACCATTAAAGGGCGTTGCCCTGACCCAAAACGGCAGGGAGCATTATACAATCTACACCTGCATAATAAACGCCACAAAGGGTGTTTACTATTACACAACCCCTGAAATGATAGGGATGAGGGCTTTATCACTACACGCCCACGCAAGCGATAAAACGCTTTTTTACACCTGATTGAGTCAAAATCTTGGCAAATATATTGAAAAAAATCAAAAAATGTGGTAAAATATTTGCGCAATAAAATTTTTATAAATAAAAATAAGTTAAATCAAGTGTGAAGAAAAACTGAAAATTAGAAAAGCTTTTCGGTTTCTCTTGATTTAGCATTAGGTCTATATTATTATATACTTGAAAGAGAGGTGCTTATATGGCAATTTACAAAATTGGCGTAGATGTTGGCTCCACAACAGTAAAATGCGTACTACTTTCTGATAATAACGAGCTATTATATTCCGTATATACAAGACACTTTTCAAGAGTTAAGGAGACAGTTCTTGACCAGCTTGAAAAGATATTCAACCAATATAGCGATGGCGAATTTAGATTGGCGATAACAGGCTCTGCTGGACTTGGCTTGTCGCAATCTGCATCGCTTCCATTCGTGCAAGAGGTTTTTTCTGCCTCACTTGCTATAAAAGAGCTTTATCCCGATGCCGATGTGGCAGTTGAGCTTGGTGGAGAGGATGCAAAAATCCTTTTCCTAACAGGTGGTACAGAGCAGAGAATGAACGGAACCTGTGCAGGTGGTACAGGTGCTTTTATCGACCAAATGGCAACCCTTTTAAAGGTTTCAGGCGATGAGCTTGATTGGCTTGCCTTAAAGGCTGAAAAGAAATACCCAATTGCATCACGCTGTGGCGTTTTCGCAAAGAGTGATATTCAACCACTTCTAAACCAAGGTGCATCAACTATGGATATCGCAGCGAGCATATTCCAAGCCGTTGTTGACCAAACCGTTGCGGGACTCGCACAGGGCAGAAGAATAAAGGGAAAGGTGCTTTTCCTTGGCGGACCACTCCACTTCTATAAGGCTCTACAAAATGCCTTCAAGGAAACCTTGAAGCTCGATGATGAGCACGCAATTTTTCCAGAGCTTGCAACCTGCTTTATGGCATATGGCTCAGCCCTCTATGCAGAAAATAATTCCGAGGCTCTTTCATCAAACGAAATACTTCAAAAGCTAAGAGAATGTAAGCCAAATACCGATATTGTATCCTTCAAGCCATTATTCGAAAGCGAGCAGGAGTACGAGGCGTTTAAGGCACGCCACGCAAAAGCAAATGTAGAGCTTGGCGACATCTCGACCTATGAGGGTAATGCATATCTTGGAATAGATGCAGGCTCAACTACAACTAAAATAGTTTTGCTTGATGAAAATAAGAGAATGCTATTCTCTCACTATACTGAAAATAGTGGACGCCCACTTGATGTAGTAAGCGAAAAGCTCAAAGAGCTTTTTGACCTAATGGGCGATAAAATAAAAATAGTCTCCTCAGCCGTTACAGGCTATGGAGAGGAGCTTTTAAGGTCAGGACTTAAAATCGACTTTGGAATAGTAGAAACAGTAGCTCACTTTACCTCCGCATTGTCATTTTGTCCAGAGGTTGATTTCATAATCGACATTGGCGGACAGGATATAAAGTGCTTCAAGATTAAAAATGAGGCAATTGATAACATAATGCTTAACGAGGCGTGCTCCTCGGGCTGTGGCTCATTCATTCAAACCTTTGCAAACGCTCTTGGGTATCCAGTAGAAAAATTTGCAAGGCTTGGACTTTTTGCAAAGCATCCTGTTGAGCTTGGCTCTCGCTGTACAGTATTTATGAATAGTGCCGTAAAGCAGGCTCAAAAGGACGGAGCAAGCATAGAGGATATCTCGGCAGGAATATCATCCTCGGTCGTAAAAAACGCCATCTACAAGGTTATAAGAGCCAAATCAGCACAGGAGCTTGGCTCCCATGTTGTGGTTCAAGGTGGAACCTTCCTAAACGATGCAGTTTTGCGTGCCTTTGAGCGTGAGCTTGGAATTGATGTTATAAGACCATCAATTGCAGGACTTATGGGTGCATATGGTGCAGCTCTTTACGCAATGAAAAAGAGCAGAGGAAGCTCTACAATAATCTCTCGCAAGGAGCTTGATGAGTTCTCATATAAATCAACCACAGTAAACTGTGGCAAATGTACTGCAAAATGCTCACTTGATATCTTGACCTTTTCTGACGGAAGACGCCTAATCTCAGGCAATCGCTGTGAAAGAGGTCTTGGTAAAAAGGATGAGGACATTTTACCAGACATTTATAAGTTCAAATACGATTACATAACCGAGAAAATCGAAAATACCACCGAAAGCCCAAGGGCAACAGTAGGTCTCCCACTTGCACTTAATTTCTACGAGCAAATGCCATTTTGGAACACAGTATTTAATACTCTCGGCTTTAAAACAGTAATTTCCGACCAGTCTAATAGAAAGACCTTTGTATATGGTCAGCATACAATCCCCTCGGATACTGTTTGCTACCCTGCAAAGCTTGTTCACGGTCATATTCTTAACCTTCTTGATAAGGGCGTAGATTTTATATTCTACCCCTGTCAAAGCTATAATATCGATGAGGGTGATAGCGATAACCACTATAACTGCCCAGTAGTAGCATACTACCCAGAGCTATTAAAGGCAAATATGGAGCTTTTAAACGATGAAAACTTCATTTGCCCTCATATGGATATGAGCCGTGCTCAAAATGTCGCTACAACCGTAGCAACAGCTCTATCTCGCTATGGCGTAACCTTAAAGGAAGCGAAAAAGGCGGTAAAGGCAGGCTATGATGCACTTGAAAGGTATCATAAGGCTATACGCAAGAAGGGAAGTGAGCTTATCGCTTACGCAAGAGAAAAGCACCTTCCAATAATCGTTCTTGCAGGTAGACCATATCATATAGATCCCGAAATAAACCACGGAGTTCAAAAGCTTATCTCATCACTTGGTGCCGTATCAATATCAGAGGATGCAATAAGCTATCTTTCCAAAACTCCAAAGCTTGGCGTTTTGAACCAATGGACATACCATTCACGCCTTTATAGATCAGCCTCATATGTGTCAACCCAAAAGGATATGTATCTCGTTCAGCTTGTGTCCTTTGGTTGTGGAATAGACGCTGTTACAACCGATGAGGTTCGCTCAATTTTGGAGAGAAACGGAAAAATCTACACTCAATTAAAAATTGACGAGATTAGCAACCTTGGCGCAATAAAAATTCGCCTTCGTAGCCTGCTCGCCACAATAGAATAAGATAGGAGGATAAAAATGGATAATTTCCCACAATTCACAAAGGAAATGAGAAAAACACACAAAATTCTCGTTCCAAATATGCTTCCTATCCACTTTAATCTCATAACAATAGTTATGAAAAAGCACGGCTACGAGGTGGAGCTTTTGCATAACTCTGCAAGAGCCGTTATTGATGAGGGCTTAAAGAGCGTTCATAACGATACCTGCTATCCTGCGCTCCTTGTAATAGGTCAATTCCTTGACGCCTTGAAAAGTGGCAAGTATGACCTTGATAGAACAGCACTTATGATAACACAAACAGGTGGAGGATGCCGTGCCTCAAACTATATTCATTTGCTTAGAAAGGCACTGCAAACCGATTTCCCACAAATTCCTGTAATCTCACTTAACTTCTCAAACACCGAGAAAAGTGCAGGCTTTAAGGTGACATTTTCAATGCTTTTGGACCTTCTTAGTGCCGTATTCTATGGTGACCTTATGATGTCACTCTATAACCAATGTAAGCCCTACGAAAAAATCGAGGGACAAAGCGATAGCGTGCTTGATGAGTGTCAAAAAATTCTTAGCCAAAAGGCTTATAAAAGAGGATTTCGCAATAGAAAGAAGAACTATAAGCTTATTCTTGAAGCGTTTTCTAAGGTTGAAAGGTGCGAGAGAAATAAGCCAAGAGTCGGCATAGTGGGAGAGATTTATGTAAAATATTCGCCACTTGCAAACAATAATCTTGAAAAGTTCTTGCTTAAAGAGGGCTGTGAGCCAGTTGTACCTGGACTTGTAGATTTCGTTCTTTATTGTATCATCAATAATGTAAATGATGGCAGAATTTATGGCTATTCAACCCTATACACAAAAATCTCTCATCTTCTTTATAAAATCGTTTTGAAGGGAGCAAGAAAGCTCAATGCTCAAATAGAGGCATATGGCTTTGCACCAGCACACGATTTTGAGGAGCTAAGAGAAGAGGCAGATAAGCTAATCCACCAAGCCGTAAAAATGGGCGAGGGCTGGCTTATAACTGCCGAAATGGGCTGTCTTGCAAGGACGGGAACGGAAAACATAGTTTGTACTCAGCCCTTTGGTTGCTTGCCTAACCATATAGTTGCAAAGGGAATGAGCAGAAGGGTAAAGGAAAAATACCCACAAGCAAACATAGTAGCAATTGACTACGATCCAAGTGCAACAAGCGTAAACCAAGAAAATCGCTTAAAGCTTATGATAGCGAATATCGAAACAAATAAGCAACCTACATAAAGCAAAAAAAGAGAAGGCGTTTCCGCCTTCTTTTTTTATGTTAATTATTTGCCGTAAGCATCGTTGTATGCGTCCTCGCTGGAAGCAACGATAACGATTCTGCCCTTACGCTCTACAAACATCTTCAAGATGCTGTCGTTAGCCTTTTCCTCAGCTTCCTTAGCGTCATCCTTATCTGCATAGCAGGTAATGGTAACAGTCTCAGTAAGCTTTGTAGCTACAACGGAGTACTCGATGTCGTCATCATCGCCGCCTTCAACAGTCTTAACAATGTAGTCTGCATCCTTGAGGTTCTCCTCGAAGAACTCAGCCTTCTTTGTACAAGCAACGAAAGAGAGCATCATAACTACTACAAGAGCAAGTGCGAAAAACTTTTTCATAGTGCGAATCTCCTTTTTAGAATGAAAATTTAGGTAAAATTTATCTACCTGTGGATATTATATCATAAGAAATTTACAATGTCAATAAAAAATATATAAATTTAAAGCAATATTTTAGTGACAAAAAAGCCTATAAAAAGCAAAAGGACGGAGAGGTCTCCGTCCCTTGTTTTCTGATTAAAGTGGATAAGAATTGAGCATTCCACAAACATCATCAACGATGCTTACGCAACGAGCAAGAAGCTCAAAGCACTCCTCGCCAACTGTGTCCTCATCGAGAACCGCGTCCATATCAGCAGTAAGCTCCATATCATTATCAACATAGAACTTAACCCAACGATACTTGAAGTTTACATTGTTGCAGAACTTGTAAGCGTTAGGAAGCTGACGCTTCTCAAATTGAGTGATAGAGTAAGCCTTTACAGTAACGCTTCCACCATCATCATCAAAAACAAAAAGGAAATCAATATCCTTAAAGTTGCTTCCGTCGTATGGAAGGCTAACAGCTGGTCTGTCATCCCAGGTCTTGTAGTGAAGTCCCTTGTCATCAAGGGTTTTAATAAATTTTGCAAGTGTTTCAAATGCAGCAGAATTAGACATATTATAATAGTCCCCCTTTTCCTTATATATATCTATCATATCACTAAAACTAAAAAAAGTCAATAAAAATCACCAATATTAAAAATAGAGTGTGGAAAATGGCGTACTAAAAAAATAGACACAAGCACCACGCACCCAATTCAAATCAAAGATTTGAAGATGAGTTCGATTCACCCTTGGAAATGAAAAGCCACCCAAACCGAAAAAATCGGTTTAGGTGGCTTTTGGCACCCCTAACGGGAATCAAACCCACAGTCTATCGCTTAGGAGTTTTCATAAGTGTTTGAGTCTATCTGTGTGAGGGTGATTTCCTTGCAAAATAAGCGTAAAATCCACCGAAAAGGCAGATTTTACGCTTGGTAGTTTGCGGGTTTGTTAGTGGTTTTTATGGTGCTTTGTAATGTACGGGTGTATAAGGGGTGGACAAATCACTTATGCCGTATTTCCCCAAGTATCGCACCACCGATGATAAGAACAGCGCCGATGATTTGTATCGGTAGCATTGTTTCTTTCAAGAAGATCACCGAGAACACTACCGCTGACAGCGGCTCGAGATATCCGCATATCGCAACCGTCTGCACAGGCAGCTTCCCGATGGACGAGAAATAAAAATAACATCCGATGCCTGTATTCAGAAGTCCTAACACAAGAATAGGAATAATACTCTGTGTGTCGATCTCCATACGGTAGCCTTGCTTGATGCCAACGAAGATAGCAACTGTAATAAATGCCATAAAAAGCTGAAGCATCGAGTTTTCAAGCCCCGTGATGTCCTTCACCTTCTTGTTAAACATGACCATCAACGAATAGCATACCGCCGAGAGCAGACTGCAGGCAAGTCCCCATACGCTCACACCGTTCTCGAATGCCGTTCCGTTGACAAGGAAAATTCCGACAAGCACCACAAGAAAGCTACACACCTTGAGCTTCGTGAGCTTTTCTCCGAACAGAAACGGCGACATCATCATTACAATGACAGGTCCACAGTAATAAGCGAGCGACGCCAAGCTGACACCAATCTCGTCGTATGCCTCATACAAGAATATCCAACTTGTTCCCATTGCAATTCCCGACACAGCAAGGAAGATGCTTTGCGTTTTGTACTTGTAAAATGTCAGCTTCTCCCTTGCGATAAAGAAGATAGCGATCAGTAAAAGGCTACC
>JAZNYH010000045.1:0-9093 GCA_045594305.1 Eubacteriales bacterium | reverse complement strand
TGGGTTCAAATCCCGCTACTCAGACCAATAAAGCCGAATGGAATTAGTCCGTTCGGCTTTATTTTTTATAAAATCCACGGTCATAAACACCCCAAGCGGGTGGTAGGGTAGCGAAGTCAAAAACGCCTCGGGGAGTCGTTTTTGGCGAGTGAAACCGCCCAAAGAAAGAAGTCGATAGAGTTGAGTGTATCGAAACGAAGAGCGACGACTATTCGACGGTGGAGGGTGTTGTGGGTTCAAATCCCGCTACTCAGACCAATAAAGCCGAACGGACATTTCTCATCTGTTCGGCTTTTTGCTTTTGAAAGGTGGTATTTTTAAGACTTGAAAAACATTCAAGTTGGGTATTTTCTAATAATCGGTGCAAAATACAGCATTTTATGCTATAATAAACACAACAGTTATTCTTTCAAAGGAGTGAAATGATGAAAAATAGCTTTGGCGAATTTTTGAGGCAAAAGAGAACGGAAAAGAATTTGACTCAAAAGGAATTGTCTAAATTGTTATTTGTTTCAGAATCTGCGATAAGCAAGTGGGAAAAGGATGTGGCTCATCCCGATATAACCTTACTCCCAAAGCTGTCTGAAATTTTGGGCGTTTCTGAACATGAGCTTATAACAGCAAGTGTTGATAATAAAGCAAGAGAAGAAAAAAATCAAGCAAAAAAATGGAGAGCGTTTTCATTATCTTGGAGCTTGTTTTTCTATATTTCCTATACAGTTGCACTAATTCCGTGCTTTATTTGTAATTTAGCAATTAATAAAACGCTTTCTTGGTTTTGGATTGTAGTTTCGGCGCTGATGCTTGCGTTTACCTTTACGAATTTACCAAAGCTGATAAAGAAAAGAAGGCTTATTTTTATTCCGTTATCTCAGTATTTAGCACTTGTTTTACTCTTAGGGGTTTGTTGTATATACACAGAGGGAAATTGGTTCTTAATTCCAGTCCTATCAGTGCTTTTTGGCTTGATAATTATATTTGCTCCAATTTATATAGCAAAGTATGAGGTTTTTTCTAAAATAAGAAAATACAACGATTTTATTTCGGTTGCTGTTGACCTTGTGATGCTAAATATTCTTCTTTTTGTTATTAATGTTTATACATTAATAAATGGTTATGCTGATGGCTGGTGGTATTTTAAAATTGCACTTCCTATCGTATTAATCGTTTATTTAGAGCTAAATATACTTTTAAGTGTGAGATTCTTGAAAATAAATAGGTTTTTAAAGACAAGTATTATACTGCTTTTGATTAATGCTTTTGTCTATCTACCGCCACTTTTTATAAATGCAAGACCAGAAAGTGAATTAGAAGATATGAATATTTTCAAAGCGGATTTATCTACTTGGAGGGTAGATGCTAACTTGGAGAACAATATTCATCTTATTATCTCATTAACATTGTTACTTTTAACAGTTGTATTCTTGCTTGTGGGCTTAATTCGTTATTATACAACGAGAAACAAGAATAATGTATAGGGGAATATACAAAAAGCTCGACTCAAAATGAGTCGAGCTTTCTTTATTTGAGAATATATTCAGGCTTTGCTTTGCCGTTTATACAATCCGCATTTATGATTGCCTTTGCAACATCCTTGCGAGAAGGAAGCTCATACATAATAGATGTCATAGTTTCTTCCATTATTGCACGAAGTCCACGAGCACCGGTTGAACGGTCTAATGATTTTTCGGCAACAGCGAGAAGAGCATCATCTGTAAATTCAAGCTCAATGCCATCTATCTCGAAAAGCTTTTTATACTGTCTTACAATGGAGTTTTTAGGCTCCTTTAAAATCCTTACAAGTGCTTCCTTGTCAAGATTTTCAAGACCTACAATTACAGGCAAACGACCAACAAGCTCTGGAATTAAGCCATATTTTACTATGTCGTGAGCAGTAGCGTCCTCAAATACCTTTGAGGAAGGCTCCTTTTTCTTGCTCTTGACATCGCCACCAAAGCCCATAAGCTGTTTTCCCTTACGAGATTCAATGATATCAGCAAGTCCGTCGAAGGCACCACCACAAATAAAGAGAATATTTTCGGTATTTATCTTTATAAACTCTTGATTTGGATGCTTTCTTCCACCTTGTGGAGGAACATTAGCAACGGTTCCTTCAAGAATCTTCAAAAGTGCCTGTTGAACACCCTCACCCGAAACATCACGAGTGATTGAGCGATTTTCGCTTTTTCTTGAGATTTTATCAATCTCATCGATATAAATAATACCCTTTTCAGCCTTGCTTACATCAAAATCAGCAGCTTGAATAAGTCTTAGAAGAATGTTTTCAACATCCTCACCAACATATCCTGCCTCGGTTAGAGTAGTAGCATCGGCAATGGCAAATGGAACCTTAAGAGCACGAGCGAGTGTTTGTGCGAGGTAGGTTTTACCAACACCAGTAGGACCGATGAGAAGGACATTACTTTTTTGAATGTCAACATCATCAATTTGATCCTTGGTTTTCTTTTCGTTATAAAGAATACGCTTGTAGTGATTATAAACTGCGACGGCAAGGGTTATTTTAGCCTTATCCTGACCGATTACATATTCATCAAGCATAGCCTTTATTTCTGTGGGCACGGAAAGAGTAGAAAGAGAAATCTCACCATTAGAGGCAACAGATGCGTTTTCGCCCTCGAGATATTCATCAATTATCATAGAGCAGGCATCAACACATTCATCGCAAATATACGCACCTCTTGGAGATGGAATGAGTAATTCTACATCCTTTTCGCTTCTGCCACAGAAGGAGCATCTTCTATTTTCATTCATTATTAAACTCTCTTGTCAATTACTTTATCAATTAAGCCGTAAGCCATAGCAGCCTCAGCAGACATAAAATTATCACGCTCTGTATCACGCTCGATAACCTCAAGAGGCTGATTTGTGTTTTGAGAAAGGATTGTGTTAAGTCTTTCTCTGGTTTTGATAATGTGGTCAGCGTGAATTTTGATATCGGTTGCTTGACCTTGAGTGCCACCAAGAGGCTGGTGAATCATAATTTCACTATTAGGAAGAGCAAGACGCTTGCCCTTAGCGCCAGAGGAGAGAAGGAATGCGCCCATGCTTGCTGCCATACCGATACAAATTGTTGAAACATCACACTTAATGTAGTTCATAGTGTCATAAATAGCCAAGCCTGCACTAACGCTTCCACCTGGGCTATTGATATAAAGACAGATATCCTTGTCAGGATCCTTAGCCTCAAGGAAGAGAAGCTGAGCAACAACTAATGATGCAGTTGTGTCATTTACCTGATCGCAAAGGAAAACAATTCTGTCCTCCAAAAGTCTTGAAAAAATGTCGAATGAGCGCTCACCTCTTGGGTTCTGCTCAATTACCATAGGAATATATGCCATAATAAAATCCTCCTGTTTTTTAGGTTAAATTACCGCTGTATTAGGAAAACACAGCGGTAATGAATTTCAAATGATAGTGTTACGCCTTGATAGTAGCGTTTGCCTTAACAAAATCAACTGCTTTCTTTACACACAAGTCTGCCTTAATTGCATCAGCCTCAACAAGCTCTTTTACCTTGTCAGCCTCTAAGCCGTATGCAGTAGCGAGGTTGCCGTATTCAGCGTCGATTTCCTCTGCAGTAGCATCAAGTCCCTCAAGCTCTGCAATCTTTTCGAGAGCAAGACGAGTCTTAACCTGTCTTTCAGCCATTGGCTTGAACTGCTCACGAAGAGTTTCGAGAGTTTGACCTGTGTACTTACAGTAAGTAGCGAGATCAAGACCTTGCATTCTAAGTCTTGAATCGTAATCACGAACGAAGTTCTCGGTTTCAGCCTCAAACATAGCAGCAGGAATGTCTGCAACGAGAGCGTTAACCAAGGCGTCGATGATTTGAGCCTCAACAGCGTTTTCAGCATCTTGCTCGTTTTTCTTTTCGAGTTTTACCTTAATGTCAGCCTTATATTCATCAACAGTGTCAAATTCGCTTACATCCTTAACGAACTCATCATCAAGAGCAGGGAGCTCGTTAACCTTGATTCCGTGAAGGTTAATCTTGAATATAGCATCCTTACCAGCAAGGTCCTCAGAATGATATTGCTCTGGGAACTTAACTGTAATTTCGAAGCTCTCACCGATATTGTGACCGATGATTTGCTCCTCAAAGCCAGGAATGAAGCTTCCTGAACCGATAGCGAGGCTATGGCCCTCAGCCTTACCACCATCAAAAGCAACGCCATCGCAGAAGCCCTCGTAGTCGATAAGTGCAAGGTCGCCATCTTGAACAGCACGATCAGTTACCTCGATTGTACGAGAGTTTCTTTGACGAGCTCTGTCAATCTCAGCGGTGATGTCCTCTTCGGTAACCTCTTTAACGGTCTTTTCAACCTCAATGCCCTTGTAGCCATTGAGCTCAACCTCAGGCTTTACATAGAACTTTGCCTTGAGCATAACGCCATTGTCATCAATAGAGATAATGTCAAACTCAGGACGGCTAACAACCTTGAGGTCAGCCTCCTTAATAGCAGACTCGTAAGCATCAGGGATAATTTCGTTTACTGCATCCTCGTAGAATACGCCCTTACCGTACATTCTTTCGATCATTGAGCGAGGAGCCTTACCCTTTCTAAATCCAGGGACATTGATCTTCTTTACCTCTTTGCGGTATACCTTTTCGATAGCAGCCTCAAAGGTTTCCTTGTCAACATCGAACTCGATTTCATAAAGGTTTTTTTCTTCAAGTTGGGTGGTTTTTTTCAAAGCCATTTTTAAATTCCTCCAAGTGTATGTTTTAATAATTCTATAACATTATATATAAATAAAGCGAAAAAGTCAATATGATTTTGCAAATTAAATTAAAAATTTAATAATTGTAGGGCATAAGTATCAAGGGAACAAAATTTAGATAGTCAGCAGAGACAAGAGTAAAGCTGATTCCCTCATATTCAGTAGTTTTTGGAATGTTATAAACACCGTGAATGTGTCCAAAGTAGCAATGCTTGATAGAATATTCCTTCAAAACATCAACAATTGGCTGACAAATGAAGGAATTGTATACAGGAGGGAAGTGGAAAAAGACCAAAATCTGCTTGTCCGTTTCTCCACGAAGCTTAATAGCCTCGTCAAGGCTTGATTTAAGTCGCAAGCATTCCCTTGTTACAATCTTTTCATATTCAGCCTCGGTTGGGGTAACTTGAAGCTTTTCATCAATATACCAGCCACGAGTGCCACAAATGATATAATCCTCCACCTCATAGGCATTATTGAAGAGAAAATCGATTGTGTCAAATGATTTCTTTTGAATATAAGCTCTATTTTTAGCCATCGTTCCCCACCAATAATCGTGGTTTCCCTTGCCAAGAAGCTTTTTGCCAGGCAGAGAATTGATAAATTCAAAGTCGGCATCTGCCTCATCAATATTTATAGCCCAAGAGATATCTCCTGGAATTATGACGGTGTCGTTATCTGTCACGATAGCGCACCAATTTTTCTTTATTTTGTATACATAATCCTGCCATCTGTTTCCAAAAACATCCATTGGCTTGTCGGTGGAAAGCGGAAGGTGTAGATCAGCTATCGCAAAAACAGACATTTTTCCTCCTTAAATTAATTAAACGCTCTGCCGAAAAAGGAATAAGCGTTATCATAAAAGATTTTTTGTGCAATAATTTCTCCAAATTCATCACAAATTGAGCGGTATAGGCTCGAAAGGTCAGAAATATTGTAGATTCCTAAGGGAAGAGAAGAAATTCCATCAAAATCACAGCCAAGACAAATGTTATCTTCGCCACCCAAGGATAAATAGTGATATATATGATTTAAAATGGTGCTGATTGAGGCGTATCCATCACTTGATAGATGCTCTGGGCAAAGGGAAATGCCAACAACTCCACCTATTTTAACAAGATATTCAAAATGTACATCTAAAAGATTCCTTTTGTGATTACAAACAAAGAAGGAATTAGAGTGAGATGCGATTGGAATTACATTAGTATCTGCACAAAGCTCAAAAATCCCCTCGGTTGAGCTTCTTGATGCATGAGAAATATCGGGTATAATTCCAAGCGAAAGCATGTGATTGAGAGCACTTTTGCCAAGACTTGAAAGACCAAAATTGGTATTCCAAGCACCACCTAATGCACTCTCATCTCTCCAAAAAGGGGTGATAAGTCTAACACCTAAGCTCCATAGCTGGTCTATTCTTGAAATATCAGCTTCTATTATTCTAAGATCCTCGATTGATAGGAAAAGAGTAGGATAATCACTACTGTCAATAGAGGTAGAAAATATAATGCCTTGATTTTTTACATATTCAATAATATTAAGACATTGCTTATAGCCATCTGCATTCGATAAGGCATCATCGGTCCATATTGCCATAATCTGCAAATACGGAGAAAACGAGCATTTATCAAATGAAATGTGTAGTGGAGAGGTGTACAAGGAATAGCCGTTTGAGTAGACCTTTAAAAGGGTATCACAATGCAAATCAAATAAAGGAATCATATTACCTCGAAAACGCATTTTCTATGTAGTTTATATCACAAACCTCGAGCTTATCGCCTTTTGCTTGAACAGTTATCTCACAAACATCCATTCTTGGTTGCTTTGAGGAATGCTTTTTGGGTAGCGTTTTGATATAGTAATATGCAAATTTCAAAAGATTGGTTCTTTTTGATTTGGTAACTGCATCGGCAGGTCTGCCAATGTTTGCCTTGTCGATTCGTCTTGTTTTTACTTCTATGAAGTAAACATATTCTTTATCGGTGGCGATAATGTCAGTTTCGAGGTGCCCTAATCTGCTATTGGTTGCAAGCACCTTGAAGCCGAGCTTTTTTATGTATTTGATGCAGACCTTTTCGCCAAAATCTCCTACATCCTTTTTTGTGAAATCATTCATCTAAAAATTTCAAAAAGCTTGGACGATGAACGGGGCAGGGACCATATTTTCTAATGGCGTCCATATGAGCCTTTGTTCCGTAGCCCTTATGCTTAGCGAAGCCATAGTCAGGATATTCCTTGTCGTATTCCATACACATACGATCACGAGTTACCTTAGCTAAAATAGAAGCAGCAGAGATTGAGGGAACAATAGCATCCCCTTTTATAACTGTTTTAGTAGGAATTTTAAAGCCTATGGCTTTATTTCCGTCAATCAATGCCATATCAGCAGGAACCTTTAATCCGTCAACGGCACGATTCATAGCGAGCATGGTTGCGTTTAAAATGTTAAGCTCCTCTATCTCCTCAACAGTTGCAAGTGCAACACAATAGGAAATAGCGTTTTCCTTAATTACATCAAAAAGAGCCTCACGCTTTTTCTCAGTGAGCTTTTTTGAATCATCAAGTCCCTCGAGAACAAAGCCCTCGGGAAGAATACAAGCGGCGGCAACAACAGGTCCCATCAAAGGTCCACGACCTGCCTCGTCAACGCCACATATTACCTTTATAGTATCATTCTTATAGGTGCTTTCATAGCTATAATCAAGCATTTTTATCCTCCGGAGCCTCGATTGTTATGTTTCCAATTTTAGCACTTCTAAACTCTTCGAGAAGAGTATTAGCAGTACGCTCTGTGTTTATTTCTCCACCTGAAATTAAAAATCCACGCTTTCTGCCAACGAGCTCGAAAATTTCGTAATCCATTTCACAGGCATCAAGCTCATTCTTAGTAATCTTGTAGCGAGCCATAAAGGCGTCAGGAGCAAGCTTTTTGAGGCGTGAGCAGAGAAGAACAGCGATATACTCTGTGTCCAAAATTGCGTCCTTTATAGCTCCTGTTATAGCAAGATTCTCGCCAACAACCTTTTCCTCGAACTTTGGCCAAAGCACACCAGGCATATCCATAAGATCGAGGCCAATTGTTGTGGGAATCCATTGCTTGTTTAGGGTAACTCCAGGACGATTTTCAACCTTTGCCTTTTTTGAGCCACATAGCTTGTTTATAAGCGAGGATTTTCCAACATTAGGAATGCCGACAAACATAGCCTTGAGCTTTCTTCCGCTCATTCCCTTATCCTCATATTTTTTTATCTTATCAGCAAGAATGTCCTTTACGCTTGTAGCAAGAGCGGAAAAGCCTTCTCCTGTAATGCAGTCAACGGCAATGGCGTATTTTCCCCTTGCTTTGTAATAATCAATCCATTTTTTAGTCATGGCTTTATCGGCAATAGAGCACTTGTTTAATACAGTCAAGCAGGGCTTATCGCCAATTATTTTAGCTATTTCGGGATTTTTAGAGCTATAAGGAATACGAGCATCTAAAATTTCGACAACTATATCTACCTCTTTTAGGTTTTCTGATATGAGACGACGGGTTTTCGCCATATGACCAGGAAACCATTGAATAACATCAGATTGCATAACTACCTCTTATTTTATTGCTCCTATGTTTTGAAATGGAAGTAGTCTAAATACTACCTTTCCTAAAATTTCACTTTCCTTGAATGTTCCGAGAGAACGGCTATCAAGGGAAACATTTCTATTATCTCCAAGCACAAAAACCTCGCCCTCAGGAACTGTGGTTTTATATTCGTAAAAATCGGGAATTAGATATAGAGGACCATCAAAGTTTGCGTGTACATCCTCGTATAGCTCTCCGTCAACATAAATCTTAAAGCTTCCGTCAAATGGGGCATTATATGAAATATGAACCTGTTGACCACCTGTTGCGATGACTCTTTTTACAAGAGCACCCTCGTGCTTTTCACTTTGAATAACGACCACATCGCCTTGGTCGGGCTCATAGGAAAAGAATGTGTTTGAAACGATTAAATAATCTCTATCATGAAGTGTAGGAACCATTGATGTTCCTTCAACAATGCTTAGCTTTGCAACGAATGTAAACAAAAAGAGAACAAGAACGATAGCAAACACTATTGATTCTAAGCTCTCGTAGAGAGAGGCAAGCGCCTTGCTTTTTGATTTTACCTCTGTGGTATAATCCTCTTGCATACAGAAATCCTCCTTTGAAGAATTAGACAATAACACATAATATTTTACCACGAAAAGAAAAAATTAACAACACTTTTTCAAAAATTATAAAAAATATTATAATAAAATAAGAAAATCAGTTCAAAACGAATGGCTTTATGTACATAAATAATACAAATTTTACATTTTTTCAAAAAAATAAAA
>JAZNYH010000044.1:0-13529 GCA_045594305.1 Eubacteriales bacterium | reverse complement strand
CGGAGCCATTTGTGCCGCTGAGAAACGGCTCCTCATAAAAATGAGGGGCGATACGTGCAATTTTGATTTCGTTTGCGACGTGGCAAGCACCCGTCTTGCCATCCTCACGCCGCGCACCGCATTTGCGCGGGCAAAGCCTGCAGCCCGTCATTTTTGCGCCTCCTTTTTTCGTTCTGCTGCCAATATATCATATTTTGCAAAAAAATTCAAGTTTTTTGTGATTTTTGCGGCACGGGTGAGGCTTTTGTGTTACAATAATAGTAACTGCATATTTTTTGTGCGTTTTCTATATTTTGTTAATCAAAAGTGAGAAAATAAGATGATTCTTGACGCTATTAAGGAGCCACGCCAGCTAAGAGAGCTTGATGTTCCAAGCCTTAATACTCTTGCCTCGGAGATGCGTGACGCTCTTCTTAAAAAGGTAAGTGCTCACGGCGGTCATCTCGGCTCTAATCTTGGTATTGTCGAGGCAACCGTTGCACTTCACTATACATTCAACTCCCCCGTGGATAAGATAATTTTTGATGTTTCTCATCAATGCTACTCTCATAAGATGCTAACCGGCAGAGCTGATGCGTTCTTAAAGCCCGAGTGCTATGGCGGGGTGTCTGGCTATGGCGCTCCTGATGAGAGCGAGCACGACCATTTCACAATGGGACACACCTCTACCTCTGTAAGCCTTGCACTTGGTCTTGCTAAGGCTCGTGACCTTCTCGGTCAGGACTACAATGTTATTGCCGTTATCGGTGATGGCTCTTTAAGTGGTGGTGAGGCTCTTGAGGCTCTTAACTACGCAGGCGAGTTTGATGGAAAGCTAATTATTTTAGTAAACGATAACGATATGTCCATCGCTGAAAATCACGGTGGTATGTACGAGGGGCTAAGGGCTCTTCGTGAAAGCAAGGGTGCTTGCGAAAGCAACATTTTCAAGTGCTTTGGGCTTGAATATATGTATGTTGATAACGGAAACGACATTGATACGCTTATAAAGGCGTTTGAGGTGGCAAAAAGCTACACTCGTCCCGTTGTTGTTCACATCAAAACTCAAAAGGGAAAGGGCTACTCCTACGCTGAAATTGAGCGTGAGGAATGGCACGCAACCGCTCCGTTTGATCTTGAAAGTGGCGAACGCTTGTTTAGTAAAAACAGCGATATTAGCTACGCTAACCTAACTGCTATTCACCTTCTCGAAAGAATGAAGAGCGACAAGGCAATTGTATCTCTTACCGCTGCAACTCCTACTGTTGCAGGCTTTACTAAGGATAGGCGTGATATTGCAGGAAAGCAATTTATTGATGTTGGAATCGCCGAGGAAAATGCTTTGGCTATGGCATCGGGAATTGCTAAGGCGGGCGGAAAGCCTGTTTGGGCAGTAAATAGCACATTTTTACAGCGTACATACGACCAAATGTCGCATGATGTGTGTCTAAATAACACAAGCGTTACTACTGTTGTGTTTGCGTCCTCTATCCTTTGTGGTAGTGATGTTACGCACATAGGAATATACGATATACCTATGCTTTCAAGTATTCCTAACCTAAAATACCTTGCTCCAACCTGCAAGGAGGAGTATCTTGCTATGCTTGATTGGTCAATCGACCAAAACGAGTGCCCTGTGGCTATAAAGATACCCGGAAAGGATTATATTGAGAGTGGCAAGACACCTCGCACAAGCTATTCAAAATGCGAGTATGAGATTGCCGAGCGTGGCTCGGGCGTTGCCATATTGGCTCTTGGTGCGTTTTATCCAATTGGACAGAGCGTGTGTGAGCTTTTGAGGGCTAAGGGTATTAATCCTACGCTTATAAATCCTCTATTTATTAGCGAGCTTGACACAAGCACGCTTGATATGTTAAAGAGTGAGCATAGCCTCATTATAACCCTCGAGGACGGAATCTTGGACGGTGGCTTTGGCGAGAGGATTGCACGCTATTTTGGAAATAGCGACACTCATGTTCTCTGCTATGGTCTTAAAAAGGAATTTCCTATTCACTACACAATTGATGGCATCTTAGAGGAAAATCGCCTCACTGCACCACAAATTGTTACTGATATTCTTAATGAATTGAAATAAGAAAAAGCACCGATTTCGGTGCTTTTTACTTTTATTTGCACAAGAAAAGGCGAGGTATTCTCGCCTTTTTGTTATTCGTGGTGATGCTTGATAAGTCCTAATGCCTTAGATGCCTCCATAATCACGGTTGGGATAAGTGAAAGTCCCAATGCGATAAGGTACATATGCCAAGGAAGAGTTGTTAGCTCAAATGCATACTGTATGCCAGGTATGAAAAGCACTACTGCCATAAGAAGCACGGACACAAGGGCTGCCTTGTTGAGTGTTTTATTGGTGAATGGACCTATCTTGAACATTGAATGCTCGCTTCTCATATTGAACGCTTGGAGCACCTGTGAAAGTCCAAGAACGATAAACGCAAGTGTTCTACCATTAAGAAGATTTTGTGTTTCCTCTACGACTGTAAAGCCACCGTTACCTATAAAGAATGCACCGAGTGACAAAAGACCGAACATAACGCCTTGAAGGACTATTCTCACGCCGTAGCCGTGAGCAAACAAGCCCTCGTTCATTGGTCGTGGTCGCTTTGTCATTATATCCTTCTCGACAGGCTCCATACCAAGTGCTATCGCTGGGAGCGAGTCTGTCAAGAGGTTAATCCACAAAAGCTGAATTGAGATAAGGGGTGAAACCTGGCAAATAAGCATTGCCAAAAATACCACAATAACCTCGCCTATATTTGTGCCAAGCAAGAAGCCGACAACCTTTTTAATGTTTGCATAAATGCCTCTGCCCTCCTTGACGGCATCGACTATTGTTGCGAAGTTGTCATCAGAAAGAGTCATATCGGCAGCACCCTTAGCAACATCTGTGCCTGTAATTCCCATAGCACAGCCTATATCCGCTGCTTTAAGGGCAGGTGCGTCATTTACACCATCGCCAGTCATAGCAACAACCTGACCTCTCTTTTGCCAAGCCTTTACTATTCTTATCTTGTTTTCGGGGGATACACGAGCGTATACCGAGATTTCCTCGACAACCCCGTCAAGCTCCTCTTCGCTTAGAGCATCAAGCTCTGCACCTGTTATTGCTCGCTGACCTGCTCCTAAAATTCCAAGCTCCCTTGCTATTGCAGATGCAGTAACAACATGGTCGCCTGTTATCATAATTGGGCGAATGCCTGCGATAAGGCAGGTTTTTACTGCCTCCTTAGCCTCGGGGCGTGGTGGATCTATCATTCCAACAAGTCCCATAAGGATAAGGTCGTTTTCAAGAGTATCGCTTGTGATTTCATCGGGTAGCGTGTCGATTATTTTATATCCAACGGCAAGAACACGAAGTGCGCCTGCACTCATCTCATCGGTTACTCTTCTTGCCTCTTCTATATTGCCACCAATGCAACGGCTTGCCATCACATCAAATGCTCCCTTGACAATAACAACCATTTTTCCGTCTATTTTATTGACGGTTGTCATTAGCTTTCTATCGGAGTCAAAGGGGATTTCTGCAAGACGCTCGTGCTTTTCGTTGAGCGTGCTCTGCATAAGACCGTTTCGATATGATGCGTATATAATTGCGGTTTCGGTTGGATCGCCTATGTGAGTTACCTTGTCACCATCAACGCTTATTGAGCCATTACAGCAGAGAGTTGCGTATGTCAAAAGCTCTCTTATAGCATCGCTGTTTTCCTCGCTTATATCCTCGCTAACACCACCCTTGTCAAGGTATGCTCTTACGAGTGTCATTCTATTTTGAGTGAGTGTTCCTGTCTTGTCGGAGCAAATTATCGACGCTCCTCCGAGTGTTTCAACGGCAGGCAAGCGACGGATTATTGCATTTTTCTTAGAAAGACGCTGAACGCCTATTGAAAGAACTATTGTTACAATCGCAGGCAAGCCCTCAGGAATTGCTGATACTGCAAGAGAGATTGCAGTCATAAATAGCTCACCAAGCTCCTTGTTAGCAAGCCAGCCTACAAGGAATATAATTGCGCATACGCCAATTGCGAGAATGCCAAGGTATTTTCCAAGCTGAGCAAGCTTTTTTTGGAGAGGTGTTTGTCCGTCGTCCTCGCCTTGGAGTAGGCTCGCTATCTTACCCATCTCTGTATTCATACCCGTAGCGGTTACAACTGCGGTTGCAGTTCCATAGGTAATTGAACAGCCCGAGTAAATCATATTAGTTCTATCGCCAATAGGTGCTTTATCGGTGATTTGGTCATCAGCGTTCTTTTCGCTTGGAACGCTCTCTCCCGTGAGTGCACTCTCCTCGCTTTTAAGGCTTGCACTTTTTATAAGTCGAGCGTCAGTTGGAACAAAATCTCCCGCTTCAAGGCGAATAATGTCGCCAACAACAAGCTGTGAGGACTCTATAATTTGCTCAACTCCGTCACGAATAACTCTCGATTTTGGAGCTGACATATTTTGAAGTGCTTCAAGTGCCTTTTCAGCCTTGCTCTCTTGAATTACGCCCATTACCGCATTAATAACAACTATGAGCAAAATCAAAATAGGCTCAAAAAACTCGTGTCCCTCTACGCACGCCATAACGAATGATATAACTGCTGCGATAAGCAAAATTATAATCATTACATCCTTAAACTGCTCAAAAAAGCGAACGATAATGCCCTTCGGCTTTTTTCTTGCAAGCTCGTTTGGTCCGTTCTTTTCAAGACGAGCCTTCGCCTCGCTTGCGCTAAGACCGAGCTCGGCATTTGTGCCAAGGTCCTTTATGACCTCGCCAGCTGACCTTTGATAAAATTCCATTTTTTCTCCTTTTGGGGCTTTGCTTTTGTATAAAAAAATAGCAAGACTTAGCACCCCTTGTGTACTTTAAGTCTTGCCAATTACTTACAGACCAGATTAGAAGCTAATCGTGATGACGACCTGTAAACGCATAAAGCGTAGGCTACTCCCCTATATAGAGATTATACACCTTTTAAAATTTTATGTCAATATTTTATTAAAATTTAATATATGTAGAAAAATCAGCACCGAGTGGTGCTGATTTTTCATTCTCAATGTAATAAGCCTTTTGAATTTTTTATAATTCATCCTTTTGAGATTCGCTTTGCTCTGTGTTTGATGGGATATTTATATGAAAGCCCGAAAGCTTATCAGAGCCCTTTTTTGCAACCACAGAAATCTCATATTCAATATCGCCTGCGGTCATTGAATATGTCGCCTTAACATATTTCACTCCGTTATCAAGCTGTGTATACCAGCTTGTTTGCTTTAATGTATATTCCTCTATTCCTGCGACACATTTGACAAGAGCGGGGTATTCGGCTTCAAGCTCCTTGTCGCTTATATCCTCTGATATAACTGCTCGTAAAGCCTCCTTGTCATCTGCAATTAACGCATCAATGGCACTCTGCGTAGCTTCCTTAAGCCTTTGAAAATCCTTTGAGCTTGCACACGACACAAGCAAGAGAGCAAGCAATACCGATATCACTATTAATACTGTTCTCTTCATTTTTCCTCCTATAACACACCAATTAGTATTATCATTCTTCCAACAAGCCACAAAACAACTGCAAGGACGACTTGTAGCCACCAGTAAAGCTTTGACTTGCTGGTGATGAAATTGTAAACCTGATAGTTTTTGTTAAGTGGTCTAAGTGCTGATATAAGACAACACGGAAATCCCGCAATAAGCCATAGTGCAGGGAAATCAAACGGAATAAGCGAAAAGGCGAAGTATATAAAATAAAATGGTAGATTTGCCATCATCACATAAAAAAGTGGCTTATCCTGCCTTGTCAGCTTATAATCAAGGTCAAGCATTACCTTCTCTTTTAGCTTTTCAAGCCTCCGTGCACATTTTATCGAAGCAAGCATTGTCACTATGTATCCAGTTATTATACACGCAAAAACAATTGCAACAATCGCCCCCGACGCTATAACGCCAGCAAAAAGCATCAAAAGATATAAAATTAACGCAAGGTATATTCCTATCTTTAAAATTTTCTTTATCATTGTTATTCTCTTTCTCGCTTCTCTTGGGCTTCCTTTTCTGCCATTTCAGCCTCTATTCTTCTTTTTACAGCCTTGCCATAGCGAAGGCGAAAATATATCATTCCTACCACAACAACTGCGCACACCACTATCCAAGGAACAATCATTTTAATTTTATCATTGAAAAAGAACATAAAAGGAATTAAAAGTGGAATTGTTCCGTATGATACCATTGCAACGCATTTAAGCATTTTATCCTGCTCATCGGGGGATAGATCCATAGCTCCTGCATTTGGTTCAAAGCCGTTTTGAGTTGCTGTATTGAAATGCCAAGTCCAAAAAGCTAATAAAATCATAGCTATAACGGCAGTCGAGGAGGCACTTGAAACTATCAAATAATCACGAAAGATAATAATAGCCACAACATTCAAGATGATACAAGCGAGCATATAAATTGTTTTTCTCATAAAACCCTCCTACAAATTCTTTACTACATTTTATCATACTATGCTTTCATTGTCAAGGCTTGCATATATGCATATTATATAATATATGTGATGGTGCTATTTTGGGGCTAAAAAAATTTTTTCAAAAAAATTCAAAAAAGGTGTTGACAAACAATTTTTACTGTGATATAATCATATCCGTCGCACAAGACAGAAGAAAAATGGAAGCATAGCTCAGTTGGGAGAGCATCTGCCTTACAAGCAGAGGGTCATAGGTTCGAGCCCTATTGTTTCCACCAAAGCGGATACGACCGTATCCGCTTTACTATACGGCGGTGTAGCTCAGTTGGTTAGAGCGCCAGCCTGTCACGCTGGAGGTCGCGGGTTCGAGCCCCGCTACCGTCGCCAACCTACGCCTCTGTAGCTCAGTTGGTAGAGCAGGGGACTGAAAATCCCCGTGTCGTTGGTTCGATTCCGACCGGAGGCACCAATATAAATGCGGATTTAGCTCATTTGGTAGAGCGCAACCTTGCCAAGGTTGAGGTGGCGGGTTCGAGCCCCGTAATCCGCTCCAACAAAGCAACACTCAACGGGTGTTGCTTTATATTTTCGGCGCCATGGCCAAGTGGTAAGGCACAGGTCTGCAAAACCTCTATTCCTCGGTTCAAATCCGAGTGGCGCCTCCAAAAAACGAAGCATCCCTATTGGGGTGCTTTTTTCGTTCCTTGGCGTCACTATGGATTTGACCGAGCTTTTCGCTTGCGAAAATTTGAGGTTCTAATTTGAAAGCTAAGCAAAAACGATTGAGTATCGTTTTCGCAACGCTTTTCTCCACAAAGCAAGGAGTATGGCGAGCCGAGTGTAAGCCTTGCGTCGAGGCGATGGCATCGACTATGCGACTGGTGCGGTGTGGCGCCTCCAAAAAACGACAATCTTTGACAGAAGGTTGTCGTTTTTACTTTTTCACTCTTCACTCTTCACTTTTCACTAAAACCTCCTGTCGTTTTTTGGCAAGTAATAAGTAATAGTGAATAGTGAAGAAGTAAGGTAGCTTTTCGCTTGCGAAAATTCGGGAGCGGAGATTGCCCTATTTTTTATCTTTCGACATTTTTTATTGACTATCTTAGAAATATTTGTTATAATAAGGTATAGGTTTTTAAAAAAAGGAGAAAAATTATGGCTAAAACTGTACAAGAAATTCTTGACCTCATTAAGGAAAAGGGTATTAAGATGGTTGACTTTAAGATGGTTGACATTAACGGTCAATACAGACATGTTACCATTCTTGCTGAAAACTTTTCCGAGGCTACTATGAAAAATGGTATCGGCTTTGATGCGTCGAACTACGGCTATGCAGTAGTTGAAAAGAGTGATATGGTATTCATTCCTGACCTCGATACCGCTGTTGTTGATCCATTCTGCGAAATCCCTACTCTTTCAATGACAGGTAACGCAATGATTATCGACAGCCCACAAAATCGTCCACTTCCACAATACCCAAGAAATATCGTTCTCGCTGCTGAAAAGTATATGAGCGATCTCGGTGTTGCTGACACTATGCTCATTCTTCCTGAGTTTGAGTTCTATCTCTTTGATCAGGTTGGTTGGGATGTAAGTGGCAAATCTATAAGCGTTAATTTGGACGCTAAGCAATCCTACTGGAATAGTGCTACCGAGGGCAAGGGCGTTGTAGTTCCTAAGCAAAAGAACTATCATATCGCTAAGCCATTTGATATTTCCTATGAGTGCCGTAGTGAAATGTGTCTTCTTATGAAGGAGATGGGCATTGAAATTAACTACCATCACCCAGAGGTTGCTGCATCTGGTCAGTTTGAAATCGAGCCACAGCTCGGCAAAATGTCAACAATGGCTGATGCTACTATGATGATTAAGTATATCATTCACAATACTGCTCTTAAATACGGCAAAACTGCTACATTTATGCCTAAGCTTATCTATGGCGAGGCTGGTAGTGGAATGCATGTTCATATGCTTCTTTTGAAGGACGGACAACCTGTATTCTCTGATGATGACGGATATGCACACCTTAGCAAGACTGCACACTACTTTATGGGTGGTCTTCTCAAGCATATCGCTTCTCTTTGTGCTCTTACAAATCCATCAACAAACTCATTTAAGCGTCTTGTTCCTGGCTTTGAGGCACCTGTTACAGTTGGCTATGCTACCTCAAACCGTAGTGCAGTTATTCGTATTCCTGCATACGCAAAGGCTCCCGAGCTCCGTCGCTTTGAGCTTCGTAATCCTGATGCTACCTGTAACCCTTACTTCTGCTACGCTGCTATTCTTATGGCAGGTCTTGACGGAATTAAGAACAAGATTGATCCACACGAAAACGGTTGGGGACCTTACGATGTAAACCTCTATCATTTAAGCGATGAGGAAAAGGCAAAGCTTCATCACCTTCCTACATCACTTCCCGAGGCTCTTGATGCTCTCGAGGCAGATAACGATTACCTCACCGCAGGTGGAGTATTCCCCAAGGAGCTTATTGCTAACTTTATCAAGTCTAAGCGTGCCGAGTGTAGCGAGCTTTCAAAGATCCCTCACCCAGCAGAGTTTGATAAGTACTACAACCTTTAAAAAACAAAAAGCGCCCGATTGGGTGCTTTTTTGTTGCAAGTTTTGGAGCTTTGTGGTATAATATAGGTGTAAAGAATTTTAAGGATAAGGAGATAAAATTATGGGATTTTTAAAGGGTAAGACAGCGATTATTACGGGTGCTGGGTATGCAAAGCTTGAAAACGGCAAGTGTGGCTCAATTGGCTACGGCATTGCCACAGCGTATGCAAAGGAAGGTGCTAATCTTGTAATTACGGGCAGGAATGTGTCTAAATTACAAAGGGCAAAGGAGGAGCTTGAGGCTCTTTATGGTATCAAGGTGCTTGCTCTTAGTGCCGACATTTCAGCAGGTAGCGACAACGAGGCTATTGCAAAGGGAGTTGTAGACAAGGCTATTGAGGAATTTGGGCGTATAGATGTGCTTATAAATAACGCACAGGCATCAGCCTCTGGTGTACCACTTCAAGACCACACAACTGAGCAATTTGACCTTGCTATGTATTCGGGCTTGTATGCAACCTTCTACTATATGAAGGCGTGCTATCCCCACCTAAAAGCGACACAGGGTGCGATTATTAACTTCGCATCGGGTGCGGGCTTGTTTGGAAATTACGGTCAATGCTCATATGCTGCTGCAAAGGAGGGTATTCGTGGTCTTTCAAGAGTTGCGGCAACCGAATGGGCAAAGGACGGAATAAACACAAATGTTATTTGTCCTCTCGCTTGGACCGCTCAGCTTGAGGGCTTTGAGAAGGCTTATCCCGAGGCGTTTAAGGCTAATGTAAAGATGCCACCTGCTGGTCACTTTGGAGATGCCGAGAGCGAAATCGGTAGAGTTTGCGTTCAGCTTGCAAGCCCCGACTTTAAGTATATGAATGGCGAAACTCTCACGCTTGAGGGTGGAATGGGCCTTAGACCATAATCACATATTGCACAAAAGGGCACTCACCACGAGAGCTCTTTTTGTTTTGCTTTTGTGCATATTTCACAAAAATTAAAGCCCCCCCCCGTTTTTTGTGCATTTTGACTTGACTAAGCGAACTTAATGTGATATTATTTATATACATCAATATTTTATACGCTCGCGGGGGCTTACCCGCAAGGAGAAAATTATGAAAAAAAGATTATTCGTATTCTTAGCAATTGTTGCTACACTTATGTGTCTTTTTGCTATCTGTGCTTCGGCTACCACAATTGATGGTATTGAGTACAGCTTGAATAGTAGCGAAAAAACCGCAACAGTTGGAAAAAACCAAACACACGCAGGTCCCGTTATTGTAATACCTCAAACCGTAACCTACAATGAGGTCGAGTACACTGTAACAACAGTTAAAAGCGAGGCATTTAGAGGCAATGGCAATATCACAACCATTGTGTTCCCTTCTACAATCACAAAGCTTGAGGGCTACACTTTTTCATCATGTGACGCTTTAACATCAGTTTACATTGACTTAGATAATTTGACATATATAGGCACTTGTGGACTTACCTATAGCTACGTAACAAACGACTGTAAGCTTGGAAGCAATACAATCAATTTCTACGCAGTTAGCGAGTATGGAAAGACAGAGCCTACAAGGACCACCTCTGTTAACTGGGCTAACTTGACCAATCTCGGCTCT
The DNA here is from genome assembly GCA_045594305.1 of Eubacteriales bacterium. GTDB lineage: Bacteria > Bacillota > Clostridia > Oscillospirales > CAG-272 > RGIG2000. The sequence continues at coordinate 2,911 of JAZNYH010000044.1, read as the reverse complement.
GCTGCATGTCAAGGCTTGAATATTGAAACCGTTGTTATAGGAAATGGTCTTGAAAACCTTAGCATTCAATTGTTTAGAAGGTCTAACCTTGTTAATTTTACTCTTAACAGTAACATTGAAACTCTCGGTTCATGGAGCTTCCAAGGCTGTACCTCTTTGAGGAAGGTTGTCATAAATTCCAATAGCTTAACCCGTGTTGGTGCTAGTGTTTTCTCTGCTTGTAACGGTGTAGAGGAGTTTTACATTGACCTTTCAAAGGTAACGGTGATTGAAGGTGGTGCATTCTGCTTCTCTGGTAGCAAGGAGACAGTTAACAACACTGTTCAATGGTACAACCTTGATGACGAAAAATTAGTAGATCTCTCTTCTCTTGAACAGCTTACTGGAACAAATACCTTTGCTGGCTCTAACCTCGGCTCTGCTGACACAATTATTTGGCCAAGAGCATACAAGGCAAACACTCTTGGTCACAATTCCGACTCTGGTGCGTTTAGACGCGCAAATATAAGAGGTACTGTTTATTTTGGTGTTGCTGATGGCTACACCCTTAACATTGACAGATATGCATTTGGAAACGAAAACTACATCGAAACAGTTATTCTCGGTCCTAATGTAACATCTGCGGCTTCTGCCTTTACAGATATTGCAACTCTTAAAACTGTTGTAATTTTAGCAGACAGCTTTGATATAACTGGCTCAACATTCATAAGCAATAATGCCTCCGATGTTAAGCTATATTATAAGGAGCTTACAACATACACAGACTTCTCTAAATCCGATGAAATTCAATATACCAGCTACAAGCTTACAGACCTTGGTCGCTGTGGTGTTGGTGTTGTTCTTACAACCGCTAATGGCGAGGTTGTTGTTGATGGATTTAATCATGTCGAGGGCTCAACAGAGGTTGTTGATGCAACCTGTACAGCTCCAGAGGGAACTGCTCACATTTGTAAATTCTGTGCTACTACAATAAGCATTGATGAAACAGCTCCTGCTCTTGGTCACTCATGCACCGTTCTTGTTGACATTGTATACGCTCGCTATGATGCTGACGGCTACAAGGTTCACAAGTGCGTAAGATGTGATGAAACTGATAGCTCAACTATTGCAAACGCTATCTTTGAGCATAAGGGCTATTCGTATAAGCTTGATGGCTCTGCTGGAATCAGCTCCGAGTTTGATATTGATCTCGATGCTCTTAACGAGTATGAGAGCTTGAAGAGCACAACCATTACCTTTGGTGTCGTTATTGTAAGCCCTAAATATTTGCCAAGTGGCACTACTGAATACTTCTTCGATGGCGAGAAGGTAAACGCTGACAATGGCGTTGTTCAAGTAGAGCTTCAAGCTGACCAAAGAAAGTATTCAAGACTTACCTGCTATGTTAAGGGCTTTGACAGAGCAAATGCTAATCACAATGCTCTCGAGCTTATTATCGCAGGCTATGCATACGAGGACGCTAACTCAATTCAGTTTATGCAAAAGCAATATGTTGCCGATGAGCTTTCTCCTTGTGTAAGCAAGGTTACAAAGCAGGACGCTCTTCTCTACACCGTAACAATCGGTACAGTTGAGACAAAGGTTGCATATGATGAGTCTAAAATCAAGGAATTTGGCGTAGCTGAATAAATCATAAGAAAGCAAAAAGCAAGCACCTTTTGAAGTGAACCCCATTTAGTTCACAAAAAAATAAAAAGCAGAATAAAACCTCTTATGGTATAATAAAGCCATAGGAGGTTTTTAATTATGGCTAAAAAAGGACAAAAATTCAAGAATTATACAAAGGAATTGAAGGAGGAAATATTACAAAAATATTTCAACGAAAAAGTATCTGCAGGAGAATTATCAAAAGAATACAATATTTCAAGAAATACCATATTCACTTGGATATACAAAGCAGAATCTGGCAAAGAAGTATTGGTTGACACACAAACATCACGGAAAGGCAGACCTAAAAAGAACCCTGACGAGATAGACTACAAGGAACGGTATGAAATACTAAAAAAATTCCAAGTCTTCCTCAAGGCACAACGAGAGAAAAAGTAATATTTATCAATATGCACATAAGTAATTATTCTCTTGACAATATGTGTGAGGTGTTAGAAATATCAAAGCGTACATATTACAAATACCGTGCAGCAGAAGATAAAGACTACTATGATTATCTGCTAATTAAAGAGGTATTTGATGAGTCAAAAGGAACTTATGGCTATCGTAGGATTTGTGAAGGCTTACTAATTAAATATGGTGTAATATTTAATCACAAAAAGGTTGCAAGAATCATGCAAAAATATGGCTTGAAGCCAGAATACATAAAGCGAATTAGACCAAATTACTCTGCCAAAAGGCACGAAGAAAATGTTAAGCCAAATTTGCTAAAAAGAAATTTTAATGTTGATGCTCCAAACAAGGTTTGGGTAACCGATATTACATATTTGATGTTTGAAAACAAACGAGCTTATCTGTCAACAATACTTGACCTTTATGACAGAAAAATCGTTGCGTATCAAATATCGAAACGCAACGACATTAAATTGGTTATTGATACCTTAAATGAGGCAATAGGTAAAACAAAGGATGTGTCTAACCTTATCATTCACAGTGACCAAGGCTTTCAATACACATCCTTTGAGTACAAAGCAGTATGCGAATCCAAAGGCATTCAAATATCAATGAGTCGGAAAGGCACTCCGATCGATGATTCTCCTATGGAAAGTTTCCACGGCATACTGAAAAAAGAAACTTTGTACAACAATTATATCACATCTTTTCAAGAATTTCTATCCCTTGTTGAAGATTGGCTGATTTTTTACAATACAACTCGATTAAAAAACAGGAAAAGGTGATTTCCTCTTCCTGTTTTTCATCATGCCGTTTTTTGTTTTTTGTGAACTAAATGGGGTTCACTTCA
>JAZNYH010000043.1:0-18935 GCA_045594305.1 Eubacteriales bacterium | reverse complement strand
CCCTTCTTTTCGCTCAAAATAGTTGTTATTTAACAAAAATCAACATATTGAAGTTTATTTTTAATTTTAGACTTGAAATAAGCCCTAATTTATTATATAATTATTCTTAATAAAATAGTTTCGTAGCTTTTGAAAGGATTTTTATTATGATTAACACAGAAAAAACAATGGAAAAGGTTGTTGCTCTTTGCAAAAACAGAGGATTTGTTTATCCCGGCTCTGAAATTTATGGCGGTCTTGCCAATTCTTGGGATTTTGGTCCTTTGGGCGTAGAGTTTAAGAATAATATTAAAAAGGCTTGGTGGCAAAAGTTTGTTAGAGAGTCTAAGTACAATGTTGGTCTTGATAGTGCTATTCTTATGAACCCTCAGGTTTGGGTTGCATCAGGACATGTTGGTGGCTTCTCTGACCCTCTTATGGACTGCAAGCAATGTAAAACAAGACATCGTGCTGATAAGCTCATTGAGGATTTTGCAGCACAAACCGGTTCAAGCGTAAACCCTGCTGGAATGTCCAATGATGAAATGTTCTCTTTTATCAAAGAGAATAAAATTGTTTGCCCATCATGCGGAAGTGGCGACTTTACAGACATTAGAAAGTTCAATCTTATGTTCAAGACCTTCCAGGGCGTAACTGAGGATTCAACCTCTGAGCTTTATCTCCGTCCTGAGACAGCACAAGGTATCTTTGTAAACTTCAAGAACATTGCAAGAACAACAAGAAAGAAGCTTCCTTTTGGTGTTGGTCAAATTGGTAAATCATTTAGAAATGAAATCACCCCTGGTAACTTTATCTTCCGTATTCGTGAGTTTGAGCAAATGGAGCTTGAATTCTTCTGTAAGCCAGGAACTGACCTTGAATGGTTTGCTTTTTGGAAGGACTATTGTGCTAACTTCCTTTATAATCTCGGCATGAAGAAGGAAAATCTTAGACTTCGTGACCATGACAAGGAAGAGCTTTGCTTCTATTCTAAGGCTACAACTGACTTTGAGTACCTATTCCCATTTGGTTGGGGTGAGCTTTGGGGTATTGCTGACCGTACAGATTATGACCTTACACAGCACGCTAACCTTTCAGGCGAAAATATGGAATATTTTGATCCGGAAACAAACGAAAAATATGTTCCTTATGTTATTGAGCCATCTCTCGGTGCTGACCGTGTAACTCTTGCTTTCCTTGTTGAGGCTTATGATGAGGAAACTGTTGGCGAAAACGATGTAAGAACCGTTATGCATTTTCACCCTGCCCTTGCTCCTGTAAAGGCTGCTGTGCTTCCTCTTTCAAAGAAGCTCTCAGACAAGGCTGGTGAGGTATATGCTGAGCTTTCCAAGTATTTCAATGTTGAATTTGATGAAACTGGCTCTATCGGTAAGAGATATCGTCGTCAAGATGAAATTGGTACTCCATTCTGCATCACATACGACTTCGAGTCAGAGACTGATGGTTGTGTAACCGTTCGTGATAGAGATACAATGGAGCAAATTCGTTTGCCAATTGCAGAGCTTAAAAATTACATTGAAGAAAAATTATACTTTTAATGTTGACAAATCACTAATTTAATGATAAAATCATATAAAATAATAAAAACTGTGACAGAGACAGTAGTTTATGACCAAAGCCTTAGCGAGTTGGGGATGGTGAAAGCCCAATGCAATTAATCATAAATGAATATCACTCTTGAGTTTCACGGCGAATTAAGTAGTCGTTGACGGCTTTCCTCCGTTACAAGGAACGCATATAGTATGTATGTCGAATAGGTGGTTACGATTTTTTTCTCGTCCTGTTCACGCAGGACGAGATTTTTTGTTTTAAATTCATTGAGAAAGGAAAAATAAAATGTACGATAAGGTATCTACTAATCTCAATTTTGTAGAAAGAGAAAAAGCAACCGAAAAATTTTGGAAGGACAATGAAATCTTTGAAAAAAGCATAAAAATGCGTGAAAATGCTCCTTCTTACACCTTTTATGATGGCCCTCCAACAGCTAATGGAAAGCCTCATATAGGACATGTTCTTACTCGTGTTATAAAGGATATGATTCCAAGATACAGAACTATGAAGGGATACATGGTTCCTCGTAAGGCTGGTTGGGATACTCACGGTCTTCCTGTTGAGCTTGAGGTTGAAAAGCTTCTTGGTCTTGACGGCAAGGAGCAGATCGAAAAATACGGTCTTGATCCATTCATTGGAAAGTGCAAGGAAAGCGTTTGGAAGTATAAGGGAATGTGGGAGGACTTCTCCGCTACTGTTGGCTTTTGGGCTGACATGGATAACCCTTATGTAACATATCATAACGACTTTATAGAGTCCGAATGGTGGGCTCTTAAACAAATCTGGGACAAGGGACTACTTTACAAGGGCTTTAAAATTGTTCCTTACTGCCCTCGTTGTGGCACTCCTCTTTCCTCTCACGAGGTTGCTCAGGGCTACAAGAGCGTTAAGGAGCGTTCTGCTGTTGTAAGATTTAAAAAGGCTGATGAGGATGCATATTTTCTCGCTTGGACCACAACTCCTTGGACCTTGCCATCAAATGTGGCACTTTGTGTAAATCCAAATGAAACATATTGCAGAGTTAAGGCTGCTGATGGAAGAGTTTATTATATGGCAGAGGCATTGCTCGATAAAATTCTCTCTCCCTTGGCTACTGATGATGCTCCTGCTTACGAAATCACTAACAGGTATACTGGTAAAGAGCTTGAATATCTCGAATACGAGCCTCTTTTCGAGTGTGCTGGTGTTTCTGCTAAAAAGCAGAATAAAAAGGCTCACTTTATCACCTGTGATAACTATGTTACTATGGCTGATGGTACTGGTATAGTTCATATTGCTCCCGCTTTTGGTGAGGATGACTCAAGAATCGGTAGAAACTATGACCTTCCTTTCGTTCAATTCGTTAACGGCAAGGGTGAAATGACACAGGATGCTCCATATGCAGGAATGTTTGTTAAGAAGGCTGACCCTGTTATCCTTAAGGATCTTGAAGCAGAGGGAAAGCTCTTTGATGCTCCTAAGTTTGAGCATGATTATCCATTCTGTTGGAGATGTGACACTCCTCTTATCTACTACGCTCGTGAGTCTTGGTTTATCAAGATGAGTGCAGTAAGAGATAATCTTATTAAAAATAACAACACTATAAACTGGATTCCCGAATCAATCGGTAAGGGCAGATTTGGTGCTTGGATTGAGAATGTTCAGGACTGGGGTATAAGCAGAAATAGATATTGGGGAACTCCTCTTAATATTTGGGAGTGTGAATGCGGACACAAGCATTCAATCGGCTCTATTGAAGAGCTTAAATCAATGTCTGACAATTGCCCAGACAACATTGAGCTACATCGCCCATATGTTGATGATGTTACTATCAAGTGTGAAAAGTGCGGTGGTCAAATGAAGCGTGTTCCTGAGGTTATCGACTGTTGGTTCGACTCAGGTGCTATGCCATTCGCTCAGCATCACTATCCATTTGAAAACAAGGACCTCTTTGAAGCACAGTTCCCTGCTGACTTTATTTCCGAGGCTGTTGACCAAACAAGAGGCTGGTTCTATTCTCTTCTTGCTATTTCAACTCTTATCTTTGATAAGGCTCCTTACAAAAATGTAATTGTTCTTGGACATGTACAGGACGAAAATGGTCAAAAGATGTCCAAGTCAAAGGGTAATGCAGTTGATCCATTTGAGGCTCTTGAAACATATGGTCCTGACGCTATTCGTTGGTACTTCTATACCAACTCTGCTCCATGGCTTCCTAACCGTTTCCACGGAAAGGCAGTTGTTGAGGGACAGCGTAAGTTTATGGGTACTCTTTGGAACACCTATGCATTCTATGTTCTTTATGCTAATATAGACAAGTTTAATCCTATGGATTACTCTCTTGATGCTTGCAAGCTTTCTGTAATGGATAAGTGGCTTCTTTCAAGAATGAATTCCATGATCAAGGATGTCGATTCTTGTCTTGAAAACTACAAGATTCCTGAGGCTTGTAAGGCTCTTGAATCCTTTGTTGACGATATGTCTAACTGGTATGTTCGCCGTGGTCGTGAAAGATATTGGGTTCAAGATATGACTGATGATAAGATCGCAGCATATATGACTCTTTACACTGCTCTTGTAACAACCGCTAAGGTAAGTGCTCCTATGATTCCATTTATGGCAGAGGACATTTATAGAAATCTTGTATGCAATCTCGATAAATCCGCTCCTGAAAGCATTCATCTTTGCGACTATCCAGTTGCTGATGAAGGCTCTATTGATAAGGCTCTTGAAAATGATATGAAGGCAGTTCTTGATATTGTTGTTATGGGTCGTGCTGCAAGAAATAACTCCGCTCTTAAAAACCGTCAGCCACTTTCTACTATGTATGTAAAGGCTGAAAAAGAGCTTTCAGAGTTTTATCTTGAAATCATTGAGGATGAGCTTAATATTAAGAGCGTTAAGTTCGTTGATGATATGGGCGAGTTCTCATCCTACTCCTTCAAGCCACAGCTTAAAACTGTTGGTCCTAAGTATGGTAAATATCTCGGTGCTATTAGAACCTGGCTTAGTGAGCTTGATGGTAATAAGGCTATGAGCGAGCTTACCTCAACTGGCTCCTTGAAGCTTATTGCTACTGATGGAACAGAAATCACTCTTACAGAAGAGGATTTGCTAATTGAGACCAAGCAAAAGGAAAACTACTGCTCTCTTTGCGATAAGTATCTTAGTGTTGCTCTTGATACTCAGCTCACCCCTGAGCTTATCGAGGAAGGCTATGTAAACGAGATCGTAAGCAAAATCCAAACAATGCGTAAGGATTCTGGATTTGATGTAACTGACCACATTAAGGTTTGCATAAGTGGTAATGAAAAAATTTCTGCTTATGTAAAGGCAAATGAGGCTGATATCGCCCGTGTTGTTTTAGGTGATGAGTTTGGCTATGACACCGTTTGTGAGCATTCTAAGGAATGGGATATAAATGGTGAAAAGGTAACTATTTCAGTTCAAAAAATTTAACAAAAAAATCCTCTCGAAATTATCGAGAGGATTTTTATTTTTGATTTTAAAATTTTTACAGCATCAAATTTAGAAATTTTTAAATTCTAAAATTCTTGTATCAAAACTTATTCTATAAGAATAACCATATTGAAAAATGCAGTTTTTTACTTCTTATTTCTCTTTAAAAGGTTACTAATTCTGCTTTTCATTTCTTCTTTTTTCGCCTCAGTTTCATCAAGCAAAAGCCTAACCTCGCATAATCTTTCACCAACTAATTCTGCCTCAATTATAATCCCTGCAAAAAGCTGATCCATTATGCCCTTTGGCATTGATGCCTCACTTATAGCAATAAGCTCCGAATTGTTTTCAAAAATCGCTATTCTTTCTCCACTTGAGTTTTTTTCTATTCTATCAAGTATAAGTCTCATAATTTTCCCCGCTTTAAAGTTCTTTTACTTATTTTAACACAAAAATACACAAAATTCAACGCTTGATATGGCTTTTTTTGTGTGATACACAAGAATTTACATATTATGTTAAAAAATGTTTGTTTTTTTGCTCTTGTTGTGCTATACTTAGAATGTATAATTATGTTATTAATAGTTCGGAGGATAATAAATTGATTATCGCACTTGAAAATGCTAAATATGAGCTTCAAAATTTTAGAAGCAATATAGAAGAGCTTGGTAATGCTTTAAGAATTGACGAGCTTAAGGTCGAGGTTGAGGAGCTTGAAAAGGTCACCTTTGACCCTGACTTTTGGTCCAACCAAGAAAACTCCACCAAAATTCTTCAAAAAATCAAGCAAATAAAAGATAAAATTGAAAAATATGAGGCTCTTTCCTCTAAGCTTGAGGATACTATTATGATGGCTGAAATGGCTATCGAGGAAAATGATGAAAGCCTTACCGATGAGATACTCGCAGATCAGGCAGCTATCATTGCCGAGGAGGAAAAGCAACGCATTGAGGTCCTTTTAAATGGCGAGTATGATAAAAATAATGCTATAATTTCCTTCCACCCAGGTGCTGGTGGAACTGAGGCTCAGGACTGGGCTCTTATGCTCTACCGCCTTTATACTCGTTGGGGTGAAAAGCATGGATATAATGTAAAGCTCCTCGACTGGCTTGACGGCGAGGAAGCAGGCTTAAAGAGTGCTACTATTCTTGTAGAGGGCGTAAACGCTTATGGCTATTTAAAGAGCGAAAACGGCGTTCACCGTCTTGTTAGAGTGTCTCCATTTGATTCATCTGGAAGACGCCACACATCCTTTGCCTCCGTTGAGGTAATGCCTGAGTTTGATGACGACAACTCTATCGAGCTTAAGGAGGAGGACCTTGAAATCACTGCACACCGTTCATCTGGTGCTGGTGGACAGCATGTAAATAAAACTGACTCTGCAATTAGAATTATGCATATCCCTACTGGTATTGTTGTTGGTTGTCAAACTGAGCGTAGCCAGCTTCAAAACAAGGAAACCGCTCTTAAAATGCTCAAATCCAAGCTTATGGAAATCAAAGAGCGTGAAAAGCTCGACAAAATTGAGGATATTAAGGGTAACAAAACCAATATTGAATGGGGCTCTCAAATTAGATCATATGTATTTATGCCATATACTCTTGCAAAGGATACTCGTACAGGATATGAGGACGGAAATATTCAGGCTGTAATGGATGGCGACATTGATGGATTTATAAATGCTTATTTGAAGGCTAATTCTAAAAAATAATGGTAAAAGATAATGATTAAAGAAGCTGATCGTTTTATTTCCTCTACCATTTTTGAGGGAATGACCTCTATTCGAGCGATTATAGACAATTTAAAATTAGGCAAGGAAAACGCAAGAAGGATAGAAAAAATCTTATTTGATAGAGAAAAATCCGCAAAAAAGTCAAAGGAGCTTGGCTATCTTAGAAAAATGGGTGAGCTTTTTAGCTTCCCTGTTATAGAAAGTAATGCTGATGAAATTGATAGCCTTTGTGTCGGTTCTTCTCACGGTGGAATTATAGCAATTTGCTCTGATCGTGATTATCCTGCCCTTGAAAAATCTCATATCAAGGAAAATGGATTTTATGTTATGATTGAGGGTATTGAGGATCCATATAACTTTGGATATGCAATGCGTTCTATCTACGCATCAGGTGTTGACGGCTTTATCCTTTCAAAAAGGAATTGGCTATCTGCCTCAGGTGTTGTTTGTCGTTCCTCCGCAGGTGCAAGTGAGCGTGCTGATATTTTTATCGCCGATGATAATTTTATTGACATCTTCAAATCAAAGGGATACAAAATCGTTTGTGCCGATATAAAAAATTCAATAAGCGTTTATGATGCCGATTTAACAAAGCCAATATTCTTAATTGTTGGTGGTGAAAAACGAGGAATTTCCTCATCTGTGATTTCAAAAGCAGATCAAGTTGTTCGCATTGATTATGGTCGTGATTTTGATGCTGCACTTTCTGCTGCATCAGCCTCAACAATTCTTGCGTTCGAGGTATTTAGAAGAAACAATAAATAAAAACAAAACCGCTTATTTCCTTTATTTAAAAGGATTCATAAGCGGTTTTTAAATTGTTAATTTTTAAAATTTAAAAATTCAATATTTTTTAATATTCAGAATATATTAATACTCAATATCCTTCATATAATCTATGCTCATTTTTGCACATTCAAGACGGGTTTTGCCCATGGATGGCTCGTCCTGCTCAGCAACTATCCAGGATGCTCCTGCATCCTTTGCAGCATCAACAATTGCTTGGATATTTTGAACGCCATAGCCAAGAGGTCTAAACTCAAATGTTGAGCTTTGCTCATCAGCACTATCAATTCCTATGAGCTTATACATATTTTGGCTCTTTCTTCCGTGGAAATCCTTAAGATGAACAACAGGTGCTCTACCTGCATATTTTCTTACATAATCGCAAGGATTTTCTCCGCCAACATTAACCCAACAGGTATCGATTTCAGTTTGAAGAAGATCTGGTCCTATTTCTGTATATAGAGCATCAAGAACATACTCTCCATCCTCGGTTTTTTCAAATTCAAAATCGTGGTTGTGATACAAAAGTGTAAGTCCATTATCCCTACAAACCTTACCTATAACCTTCATATCCTCAATAAGCTGTGGATATTTTTCAGTACCATATCTCAAATCTCCTGGGAGATAAGGAATTACAATATACTTACAGCCGATTTCCTTGTAGGTCTTTACAAGTCCGTCGATATCTGGCATCAAATCCTGATAAGCGACATGTGCAGAAACAGCCTCAAGTCCAGCCTCGGCAAACATAGCCTTAACCTCGCTTCCGCTTCTGCCGTAAAGTCCTGCAAGCTCTCCGCCCTCGTAGCCCATTTCCTTAACCTTTTTTAGAGTTCCAAGAAAATCCTTTTCCAAATCATCTCTTACTGAATACAATTGTAATGCAAGTTTCATATTACACCTCATAGCTTTTTATAAATTTTTTTAATATTTTTATCGATTGTTCAGCGGCAAGCCCCGAAAATGTAAAGTAATCAAGTGCCTCGCCCTTACCATCAGAAATGGTTCTAATAATTGCAAATGGAACATTGTTCACATAGCAAACCTGACCGATTGCAGCTCCTTCCATTTCACATGCAATAGCACCAAATGTGCTGGCAATTTGCTTTTTCTTATCAGCAGAAGCAACAAACTGATCTCCCGAGGCAATCGTTCCTCTTAAAGCATTAACTCCAAGCTCCTTAGAAACATTTTCAAGTGAGCTTGAAAGCTCAGCGTCCGCATCAAGCTTAACCAAATTAATTCCAGATATAAGTCCTACGGGATCCCCAAGAGGACTTGTATCCATATCGTGTTGAACCACATCGGTTGCGATAACTGCATCAAGCACAGAAAGCTTCTCGGAAAGTGCTCCTGCAACTCCTGTATTTACTATGGCTACTGGATTGTATTTTAGTATCATTGCCTCAGCACAAATGCCCGCAAAAACCTTTCCAATACCACATTTACATACTACAACGCTTTTATCATAAAGCTCGCCAAGGATAAATTTCATGCTTCCTACTTGCTCAGTTGTAGTGTTTTTCATTTCAGCTACTATTCCATCTACCTCGATGTCCATAGCTCCTATGATTCCAATTGGCTTACTCATACTTAAAGGTTACCTCCATATTTTCCAATACTCGAAGGTATCTTTTACATTCGATTTGGGCAGATTCAAGATTGAGATTGCGATAATTTCCGCATTCCTCTCTTTTATTGCCAAATATTTCTCCCTTATGGCTTATAATCTTTTTTAAAACATCCTTTACAAGCTCAAGCGTTTTGTCAGGGCTTAGGTCTCTTACAAGCAAATAAAATCCTGTTTGACAGCCCATAGGTCCAAAATATATGATATTTTCACCATACTCACTATTGCGAGCATAGGTCGCAAACATATGCTCAACAGAGTGCATAGTCAAATTATCCATATAGTCGCCCATATTAGGCTTTCTTGTTCTCATATCGTAGGTAGTAATATCACCATCGATTCTCGATATGTAAATTCCCTCGCTTATGTTATCGTGATTAACTGTAAAGCTCGCTATTTTTTTCATATTTCCCCCATAAGAGTTAAATTTCAAGAAGCTTTTTTATTTCTTTCTTTATTTCATCAGTCGCATAAAGGAACGAATAGCCGTGAGGCGCCCCAGAAGCGATTATTTTATGCTTTTTCGATGTGCAAGCATCAAAGCTCTCATCCGTCATATAAGGTGGCACAAAGTCGTCCTTAGAACCGTGAATGAAAAGAATTGGTGCTCTTGCATCCTTTAATGAATTTACTGTGCTATAAGAATAGTCAAAGCCACAAAATAGCTTAGCAATAGCTCCAACTGGTGCTACGCACCATTTTGGAAGATGAAATTGCTTTTTAGCAACTATTTGTATTATCTCCTTTGGAGATGTAAAGCCACAATCGGCAACAATTCCACTAACACCCTCTACAAGATTAGATGCCATCATAACTGTTGACGAGCCCATAGACATACCGCTAAGATAAATTTTCTTTGTGGCACCAAATCGAGATTTAGCATATTCCACCCAATCACGAGCATCAAATCTTTCCTTTACACCAAATGTGATAAGCCTTCCCTCGCTTCTACCGTGTGCTCTTTGATCTACCAATAGAAGGTCTGCCCCCAACGAGCTATAATACGGCATAGCACAGCAAAAGTCGTTCTTAGCAATTGAGCGATAGCCATGAAACATTATTACAAGTCTATCACTTTCCTTATCCGCCTTTATGTACTCAGCGTGTAGCCTGAGACCATCATAGCTCTTTATGTACACGCTTTCCTTACTGCGAGCATTGTACCAATCTACTCCTGCCTTCATTTCCTCGTAAAATTGCTTTTTTTGAGGATCCTTAGGCTCACTTGCCATATAATCATCTACTTTTCCACGAACAAATGCCATTTTAAAGAATACAAGTATAACGGCAATAAGTAAAATGAGCACCGCTGAAATTATAACTAACGCAATCATTTCAAGTCCCATATTGTTTTCTTATCTCCAACTAAAAACCTGCATATTGCTTCATACTCGGCTATAAGATCTTGCTTTTTCTTTTCGTCTTGATTTTTCCTTTTTATAGCTCTTAAAATAATATTTTTAGGAGTATCCTCTGGGTCTATTAGCTCAAGAGCACTAACCTCGTATCCAAAAATTTCAAGTCTCATTAGTCTAAGTGCATCAGTTGCAGAATCGCAAAGCTTTTGACGAAGCATAGAATGCTTTGTGATAAATTCAAGAGCTGAGCACTCTATTGTGTGATTAAGCTCGTGATGACAGCAGGGCGTAGAAAGAATAACTCTTGCTCCATTTTCGCTTGCCTTATTAAGGACAATATCAGTAGCAATGTCGCACGCATGCAAGGAAATTACAAGATGTGGTTCGTGCTCCATTGGATAGTCATTTATGTTTGCACATACAAACTCCATACCATCAAAGCCAAGGCGATTTGCAACACCAGAGCAATACTCAATAACATCTGCCTTTAAATCAACACAAGCCATGAAGATATTAACCTTTTTTATAAACTTGAAGTAGTAATAAACGGCAAAGCTTAGGTAGCTTTTTCCGCAACACAAATCATAAATGCTTATATTATTACTGGGCAAATACGATTCAATACTTTGTATATGCTCTAAGAACTTGTTGATTTGGCGATATTTTGCCTGCATCTTGTCACGAACTCGTCCATTTGCATCGCTTATTCCAAGTTTTTTTAGAAAATCCTCATTACCATTAAGGATGTATTTCTTTGTCTTATTATTAGACTCGTAAGATAGCCTTTCTCCATCGTATGAATCCAAAGCCTTAGAAAGCTTTTCTACTCCAACAAGCGTTTCCTTTCCACCCTTTGAACGCATATATTGGCACTCGCCAATGCTGGAAAGGATATTTATTTGTGAATGCGAATAGAATATTTCCTCGCACTCGCTCATAAAGTTGTCCTTTATGTTGAGATGATATGCCTTGTTGTCCCTTGAAAAGGTCTCAACCTGCAACACATCAGCTCCGCCTATTTTCTTTGGTGAAATCACTATTTTTATTTCATCAACAGAGTCAGGCTTAGAGAAAACAGCCTTTTTTAAAAGCTTTTTTTCAAAAAGCTCGCAAAAAAGCTCCAATAGCTTCTCTACTTTTTCACTCTTTATTTTCTTCATTTTCGCTTTCCAATGCTTCCTCTGTCGGTTGAGCCTCTTCCTTCTTCTTTTTGCCGAACTTAAACTTATGCTCAGTATGGTTGAATATTCTTACAAGATTTTGTCTGTGCAAGAATATAACAAGAGCTGCAGCACAGAAGCCAATAACCACAGCGGGGCCAGGTCCTTCAAATAGGTAAAGCATATATGGATATATAAGTGCAATCATAATAGAACCAAGTGATACCATCTTGAAGCCAAACAAAATACCCAAGAATATAAATAGCTCAATTAAGAAAATCCAAGGTGTTGTGCAAAGGCAAAATGCAGAAATACAAGCAACTCCCTTGCCACCCTTAAACTTAAAGTAGATGGGGAATGCGTGTCCTAAAATAACGAACACGCCCGCAAAAAATGCTCCATAGTAGCCTGCGATCAATAATCTACCTATCAAAACAGCAACAACTGTCTTCAATACATCTCCACCAAAGGTCATAAATGATGCCTTTTTACCATAAACACGCATCATATTAGTAGCACCAGCATTGCCACTTCCCTTTGTTCTAATATCGGCACCATAAATTCTGGATATAATAACGCCAAAATTCAAGCTTCCGATCAAATATCCAACTACGGCGCAAGCAAGAAAGAGCATCCATACAAAAAATATGCCCTTATCTACAAATCCACCCTCGACAAAATACTTTTCGCAAATTAAATTGCCAAATAAGCCTCTATCCTTTTCTAAAAATGCATTTATCATAGCTTTGTCTCCTCTTCATCTCCTCGTTGTCTTATAACGAGCTTTATTGGAGTTCCTCTAAATCCAAATGTATCTCTTATGCAATTTTCAATATATCTTTGATAAGAGAAATGAAACAGTGCTGCACTATTACAGAATAAAACAAATGTTGGTGGTGCTACGCTTGTTTGCGTCATATAGTAGACCTTCAAGCGTCTGCCCTTATCTGATGGTGGCTGAACCCTTGTTACAGCCTCGTTCAAGACATCGTTAAGCATTCCTGTTGATATTCTTGTTTTAGATTGATTAAAGACATAGTTAATCATTTCAAAAATCTTAACCACTCTTTGACCAGTTAGCGCAGATACATAAATTATTGGTGCATAGGTCATATATGCGAGTGCCTCGTACACCTTTTTTGAATACTTAACTGTATCCTTTTCCTCTGCGTCGAGCAGATCCCACTTATTTACAACTATTATAACTGCTTTTCCAGCCTCGTGAGCAATACCAGCAATTTTCTCGTCCTGCTCGGTTACTCCCTCCTTGGCATCAATAACTATCAAACAAACATCAGCTCTTTCAACAGCCATATGAGCCCTTAGAACGCTGAATTTCTCAATTCTATCCTCAACCTTGCTTTGGCGTCTTATGCCAGCGGTGTCGATAAAATTATACTTGCCGTGCTCGTTCTCAAATCGGCTATCAATAGCATCTCTTGTTGTGCCAGCCATTGATGATACAATAAGACGGTCTGTTCCCAAAATTTTATTAATGATAGATGATTTTCCAGCATTAGGCTTTCCAATTACAGCAACATTAATAAGATCCTCTTCGTCCTCTTCATCCTCTTTTTGTGGAATTTTTCCCAAAACCGCATCCAATAGATCTCCACTACCAGTTCCGTGAAGAGATGAAACGGCAACCGGATCCGTATCAAAGCCAAGCTCATAGAACTCATAGAAGGTAGGGTCTACCATTCCAACCTTATCAGCCTTATTTACGCATATAACAACTGGCTTTCCGCTCTTTTTAAGCATAAGAGCAATTTCTCTATCATCTGCAACTAAGCCCGCATTTATATCGCACATAAAGATTATTGCATCTGCGGTATCAATCGCAATTTGAGCCTGCTCTCTCATTTTTTGAAGTATCATACTATCAGTTTTAGGCTCAATTCCGCCGGTGTCGATTACTACAAATTTTCTTCCACACCACTCGCTTTCACCATAAATTCTATCACGAGTAACACCAGGGGTATCCTCGACAATAGAGCGTCTTTCGCCAATTAATTTATTGAAAAGCGTGCTTTTACCAACATTAGGTCTACCAACGATAGCAATTATTGGTTTCGACATACTATTCCTCCTCAATTCCCAACACGCCCATAACAAAGCTTGCACCATCACATTCTATGGGAGTTGTTTTCACATTTAGCGTGCTTGAAAGCTCATCAAGGCTTGTCCCACAAAGGAACAAATCTCCCTCGGAGCGAAGCATGCTCCGTGAAATAAGAAGCTCCTCCCCGAGTGGCTTATCAGCAAGCTGATTTATTAAGTCCTTTCCTGTCACAAGTCCACTAACGGTTATGGTGTGACCGAAAAAGTCGTTCTCTATTTTGTAGACATTACAGCTAATACCCTTACATTTTTTCTGTATACGCCTTATCATTTCGCAAATGAACTCATAAGCACTCTCACCCGTTGCGATAGAAATGCTTCGAGTAATTCGCTTTTCTTCCTTTGACAATGTTTTCATAAATGCTTCAAGCTCACACTCAAATAAGCGAAGCATTCCTACACCATTTTCAAGCTGACTATAATCCTCGTAGTATCTATCACTTGGCAAGCTTTTTTCTGCCATAAGATAGAATTCATCCGAGCAAAAGAATAAGTTTTTTCCAAATTTTTTAGCATAGCTTTTGCTTATTCTTTCAACGGTATTAATAACATCTATACTTGATGCCTTGTCAAACGGTTCGAGTGGATAGAGCTTTTCTCTAAACTTGGTTAAGCCAGATGGCACAACGCAAGCACTACGAAGGCTTGGAAAAAGCTTTGACAAATCGTGCAAGGATTTTTCAAGCTCTGCTCCATCATTCAAGCCACGGCATAGAACAATTTGAGCGCAAATTTCAATTCCTGCCTCGGCAAACATATCAAGATACGAAAGCACCTCTCCAGCCTTCTTATTATGCATCATTTTGCATCTAAGCTCTGGATTAGTTGTGTGCACAGAAACATTTATTGGTGAAATGTGCATTTTTATAATACGCTCAACATCCTTTTTTTCAAGGTTGGTAAGCGTGATATAATTGCCGTGTAAAAATGATAGGCGTGAGTCATCATCCTTAAAATACAAGGTTTCTCTTAACCCATCTGGCAATTGATCGATAAAGCAAAATACACATTTGTTTTGGCATCTTTGCTTTTTATCCATTAATGGAGTTTCAAAATCAAGGCCTATATCATCATATATATCCTTTTCTATTGAAATGCTCTTTTCAATGCCGTCTCTCGAAATAATTAAAGAAAGAGAGCTATCTGCAAGATAAAATCTATAATCAATAACATCGCATATTTCATTACCATTTATGCTAATAATTATGTCACCAGCTATAATTCCTTTTGCATCAGCCAAGGATCCTGGTGCAACCTGCTCTATTCTTACCATATATGCCCTCCTTCATTTAGTCGATATTATCCTAATTATATATTATATCGCACGCACGCACAATTGTCAACCATTGGGGAGTAAATATTTATTTATTTTTTCGAGTGATGCCTTCTCAATTCTCGACACATATGAGCGTGAAATGCCTAAAATTCCTGCCACCTCTCTTTGAGTATACGCCTTTGTATTTCCAAGTCCATATCTCATAATTAGTATTTGTCTTTCCCTTTCATCAAGGTTATATTTTATAAATTTTAACGCCTTATTTATCATCATTTTCTTATCTATATCCTCAACAATTGTGTCCTCTGTACAAATGATATCTATGTAGGTCAATGGGTTGCCATCCTTATCGACATCTATCGTGTCGTTTAGCGATACCTCACAGCACATCTTTTTTTGACTTCTAAAAAGCATAAGTATTTCGTTTTGAATACATTTTGCAGCATATGTAGCAAATCTTGCGCCGTTGGTGTCATTAAAGGAATCGATTGCTTTTATTAAGCCTAATGTTCCCACGGAAATTAAGTCCTCGGGAGATTTTGATGATGTGTAGTATTTTCTTACTACATGTGCAACAAGCCTCAGATTATGCTCTATTAGCTTTTCTCGTGCCTTTGAATCTCCTGCCTTGCACAGCTCAAAGCACCTTTTTTCCTCTTCCTGCGATAGAGCCGGTGGAAATTTTTGAATTGGCTCTACTCCAAGAATCATATAGGTTAAGTGTAAAATCATTGCAAAAAAGCCCATAAAATCACCTCACTTAACTATATTTTCATTTTTCGAAAAATTGCTTGTCAGTAAAAAATTTCATATTCAAAAAGTGCATAATATATCGAAAGCGTGTAAAAATATCATTGAACGAAAGTTCAACTGGAGGATTTCTATTATGATGATTATGGACAGAATCGCTCTATTTCTGCTCATTATCGGTGGTCTTAACTGGGGTAGCATCGGACTTTTCCAATTTGATATAGTTGCTTGGATGTTTGGTGGTACTGATGCAATTGTTTCAAGAATTGTATATGTAGTTGTAGGACTTTGTGCTCTTTGGTGCATTTCTTTGTTATTTAGAGAGCGTAATACCGATACGAAGGAAATCGAATAAAAACAACAAATCTCCGCAAAATTGCGGAGATTTGTTATAATATTATGGCATTTTTCTTATATGCATCAGCAGGCTTTTGGGGAGATTTAAGCATTGAATAATAAATCTCATCTACCCTTTTCATTGTATTGTAAATTTCCAAATCCGCCTTCGAAAGCGATTTTGTATCAGAATGCTTAGTTACTATTTTAATGCCGTTTTTCTTTATAGCTTTTATATAAGAGCAACCCTTTTTATCGGCTCCCAAAAGCACGGCAAAGGCAAGCTCTTTTTCTATCTGCCTTGTGTTAAAGACAAGATACATAACTATCCTTCTAAGCCTTGCATATGTGTATGTTTTAGAGGTTAAAGCATCAAAGAAATCGCTTGCACCATTGCTACTACGAGCCTTTTCGTAAATGAAAAATCCACAGCCAGATGGAGCATCATATAAAGCCTCTATTTCCTCAGGAGTTGATTTTAGCGTAATAAGATATAAAAGCTGCTCGGCACGCTCAACATCAAGGTATAATTCGTTTGATATTTCCTCGTTATATACGCTTTGAGCCTCCTTAGGAACACTAAGAATACCATCGCCGTTATAAAATGCGTGTCTTATAGCACTCGCAGACATGATATGGCCCCTCGACAAGTCATTATAACCAGCTCCTTCTCTCCTTATTGGAAGAGGAATTAATGAAGAGTCTAATTTTTTTATTGCTCTTAAATACTCAATTGCCAGCATATCATTAGAGGTTGTTGGCAATTTTCTTCCAAGACTTGAAAGTGCCTTTTCCTTAGCCGAAATGTAGCTAATGGATTTATTTTTTAAATACTTATCCATTTGTGCTTCAAATTCATTCGTATCAATAAGCTCGGCAATGTCTACAAGCACATCTATTTCACCTTCTATACCAAAGCAAAGATAATCAGCACCTAATTGACTTGCCATATTAACGCCTTGAAGGGCGAAAATCTCTGCGTTTGATGCGCAATATGGGTAAGGGAGCTCAAAAACAGCGTTTGCCCCACAAAGAAGGGCTGATTTGGCACGAGAATATTTATCAAACATAGCAAACGAGCCACGCTGAGTTACATTTCCCGACATAATACAAATTATGTTGGCATCTGGAACAAGTGTTTTTATTGTATCAATTTGATGCTTGTGTCCATTGTGGAATGGATTATATTCGCATATTATGGCTACTGTCTTGCTCATTTCCCCTTCTCCTTTCAAGTTTTTTATAAAAAATGGTAAATTGACCTTGAAATTGTTATCCCTTTGATATATAATATATACGATAATTTTAAATTTGTCAAGAAACTTTTTGGAGGAACTAAAATGAAAGTACTTGTTGTAAACGCAGGAAGCTCTTCTCTTAAGTATCAATTTATGGATACTGTAACAGGCGAGGTGCTTGGAAAAGGAATTTGCGAAAGAATCGGTATGGCTGGTAGCTTGATTGAGCACAAGAAGGCTGACGGCACCAAGATTAGGCACAATATTGCAATGCCTGACCACTCTGTTGCTACTGAAATCGTTGTAAAAACTCTCACCGATGAAAAGGACGGATGCATTAAGAGCATGGACGAAATCGAGGCTGTTGGACATAGAATTGTTCACGGTGGTCCATACATTTCTGAGAGCTGTCTTGTAACTGATGAGGTTTTGGAAATTATTGAAAAGTGCGTTGAATTTGCACCACTTCACAACCCTGCTCACATTATGGGAATTAAGGGCTGTCAAAAGGTAATGCCTAACACTCCTCAGGTCGCAGTATTTGATACAGCTTTCCATCAAACAATGGAGCCAAAGGCTTATACCTATGCTCTTCCTATCAAGATGGTTGAAGAGGATAACATTAGAAGATATGGTGCACACGGTACCTCTCACCGCTTTGTTGCTAACAAGATGATTGAGCTTCTTGGTGGCAAAAAGGATTCAAAGATTATTACCTGCCACATCGGTAACGGCTCATCTATCTCCGCTGTAAGAGATGGTAAGGTTGTTGATACCTCTATGGGCTTTACTCCTCTTGATGGTGTTGAAATGGGTACAAGATGCGGATCTATTGACCCTGCTATCGTTCCATACATTATGAAGAAGTACAATATCGGTGTTGACGATATTACCGACTTTATGAACAAAAAGTGTGGTTTCCTTGGAATTAGCGCATATTCATCTGATAGCCGTGATATTGAGGGTGCTATTCGTGGCGAATATAATGAGGAGCTTGATACCTGCCCTGTAACCGATGAGGAAAAGGCTATTGTTACAAAGCATTCACAGCTCGCTGCTGATATTCTTGCATTCCAGGTTAAGAAGTATATCGGCTCCTACTCTGCTATTATGAACGGACTCGATGCTATCGTATTCACAGCAGGAATGGGTGAAAACAACCCAGAGCTTCGTGACAGAGTTTGCCGTGATATGGAATTCTACGGAATTGATATCGATTTCGAGCTTAACTCAAAGACACTAAGACAGCCTAACATCGTTGAGCTCTCTACTCCAAAGTCAAAGGTAAAGGTTTATGTCCTTCCTACAAACGAGGAGCTTATGATCGCTCAAGATACCGAGGCAGTTGTAAGCAGAAAATAATAATTTAAAATGAGTGGGCAAATGCCCACTCATTTTCATTTTAAAAAGCACCCTCGGTGAAGTGAACCCCATTTAGTTCACAAAAAACAAAAAACGGCATGATGAAAAACAGGAAGAGGAAATCACCTTTTCCTGTTTTTTAATCGAGTTGTATTGTAAAAAATCAGCCAATCTTCAACAAGGGATAGAAATTCTTG
>JAZNYH010000042.1:0-4092 GCA_045594305.1 Eubacteriales bacterium | reverse complement strand
TCTTTGAAATTTTTGTTGTAAGTTTCGCATGCATGTTTGTCAATTTCAGAGCTGAAAACGCATTTGCATCCTTGTGATTCAAATGCAATTCTAAATCCTCCCATACCGGCAAATAAGTCTATGAATTTAAGCTCATTTCTTTTTTTCAAATTTTCTGCCAACTTCTCTGCTATTGCTTTTCCCAGCAAAGGTGGAACCGCATTAGCAAGTTGCTGATGTTGATCGGATCCTGTTCCTTCAATAACAAAATCATCATCAAATGATTGTAATCTAGCAACTTCTCTAACTGTTAAAATTCTATCTCTATATGGATGTATAATCATAGCTTTAGCTGCATGTTTTATTGTTACTGAAGGAAGCTTAGGATCAAGGCGTTTGTATGCATTACTGTGCACCCCACCACCAGTTCCTAATTCTTCAGGTATATCTCTCCAGTTTCCTCCTTGAGGAATATATGACATTCTTTTTGTAACCAAATCGTTCGATTGTCTTCTTACATGATTTTGAATGTCTTTTCTGCCAGCCATCAACTTTTGAAAATCTGTTGTTGGTTCGAAATAATAATCTCCATCTGGATCCACATTGCCGAGTGCATCGCCAACAGTGATATATTCGGAAGGCTTATAAATTTGAGCTGGATATTCAAGTGGCAAATTTTTGCTTGCAATGAAAACTACTCTTTTTCTTGCTTGGGGAACACCATAATCAGCTGCATTCAAAATTTTATATGTAGATCTATATCCAATTCTATCAAACTCTTCAGCAATTAACTCTTTTACATCTTTTCCATCTGGTGTTTGCATAGATAAAAGACCGACAACATTTTCAATGATTATGTATGACGGATTTACTATTTCGGATATTCTAATAACTTCCTCAAACAAAGAATTTCTCTTATCGTTTACATCTCTTTTGCCAGACATGCTAAATCCTTGGCAAGGAGGTCCTGCAATTATTACATCTATCTTATTCCTATACTTATTCCAATACTCACTTGGCATAGTAGTAAGATCTTGTAGCAAAACATCTACATTTTTATTGGAGTGATTTCTTTTAAATGTATTTACAGCAATATTCCAAATATCAGCTGCAACAACAACTTCGAATTTGTCTGTCATCTCGAATCCGTATGAAAAGCCACCTATTCCACAAAATAAATCTATTACTTTATACTTTTTCATTTCCGACCTCAACCTTCAACTATCTCAACTATATCATCTAATGTGCAGCCGAGGGCGGTGCAGATTTTGACGAGGACATCGCTGGAGACGGTTGCGCCGTCTTTTTTCATTTTTGCAAGAGTTGCTGGGCTGATGCCTGCTTTTTCGGCAAGGTCTTTGCTCTTCATCTCTCTATCGATTAGTAGTTTGAATAGTTTCTTATAGCTAGCTGCCATTTTCCACCTCATAAAAATTATTTTTATACATGATATATTATATATCATTTCTCGACATAAAGCAAGGTTTTTGATGAAATAAATTACAAGAACTTTTAATTTTTTCGATTTTCGCAAATTGTTTATTTACTGATGTTGGCACAGATATATCTGCTCACCTATCGATGATTGCTACTACGACTGCCTTTTCTTTGTTTACTGCGTATCAAATTTTAAGTCCTGGCAAACTTGTTTCTGCTCCTGAAAGCAAAATGCGACCATCTCCATCATGTGTGTACTGACGGCTTTGCGCCGACATGATGAAAATGATCGCCACGAGCTTTTTCTTTGTTTACTGCGTATCAAATTTGAGCCTTATTGCTCCACATAATCCTTATGAAAAGGGCACTTTTCCTGTCTGCACTGATTGTTTAAGTGTGAGCGAGTGCAGATTACGGGGGTTTGCTTCATATCTATATGTAGCTTTTCGCTTGTAAATTTGACAGCCTCGATAATGGCAAGGTAGGAATCTCTTTTACAGCAGCGAGGACCGCCGTTTTTGCCTATTGACTCAAGTGCTCTTGCTGTCATTTGGTTAGAAAATCCCCAGGCTTCACCTGCCAATGGTGTTGATTTCAAGGCGATAGATATAAACATTCCTGTACTAATGCCTGCGCCACAAGCGCCCCAAAATCCACAAGCACCACCTGGCACTTGCCTTCCTCTTTTCTGCATTTCTGCAAGTGCGAACCTGAGGTCAATTTCTCCGCCTGCGTTTTTATATGCGGTAAGAAGCGCCGAGCCGACCATTATATGATGCTCGGGTCCGTGCATATGGCAAGTGGGCATACTCATCATTTCTTCCAAAATTTCAATTGGATTAGCTGATTTACTATTAAGACAAATTGCAATTAGGCTATCCATTCCGCTTGTATGACATTCATCACAAACGAAATGCCCCTTTACGCATCTTGCTTTACTATATTGCTTTTTGTGACAAAGCACACATTCCATTTCCTCGTCAGTGCTAAGGTATTCAAGCGGAGCTTTGCAAATTAAGCATTCTTCGTTCATTTTTGTACCTCGTTAAATTGGAATTTGTTTGAATCACGTCCACAAGGAAGTTATAAACATAGGAGAAGCATTTTTACTCTTTTCAAAACCACACGCTTTGTAAAAATGCAGCTCATCATCATAAGCAACAACCACAATTCGCATATAATCCTTATACTTTTCTTTTACCATATTTACAAGTGTTCTGCCGATTGTTTTTCCGTGATAATCAGGGTCAACAAGAAGATAATGAACATAGGCATTCATTATTCCATCATCCATAACACATATCATTCCAACAAGCTTAGTTCCATCCCAAGCAGAATATACTGTGTTAAAATTTTTCATTGCAATTGCAAGCTTGTCGGGAAAATGTCCTGATGACCATTCAACCGAAAGAAACAACCTTTCCAAATCCTCACACTCAAAATCATGAATGTCTTTATATTCAATGTTCATATTGATTACCTCGACAAATTCTTATTTATCTGTTTTTTCCATACCGCAGGAATAGCAGCTGTCAGATAGCAATTCCTCGTTTTTGATACTGCTATACAGTCTAAAGCCACCTGCGAAATTGTAGGCATCAAAGCCGTTTTGCATTAAAATTCGTGTTGCCAAATAGCTACGGAGTCCGCTTTGGCACATAACGTAGATTTTTTTAGATTTATCAAGCTCGCCTATGCGCTCCCTTAAATCATCAAGTGGAATACTAATAAAGCCGTCTGCACGACCTCGCATATATTCAAACGGAGTGCGAGTGTCAAGCAAAATTACATCCTCTCTTTCACGCAAGGCGGAAATATCCTCATAATAAAACTGCTTTACCACACCGTTTTTGATATTTTCAGCGACAAAGCCTGCCATATTAACAGGGTCCTTTGCCGAGGAGTATGGTGGTGCGTATGCCAAATCTAAATCCTTTAGACAATCAGCCCTCAAGCCTGAGCGAATTGCCGTTGCAATTACATCTATGCGCTTATCAACGCCATCGTAGCCGACAATTTGTGCGCCTAAAATTTTAAGGCTCTTCCTTTCAAAAATCAGCTTTAGAGTCATTGTTTTTGCGCCCGGATAATATCCTGCGTGGGAATTTTGGGTTAAAATAACCTTTTCGTATTCGTAGCCATTTGATTTTGCTTGCTGTTCGTTAATTCCTGTCGTTGCCACTGTCATATCAAACAGCTTTATAACAGATGAGCCCTGTGAGCCCTTATATTCGCTCTTGAGCCCACAAATATTGTCAGCAGCGACACGCCCCTGCTTGTTTGCAGGTCCTGCCAAGGAAATTACTGCATCCTGCTCGGTTACAAAATGCTTTACATGCACGGCATCACCCACTGCGTAGATATCGGGGACAGAGGTTTCCATTTTGCTATTTACCTTGATTGTGCCCTTTAAGCCAAGCTCCAAGCCTGCCTTTTTCGCAAGTGTATTTTCAGGAGTGACACCAACTGCAAGCACGACCATATCGGTGCTGATCTTCTCTCCACCGTCAAGCTCAAGCAAGACCTTGTTATCTGTAATGCTCATTTTACTCGCGCTACTGTTAAGTAGTAGCTCTACTCCGTGGTAACGGAAGCTTGCGTGAATAAACGAAGCCATATCGCAGTCAACGGGTGGCAAAAGATGGTTGCCACGCTGAACTATGGTTGTTTTTATTC
>JAZNYH010000041.1:0-8567 GCA_045594305.1 Eubacteriales bacterium | reverse complement strand
GATACCCTTGCCCTTGTATGGCTCAGGTGCTCTCTTTGAACGAATATATGCTGCGGTTTCGCCAACGAGCTGCTTGTCAATACCCTTAACGATAATGGTATTTGCATCTGGAGTTTGGAACTCGATGCCAGCTGGAGCGTCAACTACTACTGGGTGTGAATAACCGAGTGTGAGGTTGAGGCTCTTGCCTGCCATAGCTACTCTGTAACCAACGCCGTTTACCTCGAGCTTCTTTGTGTAGCCCTCAGTTACTCCTACTACCATATTGTAGATAAGAGTTCTTGTAAGACCGTGAAGTGCACGATCCTCCTTTTCGTCGGTAGGACGAGTTACTGTAAGAACTGCGCCGTCCTTGCTAACATTCATTCTGCTGTGATAATTTTGAGTTAATGTACCCTTAGGACCTTTAACGGTAATTACATAGTTAGCAGCATCGATAGTTACATCTACGCCTGCGGGAACATTAATGGGAGCTCTTCCTATTCTTGACATGTTCTTTTCCTCCTATGATTACCAAACAAATGCGAGAACTTCGCCGCCGACATTCTCTTGTCTAGCCTTTTTGTCTGTGATAATGCCCTTTGATGTGGATACGATTGCGATACCAAGGCCGTTCATAACCTTTGGCATATCCTCGCAATTTGAGTAGATACGAAGACCAGGTCTTGAAACTCTACGGATACCGTGAATTACCTTTGACTTGCCGTCGTATTTAAGAGCGATTCTGATAACGCCCTGCTTACCGTCCTCGATTACGGAAACTGCCTTTACATAGCCCTCCTCGAGAAGGATATCAGCGATTGCCTTCTTCATATTTGAAGCAGGAACATCAACTGTCTCATGCTTTGCATTGCTCGCATTTCTAATTCTTGTGAGCATATCTGCGATTACATCTGAAATTTGCTTTTTAATTTCTCCTTTATGCAAGTTATATTTTCTTGCTGCCACTATTAGGTGGCGGCGTATCGGTGGTTAAACAGGATTGTTTCCTTCCGATAGATTGGAGTGAGCACATTGTGCCCGTGCTGGATTACCAGCTTGCTTTCTTTACACCAGGGATTTCACCGGCGTAAGCACGCTCACGGAAGCAGATACGGCAAATACCGTACTTACGAAGGTAACCGTGAGGTCTGCCACAGATCTTGCAACGATTGTATTCTCTTGTTGAGAACTTTTGCTTTCTCTGTTGCTTGAGTACCATTGCTTTCTTAGCCATTTGTATTCCTCCAATTATCTAGCAAATGGAGCGCCCATAAGTGCAAGGAGCTCTTTTGCTTCTTCGTCGGTTGTTGCGGTTGTTACGAATGTGATATCCATACCACGAATCTTTTCAACCTTGTCGTACTCGATTTCTGGGAATATCAATTGCTCACGAAGACCCATGGAGTAGTTTCCACGGCCGTCAAAGCCATTTGGGTTAATACCCTTAAAGTCACGAACTCTTGGGAGTGCGAATGTGAAGAGTCTATCCATAAACTCGTACATTTTCTCGCCACGAAGTGTAACCTTAGCACCAATCTTTACGCCCTCACGGAGCTTAAAGTTAGCAACTGACTTCTTTGCGTAGGTAGGAACTGCCTTCTGTCCTGCGATGAGTGAGATTTCTTCAACGATGCTATCGATAACCTTTGAGTTATCCTTTGCGTCGCCAGCACCAACATTGATTACAATCTTGTTGAATTTTGGAATCTGCATTGGGCTCTTATAGTTGAACTTGCTCATAAGAGCAGGAGCAACTTCGTTCTTGTATAATTCTGCGAATCTTGACATTTTCAGTTACCCCCTATTAAAGTTCCTTTCCGCATTTTGCGCAAACACGGATTTTCTTGCCGTCCTCAATCTTATGTGCAACTCTTGTAGCCTTGTCGCATGACTTGCAATAGATTTGAACCTTTGAGGCGTACATAGCGCCTTCAACCTTGATGATTCCGCCTGATTCGCCCTGTCTTCTTGGCTTTGTGTGCTTTGTTACGATGTTAGCACCCTTTACAATAACCTTCTTTTCGTCACGGCTTACAGCGAGAACCTCTCCCTTAACACCCTTATCGTCACCAGAGATAACAATAACGGTATCGCCTGTCTTAACATGCATCTTATTCATTATTAATTACCTCCTATTAAAGTACTTCTGGAGCAAGAGAAAGAATCTTTGTGTATTCCTTCTCACGAAGCTCTCTTGCTACTGGGCCAAAAATACGAGTGCCCTTTGGTGTTTTGTCTTCCTTTATAATAACTGCTGCGTTCTCATCGAACTTAATGTAAGAGCCGTCTGGACGGTGAATGCCCTTTACGCTTCTTACGATAACAGCCTTTACAACGTCGCCCTTCTTTACAATTCCGCCTGGGGTAGCCTTCTTAACTGCGCATACAACTACATCTCCGATGTTAGCATATCTTCTGCCTGTACCACCGAGAACTCTGATGCACATAAGCTCCTTAGCGCCTGTATTATCGGCAACCTTCATATAGCTTTGTTGCTGAATCATTTTTATCCTCCTAATAAGGTTTCCCTAAATTCGGCACATCGTTCGATGTACCCTCATAAGGATTAATTATTTTGCCTTTTCTATGATTTGAACGAGGCGCCATCTCTTGGTCTTTGAAAGAGGTCTTGTCTCCATTACCTCAACCTTGTCGCCTACATTGCACTCATTCTTTTCATCATGAGCGTGGATCTTGGTTGTACGCTTGATAATCTTTCCGTAAACCGCATGCTTTACATTATCCTGTATAGCAACTACGATTGTCTTGTCCATCTTATCGCTTACAACGATACCAACTCTTGTTTTTCTCAAGTTGCGTTCTGTCATAACTCTTATCCTCCGATTATGCGTTCTTCTCGTTGAGAATGGTC
The DNA here is from genome assembly GCA_045594305.1 of Eubacteriales bacterium. Taxonomy (GTDB): domain Bacteria; phylum Bacillota; class Clostridia; order Oscillospirales; family CAG-272; genus RGIG2000. Next base: position 5,713 of record JAZNYH010000041.1, on the reverse strand, counting down.
ATTACTCTCGCAATGTCCTTCTTGACATCTGCGATCTTATGAGGATTGTCGAGCTGGTTAATAGCGTGTTGGAAACGAAGATTGAAAAGCTCTTCCTTGAGCTCCTTGAGCTTCTTTTCCAAGTCTTGTGAAGACATTTCTCTGATTTCAGTAGTTTTCACAGTTTATCCCTCCACTTCCTCGGTTTGTTCTTTTACCATAAACTTACATTTGATTGGAAGCTTATGCATTGCAAGACGCATAGCCTCTCTTGCAACTTCCTCGGATACGCCGTCCATTTCGAACATTACTCTACCGGGCTTAACAACTGCTGCCCAGTACTCAGGTGAACCCTTACCGGAACCCATACGAGTCTCAGCTGGCTTCTCTGTGATTGGCTTATCTGGGAATATCTTGATCCATACCTTACCGCCACGACGGATATATCTTGTCATTGCGATACGGGCTGCTTCAATTTGGTTTGCGTGAATCCAAGCAGGCTCCATAGCTACCAAGCCATATTGACCATTTGTAATGGTGTTACCTCTTGTAGCCTTTCCCTTAAGGCGGCCTCTTTGAACACGTCTGTATTTAACTCTCTTAGGCATTAACATTAGTGTGCGCCTCCTTCAGTGTTTTTAGGAGCACGAGGTGCTCTTCTGCCACGGCCTTCACCCTTGTTATCCTTGTTGAATCTTCTCTTTGGACGGTCATTCTTTTCCTCAACAGTCTTTGAAACCTCGGAAAGAACCTCACCCTTGTAGATCCAAACCTTAACACCGATTTTACCGTAGGTTGTGTTTGCTTCCCAGAAACCATAGTCGATGTCTGCTCTAAGGGTTTGAAGTGGAATTGTACCCTCGTGGTATTGCTCTGTACGAGCGATTTCAGCTCCACCAAGACGACCGCTACAAGCGATCTTGATGCCCTTTGCAAACTTCATGGTTCTTCCAATCGCCTGCTTCATAGCACGGCGGAAGCCAATTCTTCTTTCAAGCTGGCTACAAATGCTCTCTGCAACGAGCTGAGCGTCAGTATCGATGTGCTTAACCTCAACTACATTTACAACTGCCTTCTTGCCAGTGAGCTTTTCAACATCCTTACGAATGTTTTCGATTTCTGCACCGCCCTTACCGATAATCATACCAGGCTTTGCACAGTGAATGAATACCTTAACGGTTTCATTTGATGCATCTCTTTCAATTTCAATCTTTGAAACTCCTGATGCAAGGAGCTTTTCCTTGAGGTGCTTTCTCAAGTTGTAGTCAGATACAAGGATATCGCCGAACTTTTCGTCAGAAGCGTACCATCTTGAATCCCAATTCTTGATTACGCCAACACGAAGTCCGTGTGGATTAACTTTCTGTCCCATTTCGGTTACCTCCTTACTCTTTCTCAGCCACTGCGATTGTGATGTGGCTGGTTCTCTTCAATATTCTATTAGCGCTGCCTTTTCCTCTGGGCATTACTCTTTTGAGCATATGGCTACCAGCGGTTACGAAGCACTGTGATACATAGAGTTTTGATTTGTCCATTTGATGATTGTTCTCAGCATTTGCTACTGCACTCTTGAGAAGCTTCTCAAGAAGCTCTGCTGCACTCTTAGGTGTATTCTTAAGAATTGCCGCAGCCATTTCTACATTCTTGCCACGAATGAGGTCAAGAACTATTTTAACCTTGCGTGGAGCAATGCGAACATCATAAAGGTATGCTTTTGCTTCCATTGTGATGGTGCCTCCTATTATTTACCGTTATTTGAAGTTTTTGATCCTGCGTGGCCTTTGAAGGTTCTGGTGAATGCAAACTCGCCGAGCTTGTGTCCTACCATATCCTCAACTACATATACCGGAACATGCTTTCTTCCGTCGTGAACAGCGATTGTGTGTCCAACGAATTCAGGGAAAATGGTCGATGAACGAGACCATGTTTTAATTACTTTCTTTTCGCCCTTTTCGTTCATAGCAACGATGCGGTTGAAGAGCTTTTCTTCAACATAAGGCGCTTTTTTCAAACTTCTGCTCATTTGTCGATCCTCCCTTATCTACCGTTTCTGCGCTTTACGATATATTTGTTTGTTCTTGCCTTCTTGTTTCTGGTCTTAAGTCCAAGTGCTGGCTTACCCCAAGGAGTAACAGGGCCTGGGCGACCTACAGGAGACTTACCTTCACCACCACCGTGTGGGTGATCGCAAGGGTTCATTACTGATCCACGAACAGTTGGACGAATGCCCATATGGCGTGTCTTACCAGCCTTACCGATCTTGATGGTATCATGCTCGATGTTACCTACCTGACCGATAGTAGCCTTACAATCAAGTCTTACAAGACGAACCTCGCCAGAGGGGAGACGAACCTGAGCCATACCGTTTTCCTTAGCCATAAGCTGAGCCTGAGCACCTGCTGTACGAACAAGCTGAGCGCCCTTGCCTGGGTAAAGCTCGATGTTGTGAATGATTGTACCAACTGGAATATTCTCGATTGGGAGAGTATTACCAGGCTTAATGTCTGCGTCTGGGCCTGAGTAGAGTACATCGCCGTCGGTAACACCAACAGGAGCGATTACATAGCTCTTCTTGCCCTCATCGTTTTGAAGAAGTGCGATATATGAGGTTCTGTTAGGGTCGTACTCAATACCGATTACGGTTGCCTTCTCCTCAGTTCTCTTAAAATCGATAAGTCTGTACTTCTGCTTGTTTCCGCCACCTTGATGACGAACAGTGATCTTACCGTAGCTGTTACGACCAGCGTGCTTCTTCTTGATTTCTATCAAGCTCTTCTCGGGAGTAAACTTAGTTACCTCGTCGAAGGATGCTACTGACATATGTCTTCTCGACGGTGTCGTAGGCTTATATTTCATTGTTGCCATAGTTAACTACCTCCCGTCTTAGTTCAAGCCGTTAAAGAACTCGATCTCCTTGGAGTCAGCCTTGAGTGTTACGATTGCTTTCTTCCACTCAGAGGTGTATCCATAGTGATATCCCATTCTCTTTGGCTTCTTTTTCATTATGATTGTATTAACATCTGCAACCTCTACATTGAAGAGCTCTTCAACTGCTGCTGCGATTTCTGGCTTTGTTGCATCAATTGCAACCTTGAATGTGTATCTCTTAGAAGCTATACCATCCATTGATTTCTCTGTGATAATCGGTTTAATGATTATGTCTTGAGCAAATTTCATTATGCGTATACCTCCTCTATCTTCGCTACTGCATTCTGTGCAAATACGATTGAGTTGCAGTTGAGAATGTCGTATGCGTTAAGGGTGTTTGCGTATGCAACCTTTACACCCGGAATATTTGCAAGGCTCTTAACTACCATTGCATCAGGAGCTTCAAGAACTACGAGGCTCTTCTTTCCTGCGCCGATTGCATTGAGCATTGCTACCATTGCCTTGGTCTTGTACTCTGTTGCTGTGATTGCATCAACAACGATCATCTCGTTTGCTGCTACCTTTGAGCTAAGAGCGCTGAACAAAGCGATTTGCTTAACTTTCTTATTGAGCTTGGTTGTGTATGAGCGGGGCTTAGGTCCAAGAGCGATACCACCGTGTGTCCACTGAGGAGATCTTGTAGAACCTTGTCTTGCTCTACCTGTACCCTTCTGCTTCCAAGGCTTTCTACCACCACCTGAAACCTCGCTTCTGGTAAGTGTTGACTGTGTGCCCTGTCTTTGGTTGAGAAGGTAAGCTCTTACTGCCGCATGAAGAACTGCTTCGTTAACATCTGCACCGAAAACCTTTTCGCTTAGTGCAAGAGTGCTAACCTCAGCGCCTGTCATATCCAAAACTTTAATCTCTGGCATTGTTTCTTCCTCCTACTTATGCTTTAACGCTGTTGCGAATGAATACGATACCGCCACGAGCACCTGGAACAGCACCCTTAACTGCGATAAGATTCTTTTCTACATCAACTTTTACTACTTCTAAATTGAGTACTGTAAGATTTTCATTACCGTACTGACCAGCCATCTTCTTGTTCTTAAAAACTCTTGAAGGTGTTGAGTTAGCTCCCATAGAACCAACCTGACGGTGGATAGGACCTGTACCGTGTGTTGCTTGGAGCATGTGGTGTCCCCATCTCTTAACTGCGCCTGAGTAGCCGTGGCCCTTTGTAACGCCTGAAATGTCGACCTTGTCGCCTGCTGCGAAGGTATCGACTGCTATTACATCGCCTACATTCATTGTTGCTACATCATCAAGTCTAAACTCCTTGAGGTGCTTTTGGGGTTCAACGCCTGCCTTCTTAAAGTGGCCAGCGAGTGGTTTGTTGACATGCTTTTCTGATGCCTTCTCGAAGCCGAGCTGTACTGCATCATAGCCGTCTGTTTCGGTAGTCTTCTTTTGAACTACCACGCAAGGACCAGCCTCGATTACTGTCACAGGAACTACTACGCCGTTCTCAGCGAAGATCTGTGTCATACCGAGCTTCTTACCGATAATTGCTTTTTTCATTTTTTGCTTCCTCCTAATTTAAGGTTATTGGTTGATGCTTGTTTTTGTCGGAGCCGACCGACACATCAACTTGACCTTCCGTCATCATAGCACCGCAAGTTAAATTTGTGCTACTGTACAGTTGGGTTTGGCTTTTTAGCTTCCGTCGTATTAATTAAAGCTCTACCTTAATCTCTACGCCTGCTGGAAGCTCAAGACTCATAATAGCCTCAGCAACCTTCTTTGAAGGCTTAATGATCTCGATGAGTCTCTTGTGAGTACGCTGTTCGAACTGCTCACGGCTGTCCTTGTACTTGTGTACAGCACGAAGAATTGTTACGATTTCCTTCTTCGTGGGGAGCGGAATAGGTCCCGAAACAGTTGCGCCGTTTCTCTTAGCTGCCTCTACAATCTTTTCAGATGCGCTATCTACCAATGTGTGGTCATAGCCCTTTACTCTTACTCTGATCTTCTCATTTACTGCCATTTTGCTTTCCTCCTTATTAAATAGAAATTGACCGGGGGCTTTTTGCTTTACACTGCCCCGTGTGTTTCTTTCACCCGCTTAACAAAACCGAACCCGATCAGCATATCATAGGTTCGGACAAATGTAAGCGGGCTCACCTCGGGTTTACCAAGGGGGGACTCCCAGCATACATTCTCTGCCGTGTGAAATCCGACGCACTCCACGAAAATTACCCGCAACTGCCATAGCAGTAAGGCTGTCACGGCAACCTCTCGCTTCCTTGTACGCCAAGCCTACATATTTTATCATATATATATATAAATTGCAAGAATTTTTTGAAATTTTTTTAAAAAACATTTTTGTCAAATGTATAAAAATATGTGCCATTTTTGTATACTTTGCACAAAAATTTGGCATTTTTTCGCCGTTTTGAACGGTTTTTGAGCCGTTTTCAGGCTAAAATTCTCAAAAATTTCGTATACTTGCACAAATGACTTTTTGCGTTTTTTGAGCAAGTTTCTACCTTTATAATTATATATGGATATATAAGATAACACACTTTTTTAATAAAATCAACACTTTTTAAAAATTTTTTTAATTTTTTTGAAATTTTTCTATTTTTCCTAAAAACCACACAAAAAAGGAGCAGATTTAGCGTGTTATCCTTAACGGAGAACACGCCATGAATTGCAACCTTACGGTTGCGTGAATTGAAAGCCGTGCTTTCGTGAATTGCCTGTGGCATGAATTGTGCCTTACGGCACATTGGTTGCAATTCAATTCATGGAGCGAAGCGAGAATTCATGGCAAAGCCAATTCATGATGCGTCAGCATCAATTC
>JAZNYH010000040.1:0-28902 GCA_045594305.1 Eubacteriales bacterium | reverse complement strand
TTATTTTCATATTAATACCCAAGGTATAAAACAATATAAAAAAACGGCGTTTTCAGAAACGCCGTTTTTCCGCCATTTTATAAATCAGCCACTTGCTAAGTCGCAAAAAACCGACTTAATACATAAAAACCTATCTATCGTGTTATATAATTAAACATATTATCATATGTTCATTCTTTTATAATATACGCTTTTTCCATCAAAAAGGGCACAAATACTGTCATTTTCCTTGATTTTGCCCTCTAAAAGCTCCTCGCAAAGCGGATTTTTAAGTAGGCTTATAATTGCTCGCTCAATAGGTCTTGCTCCATAGGCGTTATCATACCCCTGACGGGTAACAAAATCAATCACCTCATCACTTATAGTCAAATCAATGCCCTTACCCTTCAATCTCGACACAAAATCACTTAGCATAATGCTACAAATTCGTTTTGCTCCCTCGAAGGAAATCGGCTTAAATAAAACAATTTCATCAAGGCGATTTAAAAGCTCGGGCGAAAAGGCTTCCTTTAACATCTGCTGTAAGCCCTTCCTTGATGACGCCTCACCCTCACTTGCCGAAAAGCCGAGCTGAGATGTACCAAGCGATTCACGAGAGCCAAGATTAGAGGTTAGAATTATAATACAGCTCTTAAAGCTTATTTTTTTACCCGAGGAGTCGGTAAGCTCCCCTTCGTCAAGAATTTGAAGCAACAGATTGAAAATATCACTATGAGCCTTTTCTATCTCATCAAACAAAATAACGCTATATGGATTTCTTTTTACAAGCGTGCAAAGAAGAGAGCCATCATCATACCCCACATATCCCGCAGGAGCACCGATAAGCCTTGAAACAGAATGCTTTTCGGAAAATTCTGACATATCAAGCCTTATAAAGGCAGTTTTTGACTTGAATACCAAGGAAGCGATTTGCTTTGATAAATGAGTTTTACCAACTCCTGTTGGGCCAAGGAATAAAAACGACGCACAGGGACGATTGGGATTGCTAATTCCAAGGCGTCCACGCTTTATGGCGGATACAACGGTCTCAATTGCCTCATCTTGACCAATCACCACCCTTGAAAGCTCATCCTTTAAGCTCGAAAGCTCATTTATATCTATTTCACTTGAACAGCTAACAGGAATTTTTGTTTTTTGCGATACAATCTTGCAAATATCCTCGCTACTGACAATAAGCTCAGGAGCCTTCTTTGAGGATTGGGAGCGATACTGACTAAGCCTAAGAGCAAGCGAGGCTTCCTTGTCCTTTAATTCAATTGCACGGGACAGATCACGATCTAATATCGCATCCTCAAGCTCCCTTTCACATTCGAGAAGCTCGTTCTCCAATTCCTTCTCCTCATCATCAACCCTTGAATTGAGGGTGCGGAGTCTTGCACAAGCCTCATCAAGCAGGTCAATCGCCTTATCGGGTAAAAATCTATCGGTTATATACCTTTGCGAGAGCCTAACACATGCTAAAATAGCATCGTTTGATATTTTAAGCCTGTGATGTGCCTCGTAGTACGGACATAGTCCCTTTAAAATTTCAATAGCTCCATCCTCGCTCGGCTCCTCGATTATAACAGGCTGAAAGCGTCTTTCAAGAGCACTATCTCTTTCTATGCTTTTTCTATATTCATCAAGCGTAGTAGCACCAATAACCCTTAGCTCACCTCGTGATAGAGCAGGCTTAACTATGTTCGCAGCATCAATAGCTCCCTCAGCGCCACCAGCCCCTATAATTGTGTGTATTTCATCAATAAAGAGAATGATGCTTTCGTTAGAGCGTACCTCGCTTAAAATAGCACGCATACGCTCCTCAAACTCGCCTCGATATTTTGTGCCTGCTAAAACTGAGGAAAGATCAAGCGAAACAATTATTTTTCCACTGAGCTCGCTTGGCACATTTCCAGATGCAATCCTTTGGGCAAGCCCTTCTACAATAGCAGTTTTACCCACCCCTGGCTCGCCAATAAGACAAGGATTGTTTTTTGTTCTTCTGCAAAGTATTTGAATTAGTCTTTCAAGCTCGCTATCACGCCCAATTAACGGGTCGAAGGAAGAAAGAGCAGAGCTTGTGGAAAGGCTTTTTCCGTATGCAAATAGGGTAGGAGCACTTGAAATGTCAGCGTCTGCATTGTCCCTTGTGGAGCTTATAGCATCACATAGAGAATAAATGTCATTTTTGAGGGACTGTGTCGATAATCCAATAGCACTAAGCACCCTCGCCCCCGCACAATCACCTTGGTCACATATCGCATAAAGCAGATGCTCTGTGCCAACAAAATCGCTCCCGTTCTTTTTAGCATAAGAGCTTGCTCCTTCAAGCACAAGCTTGCATCTTGGAGAGATGGCGGAGCAGACAAGAGTGCCAACGCCCTTGCCCGAAATCTTAACCACTTGGTCGTACATTTCGGTAAATAAAGCACCTCTTTGGTCGAGAATTTGAGAGCCCACACCCTCGGTGCACATAATACCAAGCAATAGATGCTCTGTTCCTATGTAGGTGTGCCCGATATTCTTCGCCTGCTCCTTAGCTCTTTCAAGAGCCTCCTTTGCTCTTTGAGTGAAACGATTTGTCATTATGTGTCCTTTCCTTATCTTGATATAAACAGATTATTGACAAATAAATAGATATAATTCAAAAACGCAAAAAAAGTTGACTATGTGTCGATTTTTAACGCTCGGGACGCATAATTATAGCCTCATATTCGTCAAAAAGTGCTTCAAGCGTTTGTGCATCGATAATACCATTTGCATCAATTAGACGCTTACGCTGAAAGGCACGAATAGCATCCTCTGTTTCCTTGTCATATACGCCCGTGTAGGAAACTGCTTCAAGAGAGGTATCCTGTGTCGATATTTGAGATAGCATATATTGAATTACATACAAAATATCGTTTCTTTGACCAGGGTAAATCAAAAATTCTCTTTTGCTTGGAATGAGCTGAACTCGCCGTATCTCTCCAAGCTCTCCCTTTAATCTATCACGAACCCTGTGTAAAAGCTCCCATGTCTCATAATCGACAATTCCTGTCGCTTCAAGACCATATCTTGCTTGAAATTCAGCTACACTCTCCCTTGTTTCATTCTCGTAAACGCCACTAAGAGGCACGGCAGAGTAGTCACCTTCAAGCAATTCAAGCTCCCTTAGAATACGCTGTATTTGAATTATTGCAAGCTCCTCGCTTGTCGAATTTATAAAAGCCATAAAATCACCCAATATCGTATCCAGGATATTGCCCCTCAGAGGATAATGAGCCAAGATACAAATCCCTATATGTTTCAGTAATAAAATCCCAAAGCTGAGCCGACACTATTCCTGACTCTGTAAGACCAAACACACGCTGAAAGCTACGCACTGCATTTTCCGTGCCTGGTCCAAAAACACCATCAGCATCAATTTTAGGTATATCTGTGTACGAATTTGCAATAGAATTCAAATATTCTTGAAGTGCCCTTACATAATCCCCACTTGAACCGATTCTCAATACCACACCGGGATAGGGAAGCGTTTCGCCACCAAAGTAGCCGGTAGGCAAGGACTCCAAAATACCTATATACGCTCTATAAAGCTGATCCCAAGTAGGATAGGTAACGACTCCCGTTTCATCAATTCCATAATTTCTTTGAAAAGCACGCACAGCCCCCTCTGTTTGCTCACCAAAAACACCGTCAATAGGTATAATAGGAATTTCCTGCTCATACGCACCGACAAGTGAAAGCAAATATTGAAGCTCAAACACCTCAGAGCCACTGTCACCTACGCTTAGTTCTGTGTCGAACAAGCGTGTAACCTCATCAAGAGAAATTCCCTCAGAGCTTAGATCATTAAGACGCTTTACAGCATTAAAAATCGCTATTATCTTGTACCAGGTTGCCTTGCCAACAATTCCGTCAGGTGTCAAGTTAAAGGCACGCTGAAATTCTCGCACAGCATTTTCCGTAGTCGTGTCAAAAACTCCATCAACAGGATAAATCTTTGGAATAGATGGGTAATTTTTTGATATTCTATTAAGCCTTGTTTGCACACTCTGAACATCATTTCCAATAGCCCCAATTGAAAGCTCTCTGTCAGGATATGTCGAGGGGCGTGTGCCTACGGGAGCATTTCTTACTATGTCAATATCATCGCCGTAGTAGTATTGTAGTATCTCATAGGGCGATAAGCCCTGCTCGGCAAGAGTAACAGTGCCCCATTGCTCAAGCCCCTGACACCTAATTTCTCGCCCATCACAATATGCAGTAAAGTATGGCTCAATGCTTCCTTGCCGTACTACATAATCGTTAAAAATCTCATCAACTATTTGTGAAATGTTTTCGAAAATATCACGCCCATAGACAAAGGATTGGTCAATGGTTGTCGAATTTGTTATATCGAAATCATATCCACGGGAAGGATAGTATTCGGTATAAATTCTGTTTAGTGCATAGCTTATTTGAGCATATATATTGGCTCTGATTGCATTTTCTGGCCAGGTTGGATAAATCTCGCTTGAAGCAACATTTTTTATGTAGTCTGCAAAGGGAACTGTTACATTTGGCGCATTGTCGCCAGGTGCTCCAAGATGAACCGTTATATAGCTTGGAATAACAGGTAAATTTGGCATAATTTCTCCTTATAGATCTGTGCTTGGCGTTTTAGAAAAGCGTCCAATTCCGTCAGGCTCAAAGCTTTCGGGATTTGCCCCCTCGGAAAGGGGAATTAAATCAAAGGGCAAAATCGAATTTACTCCCTCGAAAATAGGAATACTGCTTTTCTCAGAAAAGTAATATCCAGGTGCACTAACTGACACATTGTATAGCGTGTAGGGTTGTTCAATTCCAGGCACCTGTGACATTTTTTTGTCCTTTGTGTCGAGTGCAACCCTTTCGCTTTGTCCTGATTGGTTAGTCCTTAGCGAATAGAGCAAATCGCTCCCCTCAGTAGCAGGGTAGACATAAACCGTAGCACCCTCAATAGGAATAGCACCATTTGCCGTTTTCACCTCGACCGTTAAAAAGCCAATGCTTTCTGTGTTAATATCCGTAATAATCACCTCCGTATCATTACATACTATGCAAAAAATGAAAAAAGGTCTTGAAAATGCTTCGATTTTATAGTAGAATATCAGCAGTGAGTTCGTAACCATCCTCACTTAAAACAAAACTAAGGAGCAAAAAATGAATAAAACGAGAAAAAAGATTGAGCAAATTGCGTATTCCTCGCTCATCGCCGCCCTTTATGTTGCCCTTTCGTGGCTTTCCAACATATTGGGACTTGCATCATATGCCGTGCAGGTGAGATTTAGCGAGGCACTTTGTATTCTGCCGTTTTTTACCCCTCACGCAGTGCCAGGACTTTTTATTGGGTGCTTAATTTCAAACCTTACAATGGGCGCACATCCAATTGATATAGCTTTTGGCTCACTTGCAACCCTTGTGGGTGCATACATCGCAGGCAAAATCAAAAACAAGTATTTAGTTGCAATTCCTACCGTTGTTGCAAACGCAATAGTCGTTCCTCTTGTTGTGCTTTTCTGCTACACAAGTGGAGTAAAGAGCCTCGGTGCGTATATCGCTATATTGGTAAGCGTCACCATAGGAGAGGTGGTATCAGCCTATGTGCTTGGCACGCTTTTGCTAATCGCAATTGATAAACGAAAAATCTTCAAAAAATAAAAAACGGCTATGCCGTTTTTTCTATTGCAATTTATTCCTTAATATGGTATAATTAAAAAAGTAGAAAATCAAAAGGAGAGCATTATGGGAAGAAGATCAAAGGCAGCAGCCAAAAGAAAAATGAAGAAAAAGCTGATATCCTTTGCTCTTGCGATATTGATTCTTATCGCCGGAGCAGTTGTATATATGCTTACAAACAAAGAGAATACGCCAGACGACAGTGGAAATAAGACCTACGATATACCGACAGGAAGCGTGGAGTTTCACTTTATTGATATAGGGCAGGGCGATGCCGAGCTTATTTTAGTTGACGGCAAGGCAATCCTTATCGATACAGGCGTTTCTGCACAAAAGGAAAACCTATCAAAATATCTTGCAGATCACAATGTAACCGAGCTTGAATATTTTGTTGCAACCCATCCAGACGCTGACCATATTGGCAGTGCCGCATATGTTGTTGAAAACTATACTATCAAAAATGTAATAATTTCACCAAAGGTGCATACAACAAAAACCTATGAGAACTTTATCTCTGCAATCGAGGCAAAGCCCGACATAAACCTTTATGTAGCAGGCGATCCAAATAGTAAGGATGATGACGGACTTGAGGTAAACCTTCCTATTGATAGTAAATTTAATGTTGGCGAGCTTGAATTTACCGTTCTTGGACCAGTAGACCAAGGCGATTATAGCAAGAACGACAACAATAACCCAAGCGTAGTGCTTATGGCGAGATGGGGTAACACCAAGGTTCTCCTTACAGGAGATGCTGAAAAGGAAGCAGAGCTTAAGCTTGTTGAAAAATACGGAATGGATCTAAACTGCGATGTTCTTAAAACAGGACACCACGGCTCACACTCCTCAACCTTCCAAGCAGATCCAGAAAAGGGAATTATGTATGGATTTTTGCACTATACCACACCATCAATGGCGATAATCTCCTGCGAAACAGGTAATGACTATGGTCACCCACACGCAGAAACAATAGATTATCTCACGAGTGAAAATGTAGAAATTCTCCGTACTGATGAGCTTGGCTCAATAGTCCTTGTGTCCGACGGAAATACAATCACTAAAAAAGCTCAATAACAAACAAAACGCACTTCCAACGAAGTGCGTTTTTTATAAGCTCCTAAATTATGTCTTGGCAATTTTAAGAAGCCAAGAGGTAGGAATGATTTTTGATAGCACCCTATAAAGCTTGTAGAAAAAGCGAGGGGTGTATACGGCTTTGCCACGCTTAGAGGCTTTAAGCCCCTTTATTGCGGTTTTTTCGGGATTGCACCGTGGTAGCTTGTCAAAGGCTCTTGATTGTCCGTCATCAAGCCCTGCAACTGCTAAAAACTCTGTTTCCATAGGGCCAGGGCAAATAGCGGTAACATTTATTTTTTTGCCCCTTAGCTCATATCTCAACGCCCTTGAAAAGCTCATAACATAAGCCTTGGTAGATGAGTATACCGTAAGATTTGCATTTGGAACAAACGATGCAATAGAGCAGGTGTTTATAATGCACGATTTTGGGGTAATATAGGGTAGAGAAATGGTGGTTATTTCGGTAAGAGCACGCACATTAAGCTCAATCATAGAGCCCTGTGCCTTATAATCTGCATTTTCAACAGGACCATAGACGCCTGCACCAGCATTGTTTATAAGGAGCTTGATTTCAGCATGCTCAGTCTCTAAAAGAGCCTTTAAGCTCTCCATGCTCTCACGAGTGGTTATATCCATAGGAATAACACGAGTTTGAATAGCACCAAATTTTTCCTTTATTTCATCAAGACGCTCCTTACGCCTTGAAATAATCCATATTTCATCAAGAGGCTCATTTTGAATAGCCTTGTAAAACTCAACTCCAAGACCACTTGAAGCACCAGTTATAATGGCAATTTTCATAAGCACTCCTTAAAATCCGAGATTTTTAAGGAAGATAACTGCATTTTTTGACCAAGTAGAAACATCGTTCTTATCCTCAGCAAGACCAAGACCATGACAGCCATCTGGATAAATGTGTGCCTCGAAATAAACCTTGCTCTTTGCAAGTGCAGCTGCAAGCATAAGTGAGTTTTCGACGGGAACGGCATCATCGTTAGCAGTATGCCAAATAAAGCAGGGAGGTGTTTGAGAATTAATGTTTTCCTCGTTTGAGAATAAATGAATTAAAGCCTCGTCGTCCTTTTCAATGCCGAGGAGATTTTCACGAGAGCCCATATGAGTAAATTCGCCGAAGGAAACAACTGCATAGCAGGGCATAAATGCATCAGGGCGAGCACTCAGCTTATCAATTTCATCTGTCTTTGGATATGCATCAAAGTCATAAAGCGTTCCAGAGGTACAGCAAAGGTGTCCACCAGCACTAAATCCAAGAGTAGCAACCTTTTCATAGCCCATGGAGCGAGCAACTCTTATAGCACGCAAAAGGTCACTCAAAGGAGCAAACTTGTGGCATGCTTTTACATTGTAATCAAGCACGAATGCGTTAATTCCACCTGCATTGAACATTTTAGCAATAGGCTCTCCCTCGTGTCCTGCCTTAGCGCCATAGCCACCACCTGGACAAACGATAACGGTAGATTTGCTATCGTTAACCTTGTACTCAGTCATAGATGGTCTAAAATAATTGTCTGTGCTTCCAATGTATGGGGGATTTTTCCAAAGATAAATTTTGTTTTCCATAAGTCACCTCAAATATAATTTGTAACTATATTTTACCACAAAAAATGCCTGCGTGTACACATTTTTTGAAATATTTTGAAATATAATGTAAATTTTAAAAAAATCCATTTTTTTGAAAAATGCTATTGACAAAAGCCGATTGCTGTGTTAATATATATAAGCGTTAATGCACGCCCCTGTAGCTCAGACGGTAGAGCACTTGACTTTTAATCAAGGTGTCGGGAGTTCGAATCTCCCCAGGAGCACCAAAGCACTCTTTTTAAGAGTGCTTTTTCTTTTTTTTATAAAAATTGTTTTAAGCAAAATGACCATAAAAAGGGGCTTTAAAAAGCCGAAAACGAGCCAAAATTTGTTGAATATTCACAAAAATCTCCCGAAAAATCGAGCATTTTTGGAAAAGACTTGATTTTTATATATTGCGTGTGTTAAAATAATAGTGTAAAAATTTATTGTTCAAGGAGACAAAAGAAATGAAAAGATTTTTATCAATCCTTCTTGTTGTATTGATGCTCATTCCTGTATCTGTTCTTTCCGTAGTAGCAGACACAGCACCAGCACCATCAGCACAATCTACTGAATGTACAATAAGTAAGGAAAACATCGCTGGCGAGGCTTCCATTTTGAACTCTGGTCCTTGGTGGGCGATTGACGAAAGCATATTGGTTGACGGTAAGATATCCGAGGAAGACTCCAAGGTTGCGCATAGCCCTCAATCACCTAAGTTTAGCTGGACCTTCAAGTTCGGTAAGCCATATGAGATTAACGAAGTTAAGCTCTATGTAAACGGCACAGGCGCTTGCTCAAAGTGTGGTTACGCACATACTGCTGACAAGAATAGCGTACAAACACTTCAAATTTTATTGTACGACGATACAGGTGCAAAGATTTATGAGTCTGAGGTTGAGCAAATGCTCGATGGAGAAACTCCATTGACCGAGGCAACCTTTACATTCCCTAACATCAAGGTAGCAACCGTTGAGATCAAAGCAGGCTGTAACTGCTACGGTGGAGCATACTTCCGTGAGGTTGAAATCTACAAGGAGGTTGGTGCTCACGCTTGGACACTCAATGAAGCAAAGTCTGTTGCTAAAACCTGTACACAAGCTGGTAAGGATGTTTACGATTGTGCATGTGGTGCAACAAAGACAGATAACCTTGGCAAGCACACAGTTACTGATTGGGAGGTTGTTCAACAGCCAACCACATCACAAACCGGTATGGCAGAGGGACCATGTACAGTTCCCGGCTGTGGCGGAGTAGGCTCTAAGGCTCTTCCAAGACTTTACCTCAGTGACAATGAAATTTCACTCACCCCAAATAACTTCGATGTTAAAGAGAAGGTTATGGCAGGTGACGACCTCGAAGCAATTCAAACACCTAATGAAAATAGAGATGTTAACGACCTCTTTGATGGTATTATCGAAACAGCAACATGGCAACCAGGCAACTTCTGGTGTGGAACTGGTTGGGAGTATGCCGTTACGGTTGATGTTGATTCTCAAATCATTGGTAAGAAGGCACTTGCTGATCTTAAAGATAGCTCTGAGAATGTAATTATCCAAAAGGATGGGGCTTTCACACAAGAGATTGTTGATCAGCTTATCGAAGCTGAAATTACAGAAGTATCAGTTATAATGGGCGGAACATATCAAGCTAATGTTGACAATAGATTGATCGGTACAGTTACAGCCCAGGATATATTGGATTCCAACTCTATGATAGCTGTTCCTGCTGGCACATACATTAACGCAGCTGTTCTTGAAGAAATTAAGGATGCAGGAGCAACCCGCATCACAGTCGATTCTCGTGTAAGAAGTACACTTACAATCACATTTGACCAGGTTTATACACTTACAGCAGCTGAGATTTATGTTTGGTCTAACGATAATGGCTTTGAAGTAAGCTTTATCGGTGCTGATGGAACAGTTCTTAAATCTGCTAACAAGTCAAGATTTGCAGCATCAGATTATTATAGAATGATATTCACAGGTGAGGTTTATGGTCTTGATGTAAAGCAAATCGTTATCACAATTAATAACGCTAAGTGGGCAGGTGGTTCAGGTCTTGCATTTACCGAGATTAAGCTTTCCGCACACGAGTGCTTGTACGATGAAGCAGATATCGCAGCTGGCACAAAGGACGGATGCGTAACAACCTTTAATGGCAAATGTATCCGTTGCGAGGCTGAGCGTGTTGGTGCAAAGGTAATCGAGCATACCTTCCAAAAGGATGAAACCAACCCAACAGAGGATAAGATTGTAGAGGTTGTTAACGAGGTAACCTGTTACAGCCATGGTACAGTAAAGAAGCATTGTGTTGACTGTGATCAGGATGTTCCCGTAATGATTCCAGCAACAGGCAATCACGAATTTACCGAAGAGGTAGTAGTTTTGAAGCCTGACTGTGGACATTCAGGTATTTCATACGAAAAGTGTGCAACTAAGGGATGCCCTGCGGTAACTGCAGAGCATGAAACACCACCACAGGGTTCTCATAACTTTGAGTGGAAGGAAAAGGAAGACGAGGTTGCTGACTATACTCACGATGGAGTAAAGGTTAAGATTTGTAAGATCTGCCAAACCGTTGATGAGACAGCTGGTACACAGGTTTCTCCTAAGAAGGAAGCAAAGATTTGCGCTGCACAGGATTGGACCATTAGATACACAGACTATGTATCACCAAGAGCTACATTCAAGGTTAACCTTTCTTCTGCAAGAAAGCTCGAGGATGAGGGCTACGATGTAAAGATTTACGGCGTTGTTGAAAAGGGCGAGGCTAAGAAGGAAGTTCAGGTTTACGGCGAGGGCAAGACAGGTAATATGACCGATAAGGGCGTATTCTCACTTGTTGTAAAGAATGGTGCATATAGCGACGAATATAAGTTCTATGCAAAGGTTGTTGTGACAGATCTTTCTGACAACACAACCGCAACCACAACCGTTACAACAAAGGCACTTGCTGGTAACAGTGACGGAACTGTTTGCGTATACGATATCGCTAAGTATTACATCAATAGCGAGTCCAGAGCTTCAAAGCTTGAGGAAACATATGGCGAAAGCGTAAAGAATTTCTACGCTGAGCTCGTTGAAAAATCAGGCTCCGCTGAATAAAAAAATAAGAGCTTACGGCACACACCGTAAGCTCTTTTGCTTTTGTTATAGGCCGAAAAGAGAACACCCTCTATACAAAAAAGGAGTGAAAATCACTCCTCATTGCTTTGAATTTCGCTCGCACGAGCCTGTGCTTCCTTATCGCAACGCTCATTATATGGATGCCCTGCGTGCCCCTTAACCCAAACATAGGTTATCTCGTGTCTTTCAACCTCATCAAGAAGAATTTCCCACAAATCAGGGTTTAACGCCTTGGAGCTACCAGACTTTTTCCAGTTGTTCGCCCTCCACGCCGTCGCCCAGCCGTTTTGAAGGGAATCAAGTGCATATTTCGAGTCAGAGGTTAGAGTAACCTCGCAAGGCTCTTTGAGTGCCTTTAACGCCTCTATAATGGCTGTCAGCTCCATTCTGTTGTTGGTTGTTTGTGCCTCAGCACCCGAAATCACTCTTTCGTGCTTGCCGTAAACTAAAATAGCACACCAGCCACCAGGACCAGGGTTGCATTTACAAGAGCCATCGGTGTATATATCTACATGCTTCATATAGTACTCCAAAAATAATCATTTAAATAATTCTACCATATAAAATATAATAATTCAATATTTTTAATAAATTTTATATTTTTTCAAAAAAATGTTGACAATTATAAAAAACTGTGATAGAATACCACCGAACAGGTGTGTATGCACCTGCTCCTACCGGCAAAAATCTATTAAATTGTCGGTCTTATGTCCATAGGAGGTGTAAAAAGATGGAAAAGATTCTCAATTCTTACGAAACTCTCTTCGTTGTTGACAACTCTCTCGGTGAGGAGGCTGTTAAGGCAATCGTTGAAAAGTTTACGGCTCTTATTGCAGAGAACGGAACCATCGATTCAGTTGATGAGTGGGGCAAGCGTAAGCTCGCATACCCAATCAACGACAAGATCGAGGGCTACTATGTTCTTGTAAACTTTAAGAGTGAGGGTACATTTACTCTCGAGCTTGAGCGTGTATTCGGTATTACCGAAGGTATTCTTCGCTCAATCGTGATTCGTCACATTGAAGACAAAAAGACAAGAAAAGATGCTTAATTAAACAGGAGGGTCTAATATGGCAAACTTTAATTTGAACAAAGTAATCCTTGGCGGTAGAGTTACCGCAGATCTTGAACTGAAGGAGACCCAGTCCGGCATTGCAACAATTCAGTTTTCAATCGCAGTAAATCGTCGCTTCGCAGCAAAGGCTGGCGAAGATCAGGGTAACACTGATTTTATCAATGTTAGAGCATGGCGTCAAACTGCAGAGTTCATCAGCAGATTCTTCAAGAAGGGAAGCTCAATCTGCGTAGTTGGCTCAATCCAAACAAGAAACTGGACAGATCAAAATGGTGTTAAGCATTACGCTACCGAGGTAATCGCTGACGAAGCATACTTTGTTGACGCAAAGGGCGAAAATGTCGGTGCATTCGGAGATGCTCCAGCATTCCAAACACAGCAGGCGCCTAAATTTGAAGAAGTTTCAGGCGACGATGAATTGCCATTCTAATAATAGAGAAGGCAACACGAAATTTTTAGGAGGATTTTAAGATGGATACCACTATCGAAAAGGTAGAAGGCGCTCGTTCTGCTCGTCCTATGATGAGAAGAAAGAAGAAGGTTTGTGCTTTCTGCGCTGATAAAATCGGTCACATCGATTATAAGGATACTGGTCGTTTGAGAAAGTATATTACAGAGCGTGGCAAGATTCTTCCAAGAAGAATCACTGGCACATGTGCTCACCACCAAGGCGAGCTCACAAAGGCTATCAAGCGTGCTCGTTTTATGGCTCTTATGCCTTACATCGACGACTAATCGATAAAAAGAATAAATCCGCTCAATCGAGCGGATTTTTTTATTTTAATATA
Source organism: Eubacteriales bacterium (assembly GCA_045594305.1). GTDB lineage: Bacteria > Bacillota > Clostridia > Oscillospirales > CAG-272 > RGIG2000. The sequence continues at coordinate 15,592 of JAZNYH010000040.1, read as the reverse complement.
TATACACGCTTGTGTGCGATGCGTGCACGAATTTAATTAATTGAAGAAAAATGAAAGAAAAAAGAGCTCTGCGGGTTAAACAGAGCTCGTTATAATTCTTGTATAGCTTACGCCATCTTGTTGAGCATAAGAGTAAAAGCACTCTTCTTGTGAGCAGCATTATTCTTGTGGAGAAGACCATGAGCAACAGCTTGGTCAACCTTCTTAATAGCAACCACATAAGCAACTTTTGCAGCCTCTTTGTCACCACTTTCAACAGCCGCCTTAAACTTCTTTATTGCGGTGTTAAGCTGAGATTTGAGCATCTTGTTACGAAGAGTCTTGGTAGCAATAACCTTAACACGCTTCTTAGCAGATTTGATATTAGGCATGAATGTATCCTCCTTTAAATTCTAATCCTACAGATGCGCTATCCGTTGCCTGAGAGGGTGCTCCGAATAAAGCATGTTCGTACGATTACATATAATACCACAAACAAAAAATAAAATCAATACCTTTTTGAAAAAAAGTAAAATATTTTTTATAAATAATAAAATAGGTTAAATTGATTATTAATAAAAGACGCCTAATCTTGGCAGAGAAGGGGTACAAAGGAAGCTCCCTTTCAAGCATGATTGCAATAAATTCACAAAAAATTTACATATTAACCAATTGTAAACTTTTGAACAACTTTTTGTAAATAATTGTCTTTTTTCAAAAAAATGGAAGATTTTTAAAAATAATGCTTGACAAACAAATGTGCGGGTGCTATAATTTTAAATTGCCTAACGACGCATAAAAATATAATAATATATAAAAATAAAAGGGAAAATGGAGTGATTTAGTTTATGGTCAAAGAACAAAAGCTTGGCAAAAACACAAGAATGAGCTTCGCAAAAATCAACGAATTGATTGAAATGCCTAATCTTATTGATGTGCAGAAAAAATCCTTCGAGTGGTTTTTGAAGGAAGGACTTATGGAGGTCCTTCGTGAGGTTTCACCCATTACGGACCATTCCGGCAATCTTTCTATCGAGTTTGTATCCTTCACACTCGATACAACAAAGCCGAAATATCCGGTAGAGGAGTGCAAGATTAGAGATGTTAACTATGCTGCACCTCTCAAGGTTACCGTTCGCTTGGCAGATGCAACCACAGGCGAGGTAAAGGAACACGAGATCTTTATGGGCGACTTCCCGCTCATGACAGACAACGGCACATTTGTAATTAACGGAGCAGAGCGTGTTGTTGTATCACAAATCGTTCGTTCACCTGGAATGTACTATGATTATTCTATCGATAAGACAGGTACACATAACTACACAGCACAGGTAATCCCATATCGTGGAGCTTGGCTTGAGTATGAAACAGATGCTCAAAATGTATTTTATGTTCACATCGATAAGAACAGAAAGATGCCTATTACAGTCCTTATTCGTGCTCTCGGCGTAGAAACCGAGGAGGATATTAAGGATATGTTTGGCGAGCTCTTTATGACACCAACTCTCGCAAAGGATGATAGCGAGAAGCTCGCAATAGAGAACATCACCTCAATTAGAGAAGAGGCTCTTAAAGAGATTTATAAGAGACACCGTCCAGGCGAGCCTGCAACTGCGGAGAGTGCTCAGACACTTCTTCATAACTTCTTCTTTGATCCAAAAAGATATGACCTCTATCCCGTTGGTAGATACAAGTTTGACAAGAAGCTTTCAATCTATGATAGAATAGTTGGACTTACCCTTGCTCGTCCAGTAATAAGCCCAAAGACAGGCGAGATTATCTTTGAGAGCGGAATGGTTCTTAAAGCAGACGATGTAAAGGTTCTTGAAGAGAACTGCGTAAACGAGATTTACGCTCAGGTTCTTGAAAAGGAAAGCGGAAGAATTATCTCCATTAAGGTATTCGGTAACGGAACAGTTGATCCTGTTTACGCTCTCGGCTATGACCTTAAGGATTGTGGAGTAAACGAAAAGATTAACTACGAGAAGCTTATGCAAATCGTAGAGGATTGCGCTGGCGATGTTGAGGAAATTAAGCTCACAGTTAAGCGTAATATAGCAGAGCTTTGCCCTAAGCACATTACAAGAGAGGATATTCTTGCATCAATTAACTATCTTGTATGTCTTGCTCACGGCATTGGCACAAAGGACGATATCGACCACCTTGGTAGCAGACGCTTGCGTTGCGTAGGAGAGCTTTTGCAGAACCAATTCCGTATCGGTATGTCCCGTATGGAGAAGATCGTAAGAGAGAGAATGAATGTAACAGTTTCCGACTCTGACGAGCTCTCACCAAAGAGCCTTATTAATATAAGACCAGTAGTTACTGCAATAAGAGATTTCTTTGGTTCATCACCACTTTCACAGTTTATGGACCAAAACAACCCACTTGCAGAGCTTACACATAAGCGTCGTATTTCCGCACTCGGCCCAGGAGGCTTGACAAGAGATAGAGCAGCCTTCGAGGTGCGTGATGTACACTATACACACTATGGTAGAATGTGTCCTGTTGAGACACCAGAAGGACCAAACATCGGTCTTATCTCATATCTCTCAACATATGCAAAGATCAGCGACTACGGCTTTATTCAAGCTCCATATCGTAAGATTGTTGACGGCGTAGTTACCGATGAGGTGGTTTATATGACCGCTGATGAGGAGGACGGACATGTAATCGCTCAGGCTTACGAAAAGCTTGACGAAAACGGCAGATTTGTAAATAAGAAGATTATCGTTCGTGATAGAGCAGAAATCCTTGAGGTTGATCCTTCAATGGCAGATTATATGGATGTATCACCTAAGATGGTTGTATCCGTAGCAACTGCAATGATTCCATTTATCGAGAACGACGATAACGCTCGTGCACTCATGGGCTCTAACATGCAGAAGCAGGCAGTTCCACTTCTCATATCTGACTCACCAATTGTTGGTACAGGTATGGAGTATAAGGCAGCATGCGACTCAGGTGTTGTAGTTCTTGCTAAGAACGCAGGCGTTGTTGAAAGAGTAGACGCTAACCACATTGTTATTCGCACAGATGATGGCAACAAGGAAACCTATGAGCTTATTAAGTTCAAGCGCTCCAACCAAACAACCTGTGTAAATCAAAAGCCTATTGTTGTATGTGGCGAAAGAGTTGAAAAGGGACAGGTTATTGCAGATGGACCTGCTACCTCAAATGGTGAAATCTCCCTCGGTAAGAATGCTCTTATCGGCTTTATGACATGGGAGGGCTATAACTACGAGGACGCTGTTCTTCTTAACGAAAAGCTCGTTCGTGATGATGTTTATACATCAATCCACATTGAGGAGCACCTCCAAGAGGCAAGAGATACAAAGCTCGGCCCAGAGGAAATCACTCGTGAAATTCCAAACGCAAGCGAGGATATGCTCAAAAACCTTGATGAAAATGGTATTGTAAGAATTGGAACAGAGGTTAAGGCTCACGACATTCTTGTTGGTAAGGTAACACCTAAGGGTGAAACCGAGGTAACCGCTGAGGAAAGACTACTTCGTGCTATTTTCGGTGAAAAGGCAAGAGATGTAAGAGATACATCACTTAGAGTTCGTAACGGTCAAAATGGTATCGTTATCGATGTTAAGGTATTCTCCCGTGAAAACGGCGATGATCTCTCACCTGGAGTAAACAAGGTAGTTAAGGTATATGTAGCTCAAAAGAGAAAGATCTCCGTAGGAGATAAGATGGCTGGTCGTCACGGAAACAAGGGTGTTGTATCAAGAATTCTTCCACCAGAGGATATGCCTTTCTTGGCTGATGGTACACCACTTGACATCGTGCTCAACCCACTCGGCGTTCCTTCTCGTATGAATATCGGTCAGGTTCTTGAGGTTCACCTTGGTATTGCCGCAAAGAAGCTTGGCTGGAAGATAATGACACCTGTATTTGATGGCGCTAAGGAGCAAGATATCTTTGAGTGTCTAAGAATGGCAGGACTTTGGAGAGATGTTCTTCCTAATGAAAACACGGATGGAAAGGATCTATTCGAGGAAGTAATCAGAGAAGATGGTAAGAAGGATATCCAAAGACTTGATGATGAAACAAGGAATAATCCTGAAGCAATTAAAGCACTTCTCGACGAGGGCAAGCTTAAAATATGCGATGGTAAGACAATACTTTACGATGGTAGAACAGGTGTACCATTTGATAACCCTGTAACAGTAGGTATTATGTACTACCTCAAGCTCCACCACCTCGTTGATGATAAGATCCACGCTCGTTCAACTGGTCCTTACTCACTTGTTACACAACAGCCTCTTGGCGGTAAGGCACAATTTGGTGGACAGCGTTTTGGAGAAATGGAGGTATGGGCACTCGAGGCTTACGGTGCAGCATACACACTTCAAGAAATCCTCACTGTTAAGAGTGATGATATCATTGGTAGAACAAAGGCATTTGAGGCAATCGTTAAGGGAGCAAACATTCCAACTCCTGGCGTTCCAGAATCCTTTAAGGTTCTTGTTAAGGAGCTTCAAGCTCTTGCTCTTGATATTAGAATCCTTGACAAGGATGGAAACGAAATAGAGCTTTCTAACCTCGGTGAAGAGGAGCTTGAGCCTATGAACATCGTATCCCCAGCAGCTGATGAGTCAGCTGATGCAAGCATAGATGATGACGATGCTGATGATAACGATGAGGACGAGATCAACGATGAGGATTTCAGCTATTTCGATATTCCAGATGATGAGGAATATCCAGAGGATTACGATGACTCAGACATCGATGAAGACTAAGAAAAAATATTAAAAGAAGGAAAATGCTGATGGAACATACATTTGATTCTATAAAAATAGGTCTTGCTTCTCCTGAAATGATTTTAAATTGGTCCTATGGCGAGGTAACCAAGCCAGAAACCATTAACTATCGTACACAAAAGCCAGAGAAGGACGGTCTTTTCTGCGAAAAGATTTTTGGTCCTACAAAGGACTGGGAGTGCTTCTGTGGTAAATACAAGCGTTCCCGTCATAAGGGCCATGTATGCGATAAGTGTGGAGTAGAGGTAACGACCAAAAAGGTTCGCCGTGAGAGAATGGGACATATCGCACTTGCTTGCCCAGTTGCTCACATTTGGTATTCAAAGGCAATACCATCAAGAATGGCTTTGCTTCTTGAAATTTCCCCTAAGGCACTTGAAAATGTAATCTATTTCGTACAAAGAATAGTAACAGATCCAGGTGATACATCTCTTCAAAAGAATCAGGTTCTTACTGATAAGGAATATCAAGAGTGTCTTGAAAGATTTGAGGATCGTTTTACTGCTGAAACAGGAGCAGAGGCTATTCAAAAGCTTCTTAAAGAGATCGACATTGAGGAGCTTTCTGAAAAGCTCAAGGCTGAGCTTAAGGAAGCAAGTGGTCAAAAGAAGGTAAAGATAATCAAGAGACTCGAAATCGTAGAGGCATTTAGAAAGTCAGGCAATCGCCCTGAGTGGATGATTCTTGATGTTATCCCGGTTCTTCCACCTGAAATCCGTCCTATGGTTCCACTTGACGGAGGAAGATACGCAGCATCTGATATAAATGATCTCTATCGTAGAGTAATCAATAGAAATAATCGTTTGAAGAGACTTATCGAGCACGAAACACCCGATATGATCGTAAAGAACGAGAAGAGAATGCTTCAAGAGGCAGTAGACGCACTTATCGATAATGGTAAGCGTGGCAAGCCTGTAACAGGACCAAGCAACCGTCCATTGAAGTCACTCTCTGAGATGCTAAGAGGTAAGCAGGGACGCTTTAGACAAAACCTTCTCGGTAAGCGTGTTGACTATTCTGGTCGTAGCGTTATCGTAGTAGGACCAAGCCTTAAGATTTACCAATGCGGACTACCTCGTGAAATGGCACTTGAGCTTTTCAAGCCATTTGTAATGAAGCGCCTTGTTGAAACACAAAAGGCAGGAAATATTAAGGAAGCTAAGAGAAAGGTAGAGCAGGTAGCTGACGAGGTTTGGGACGCACTTGAGGTTGTAATCAAGGAGCATCCAGTTCTTCTTAACCGTGCTCCTACACTTCACCGTCTTTCAATTCAGGCGTTCGAGCCAGTGCTTGTTGAGGGTAGAGCAATAAAGCTTCACCCACTCGTTTGTAAGGCGTTTAACGCTGACTTCGACGGTGACCAGATGCCAGTCCATGTACCTCTTTCAAACGAGGCACAGGCGGAGGCAAGATTCCTTATGCTTTCAGCAAACAACCTTTTGAAGCCAGTTGATGGTAAGGCTATTGCCGTTCCTTCACAGGATATGGTGCTTGGCTCATACTACCTCACTCTTGATCCAAGAGATGGCGAGAAGGGTGCAGGAAGCGTATACCGTAACCTCGATGAGGCTATTATGGCATACGAAAATAGCGACCTTGAGCTTCACGCTCCTATCAAGATAAGAGTTGAGAAGGAAATAGATGGCGAAAAGAAGACTAAGATTATCGATGCAACACTTGGTAGACTTATCTTCAATAGCAATATTCCTCAGGATCTTGGCTATGTTGATAGAGAAAAGGATCCATTTGGACTTGAAATCGACTTTGTTGCAGGAAGCAAGCAGCTTTCACAAATAGTTGACCGCACAATCAAGATTCACGGCTTTACAATGGCTGCTGAGGTTCTTGATAGCATCAAGGCAATGGGCTATAAATACTCAACAAGAGCATCACTTTCAATCTCTGTTGCCGACATGGTTATTCCAGAGGAAAAATACGAGATTGTTAAGGCTGCTGAGGCAAAGGTTGATGAGATCTTCTCATATTATCAAGAGGGTGAGCTCACCGACACCGAAAGATATAACTGCGTAATTGATATTTGGAACAACGCTACAAACGATGTTGTTGCACAAATTCAGCAGAAGTTCAATAAATACAACCCAATCAAGATGATGTCCGACTCTGGTGCCCGTGGTAGTATGACACAGATGCGTCAGCTCGCAGGTATGCGTGGACTTATGTTCTCTGCAACAGGTAAGACTATGGAAATTCCAATTAAGTCTAACTTCCGTGAGGGACTTACAATTCTTGAATACTTCGTGGCTGCAAGATCTGCTCGTAAGTCACTTTCTGATACCGCTCTTAAAACAGCTGACTCAGGATATCTTACAAGAAGACTTGTTGATGTATCACATGAGGTTATTATTCGTGAGCACGACTGTGGAACTCGTGATTATATGATTGCGAGCGACATTAAGGAGGGCAACGAGGTTGTTGAAAAGCTTGACGATAGAATTCTTGGCAGATACACCGTTGAGGATGTAGTAAATCCTGCAACAGGCGAGATTATCGTTAAGGAAAACGAAATGATTAGCGCTGAGGCTGTAAAGGCTATAAACGCAGCAGGCATTAAAGAGGTTAAGGTTCGTTCTGTTCTTCGTTGTAAGACAAAGGGTGGCGTGTGTGCACACTGCTACGGTATGGACCTTGCAACATCAAAGCCAGTTAACATTGGTGAGGCTGTTGGTGTTATCGCAGCTCAGTCAATTGGTGAGCCTGGTACACAGCTTACCATGAGAACCTTCCATACAGGAGGAGTTGCATCTGCTAACATCACCCAAGGTCTTCCAAGAGTTGAGGAGCTCTTTGAGGCAAGACGCCCCAAGAAGCCTGCAATTGCTTGTGAGGCAACAGGTAATATAGAAATCGTACAAGAGGGTAAGATCCAAAGAATTCTCATCACAGATGAGGAAACAGGAAAGGACTACAAGTACGATGTTCCATTTGGAACAACCATTATCGTTCACGATGGCGACCATGTTGAAAAGGGCCAGGCTCTTACCGAGGGCTATATGGCACCTGCAGACATTCTCGAAATCAACGGAATTGAGAAGGTTTACGACTACATCGTTCGTGAGGTACAAAAGGTATACCGTTCACAAAATGTTGATGTTGACGATAAGCATGTCGAGGTTATTACTCGTCAAATGACAAGAAGAATTAAGATTGATGATGCAGGAGATACCGACTTTATCATCGGTACAACTGTTGATAAGGACGAATTTGTAAGAGCAAACGAGGCAATTCAAGCAAGAGTATCCGCTGGCGAAATTACTCTCCGTGAGGCTACCGGAACTCCAATCCTCCTTGGTATTACAAAGGCAGCATCCTCAACCGAATCCTTCCTTTCAGCTGCATCCTTCCAGGAGACCACAAAGGCACTTACCGACGCTGCAATTCGTGGTAAGGTTGACCACTTGCTCGGTCTTAAAGAAAATGTTATTATCGGTAAGCTTATTCCAGCAGGAACAGGACTTGCACAATATAACAAGATCGGCGTAAAGAAGGTTCAAGCACAGCCAACAGAAACAAACGCATAAGTCAAAAAGACATAAAATGAGCAGGATTTTCTCCTGCTCATTTTTATTTATAATTGCAAAGCCATAAAACGCTCTATTTCCACGGAAATAAGGATTTTTTCGACAACGCTATAAAATATATATAAATGATAGAAAATGTCGAAAAAACGCCCTCTTTGCCCTTGATATGCTACAAAACAATGTCGAAAAGCGTCGAAAAAAGCACGAAGCGTTTAAGCCTCGTGCTTTTATTGTATTATTTTTTGAGATATGTTCCGGTGTAGTAATCGTACAACCACTCAGATCTTGTCTTCCACCATGTTCTCAAATAAACGAGAGCATCATCAAGCGTGTTATCAGCGGCGTAGGTAAGACTGTTTGGATGAGTAGAAGCAGGGAACGGAGCATCGGTATTGGTATAGTTTCTATTTATAGCCTCTGCCGCAGGGCCCGTAACTGCAAGGTAGTCAATTATACACTCAGTTGTCTTTCCGGTTTCGGGATCGGTAACTGATTCGTAAATCGAACGGAAGAGAGTCTTGTTATCCTCAATGAATTGAGCAACTGCAACTCTAAACTCCTCTGAGCATTCAATCATATATGAATACCACCAACGACGCTGACCATTGTTAAGCGTTGGGTTAGTAGTTCTATGATAGTCATTTACCCAGAATGCATCAGCCCAAGGACCGATAGCAGAGGAGAACTCACCATAAGAGTTGAGCTCGGACTTTGTTACAATATCACCATAAACCTCATATTGGTTCCAATAGTGGTATCCAGAGTGCTCATCAAAGCCGTTATTTCTTGCAGTTTGAATAGATACATTACCCTGTGAGATATCAAGGTCCCATATAGGACCGCCGTGAAGCTTACCGTCCTCAATATAGAATCTTGTTGAGTCCCAAACCATATCCATATCCTTAACATATTCGTGGAATATGAAGTATTTAATCATAGAATCCATATCCATAACCTTTGCCATTTCATCCATGTCACCACTCAAAATAGCGAAGTCAGCCTGGTGCATAATTCTAATCATTTGTGATTTGGTGTAAGGAGTGTAGGTTGAAGGAAGCTCAAGACGCATGAGCCACATACCAAATATTGGTGAAGGGAATGCAGCATCCTCACTACCGTTCTTGTAGCTAAGGTGGATAACAACATCCTTTTGCTCATCAATATCAACTCTATCCTCGCCTATTTCAATAGGAGTAAGAACTGTGTAACAGCCCTTGTACTCGCCGTCGTGGTAAACCTCAACAAATCTGTATTGAGAGGTGTAATCAAGCTCAAGTGCTTGTGCAAATTCAAGAGCAACAGCATTTCTTATAGTAGAGGTATCAAGTGCATTTGCAAGCAAGCAATATTTCTTTCCATAGCCCATATCAAGAAGGTCAACATCTCTTGAAAACTTGATATTGAATGGAAGCTTAGCCTTAACGCCAGCAGTAGCATTACCTCTTACCTTCATTTCGCCATCGGCATCAGTGATAGATTTGAGGTTTCCATCCTCGTCCTTATAAGCAACTATAATGTTAGCGGAAACATAATCCTCAGTTTTTGGATATACAGGAGCTCTTGATTCAAGATAGATAACAGGAATATCGGTTACCTTGTATTGAATAGTAGGAAGAATCCTTCTAAGCTCTGAAATACATTGGTCAACCTGCTCTTGTGTGAGCGCCTTAGTGGCGTTAGCAACGATAGGTCTAAGCCTTGAACGGCTCTCTGCGGTGCAGTAAAGCTCAAAATCAGTAGGAATAGAAGCAACTATATCATCAAGCACACCACGGTCAACCTCTTCATAGCCAAGCACATTACAAACGGCACAATAGCCATATTGGAAGTCGAGCTCATCATCAGCGAGCATCCACCAAGAGAACTTGTGCTCAGTAGTAGGCATAGGAGCCTGCTCTGAATACTGACAAACGCTACAAAGTCTATTCATTAAGCCCTCGGTAGAGCAGGTAGGAGCAGTAACAGTAGTGTCAGTGAAAAGGTGTCCCTTAGGAGGAATAGTTAAGTAAGGGTCAGTTGCTGATTGTGGAATAATATCACCACAATCTGCACAGAAGTATACATAGCAACCACCATCAATACAGGATTCCTTAGTTACTTGAACAGACTTGATATAAGAGTGTCTTTCGCAGGAGTTGTTGTTAACAACAATGGTGTTTTTAGATGCGTTCACATATTGGTTAAGAAGAATGAGGTCAGCAACTGTAACAGTACCATCAGCATTGATGTCACAGGAGTAGCGATTTACAACAACCGCACTTCCTGCAAGATATTTTCTAAGAATATCCACATCAGTAGCATCAATCTTGCCGTCATCATTAGTATCACCACTTGTGAATGCGTCAGTGGTAAACGAGGTTACAACAGTATTTTTGCAGGTAGAGCAAATAGAGAAGGTGTAGCTACACTTTTCGCCCTGAATAGTGGTAGGAGCTGATAAAACATGATTAGGAGCAGGGGTAACCACTACAACTGCAATTTCTTTACAATTTTCACAATTTACGGTATATGACTCAGGAGTTGTACAGGAAAGCTCGGTTGATGAAAGAATCTTTCCTGAGTGTCCAGTAGCCTTGGCTGGAGCGTTGTCACCACACAAGCAACAAACATATGTTCCAGCAGTATCACAGGTTGGAGCATCATCAAGATATCCGTAGAAGTGAGAATCAAATCCAAGGTCATCAATACAATCGCCTGATATGTAAGCGATACCACCAGTTATTGTTTGAGAACCATTTTTAACAAAAGCACGATTTTTAAGCTTTGCACATGTTGTTGCAGAAACAGAATCGCTTCTTACAGAGGTAACACCGGTATCAAAGATAACCCATGTTATCTCAGGGCAGTTTCCAACTGCATATTGACCAACTGTCTTTACATTAGAAGGAACAAAGAGGTTTTTGAGCTTAGAATATCTAAACGCACTGCCCTCAATAGTGGTAACATTTGGACCAATTTCAATCCTTGAAATCTTAGCTCTCCAAAAAGCACTACCCTTAATGGTTACAACAGTATCAGGAATCGTATATACCTCTCCGAGCTTGTCGGGGGCATAGAAGTAAATCTCGGTCATAGCCTTGTTGAAGACAACACTATCAACAGAGCAATACTTTGTGTTTTCATCAACAATTATAAACTCTCTAAGAGTTGAAACCTTGTTTTCATCATATGAGAATGCACTGCGTTTAAAATCGCAAACACCCAAGGTAACCTTTGTTAAGAATGTACAGTTATAAAACGCATTGTCGCCAAGAGATTTAAGAGAAGAAAGGTCGAGAACGCCTGAAACACTGGTGTTTCTAAATGCATTAGCACCAATATCCTCGGCATACTTAAATGCACTCTCGCATTGCTCTTTATCAAGGCTTTCGCCAGCAACAGGAGCATAATTTACATACAAAAGAGCCTCACAGCCATTAAAAGCAGAGCCACCATAAACGGCTACAATTCCTCTTGCTCTGAATTCTACAAGAGCCTTACAGCCCTCAAAGCAGTTAGCAGGAACAGATAATGTCTTAGCAGAGTAAACAACGGTATCAAGGCCTACACAACCTCTAAACGCTCTTACTCCGATGGTTTTTACGCTATCAGGAATAATTACAGTTCCATAAATAGCAGAGTATTCAAACGCCTTTTCGCCAATCTCTATAACAGTAGATGGGATGGTTACATGACCAAAATACTTCTTAGCAAGGAACAAATCTCCTGACTTGGTATTTTCTCCAATATCATCTGGTCTTGATGAGTTAGAAAGGCATCTAAACGCACCGGCACCAATCTTGGTAACGATATATTTGGTGTCGCCAATATATACCTCGCTTGGAATATTAAGCTCTGATGTACGAGTCTCACCGTCGTTTAGCTTTGCTCCGGTAATGGTCGCAACATTAACATTTGTTCCACTACTTGAATCAATAGCGGTGGTAAATGTCCATGTTCTTCCGTTCGCAGTCCACTCAGCGGCGCTTACTCCTATACAGAATATTATCGTTAGTATTAAAGCAAATACAAAAATGTGTAGAATTTTTTTCATATTAGGCTCCTTTTTGGTTATTTTGCACATATATATTTTAACACATCAAACCTATATTGTCAATAGATATAAAATATTTTAATAATTTACGCATGCGTACTTGAAAAAATGAAATTAATGTGTTATACTTGGATAGCAAAGAAAAAATTCACTAAGAAGGAGGACGCAAAAATGTCATCGTACATTCCTGCAAATTATAAGCCATCGCTTGGTATCAAGGATACTGAAATTGCGATAAAGAAGCTTAAAGATTTTTTTGAAAGAGAGTTGGCATCAGCACTCAATTTAACAAGAGTATCAGCACCACTTTTTGTTGATTCTCAAAGCGGACTTAATGACGACCTAAACGGCGTTGAGCGTCCTGTAAGTTTTGATATATTCTCAGGCAAAAGCCTTGAAATCGTTCATTCCTTAGCTAAATGGAAGAGAATGGCACTTAAAGACTATGGATTTTCAATTGGCGAGGGGCTCTATACAGATATGATCGCCATTCGCCGTGATGAGGAAACAGATAACATTCACTCAATGTATGTTGACCAATGGGATTGGGAAAAGATAATCTCTAAGGAGCAAAGGAACGAAAAGACCTTAAAGGAAATTGTTGAGGCAATTTATTCCGTTCTCAAAAGCACCGAGGACTACATATGTGGAGAGTATCCCTGCATAGAAAAAATACTCCCCGAGAAAATTACCTTTATCACTACTCAGGAGCTTGAGGATAAATACCCAGCTCTTAGCTCTAAGGATAGAGAGCTTGCTATAACAAAGGAGTGCGGAGCCGTGTTTATTATGCAAATCGGCGCTGACCTTAAATCTGGCAAGCCACATGATGGTAGAGCACCCGATTATGACGATTGGAGCTTGAACGGAGATATTCTTGTATATTATCCCGTGCTCGATATAGCACTTGAGCTTTCATCAATGGGAATAAGAGTAGATGAGGAAGCACTTGAAAGACAGCTTAAAATAAGAGGCTGCGAAAAGAGAAGGGAGCTTGCCTTCCACAAGGCACTTTTGGAAAAGAAGCTTCCGTACACAGTAGGTGGTGGCATTGGTCAATCAAGAATGTGTATGTACTTTCTTCGCAAGGCTCACATAGGAGAGGTTCATTCGTCATATTGGGACGAGGAAACAGTAAGACTCTTTTTGGAAAAAGGAGTAAGCTTGCTCTAAAATGTGGATCGCTCTTATACTATTCTATGGAATATTTAAGGGATTTCGAGAGGCTTTAAAAAAGAAAGCAATGGAAAACAGGAGCGTAGCAGAGGTATTATTCTTCTATACGCTCTTTGCATTTTTACTCGTAATTCCGTTTTCTCAGGACGCCTTTTCTGTTTCGTGGCGTGCTCATGTTTTAATTTTCCTTAAATCCTTTGTCATCTTTTTGGCGTGGATATGTGCACTTAATTCAATAAAAAGATTACCTCTTAGCATTTACTGCGTTACTGATATGGGAAGAATGCTGTTTTCGATTTTGTTCGGCGTGGTTCTTCTTGGCGAGACACTCGGTTGGCTTGACGGAGTGGGAATATTGCTCGTTCTTGTCGGTATAACTCTTGTCAATTTACGCTCGGGCAAGGGAGCAGGAATAGAGGAAAGACCGAAAAAGAGAATACTGCTTCTTGTGCTAATATCTTGTATTCTAAATGCAACCTCTGGCACAATGGATAAGTGGCTTTTAAGCACACGCCCCGAGCCTAAATGGTTTATCGGTATTGAGCAGATTAGTGCATCTCAGGTGCAGTTTTGGTATATGCTATACCTTGTTGTGCTTTATGGAATATACTTTTTTACAACCTCACTTGTGAAAAAAGAAAAAATCCATATAAAGAGAAATATTCTTTCTCCCGTTATATGGACACTTAGTCTGCTATTTATAGTAGCAGATAGAATGTTATTTGTGGCAAATAGTGATCCCGCAAGTAGAGTAATAGTAATGACGGTTATAAAGCAATGCTCCGTAATTGTAACTATTATTCTCGGCAAGCTTATCTATAAGGAAAAGCACATACTTTATCGTACCCTGTGTGCAATTTTAATAGTATGTGGTATAGTAATAACCGCAATATAAAGGGCTCCGAGTAATCGAAGCCCTTTTGAATTTCAAAAAATAAAACTCCAAGCAAATTCTTTGACAAACCAAGGATTGGTGTTTTCTTTAATCATCTGTATTCTATCGCATATCAAACATATAACATACATACCTCGACAAATTCTTACTTATAGGTTAGATTATACCACATTCTAACATTAAAATCAAGGCACAGCCTTGTATATCATCCGCAATTTATGCGGTATATCATCAACACGCAGTGTTGTATATCATCAAACCGCAGGAAAATACACTCTAACGAGTGATGATATACAACTCCTCTGGAGCTGATGAGATACACGCTGAAGCGTGATGATATACCAAACCTGCGGTTTGGATAAAAAAATACTGCAGAAAACTTATTCTTTTCTGCAGTATTTTTTGGTGCGGGTGACAGGGGATTCCCCTGTTAGGGGAAATGTCGAGAATCGACAAAAGGGTTGCGCCACGCTAGGGGCAGAACCTCAGGTGAAAGTCCGTCCCCCTAAAAGAAAAAACCCAAGCAAGAGGCTTGGATTTTCTTGAAACCGGGCGTAGATTTTAATAGAAAATAGCATCAATTCCACGAAAGGGTTCATTTTTGAGCCGTGGGGTTCATTTTTAAGGGCAAGGGTTCAAAATTGAGGTCAGGGGGTCAACTGATTTTGAACCTCAAAAATTCGATAAAAAGCATAGAAATGTCACTTTGTATCGCTCCCCGAGGGGACAACGAGAAAGCCGCTTACATCCATAACGGAGTAGGCGGCTTTGCTGTTTGGTTTAAGTGCTGTAATCGGGGGAGAGAACTTCAATGGCGATTCTTGCTCCGAGCCGGAATGCATACACGAAAATTTCGCGTTCGTTTATATCCGTCAGCTCGGCGTAGCAATCGTCGAACTTCTCAAGAATCTCTTTTTGCTTGTCCGTAAGCGTTGACAGCAGATTGTCGTGATGGCCTGCAATGTATCCCATAAGCTGTTTTGCTTCGGTGGTTGATTCGCGGCAGCCCGTATTCGGGCAAACGTTTCCGTACCACAATTCTTCAAGTATACTTCTCATAAGCGCACCTCCTTGTAGCACCATACTATACCACAGGGTGGGGTATAAGTCCAGATAACTATTTGTGAACGAAAGTGTTATTCAGATATGCCGTTGAATGCGATAATGAGCTCATCTATATCTTGGAAGCGTTTTTTCT
>JAZNYH010000039.1:0-14082 GCA_045594305.1 Eubacteriales bacterium | reverse complement strand
CCACTGTCAAGCATATCCTTGAAGTAGCCAAGTGAGCCCCTTGAAAGCGTAGCAAGCTTATCAAGCGTGTCGTTTGGAAGCCCAGCATCTACGTGCATATCAGCATATCTTAAAATCTGCTCCTTTGTAAGAGGAGTAGTCCTTAAAAGCACCGCACGGGAACGAATTGTTTCAAGCAGTAGCGTTGCATCCTTGCAAAGCAAAAAGAAAACAACGTTTTTTGGTGGCTCCTCGAGTGAAAGCAAGAGGGCATTTTGTGCTTGAACAGTCATTTTGTGGGCGTCATTTAAAATAAAAATTTGATAGTCGCTTTCCGTTGCACTTTGATATATTGCTTCCTTGATTTTTCTTACGTCGTCAACCTTAAACGCATCATAAAAGCGCACGTCAACACAGCTATCGTTAAGAATTTTCTTGCACGATGGGCACGTTTTACAGGGGAGAGTGTCGCGATTTTGGCACATGATTGCTGCTGACGCTAAGCGCGCAACGGTGCTTTTTCCTGAGCCGTCCTCACCCTCGATTATGTAAGCGTGTGAAAACTCGTTTCTTGAAATTGCGCCACCGAGAGTATTCTTTATATCGTCGTTTCCAATAAGGTCACTGAAAATTCTCATACTCCCTCCAAAAAATCAAGCTTAACGAATTAATTATACCAAAAAAAGAGCCATATGTCAAACAAAAAACGCACAATATATAATTTTGTTAAAATTATTTATCTAATTTTACCAAAAAAGCCAACTTATAGAAAAAAATTTATAAAAAAGTGACGAAATTTTAAAAAACACTTGTATAATTTAGAAAAATAGTATAAAATATGTAAATGGTAGGAAAAACTACACAAAAATGAAAAAATTCGGAGGAATTTAAAATGTCAGTTAAAGTTGCAATTAACGGCTTTGGCCGTATCGGACGCCTTGCATTCAGACAAATGTTCGGCGCAGAGGGTTACGAAATCGTAGCTATCAACGATCTTACAAGCCCAAAGATGCTTGCTCATCTTCTTAAGTATGACACAGCACAAGGCAAGTACGCTTACGCAGATACTGTTACAAACACAGAGGACAGCATCACAGTAAACGGCAAAACAATTAAAATTTACGCAGAAAAAGACGCTGCAAACTGCCCATGGGGTGAGCTTGGTGTTGACGTAGTTCTCGAGTGCACAGGCTTCTACTGCTCAAAGGATAAGTCAATGGCTCATATCAACGCAGGCGCTAAGAAGGTAGTTATCTCAGCTCCAGCTGGAAACGACCTTAAGACAATCGTTTATGGCGTTAACGAAAATACACTTGACAAGGACGACGTTATCATTTCCGCTGCTTCTTGTACAACAAACTGCTTAGCTCCAATGGCTAAGGCTCTCAACGACACATACCCAATCCAAAGCGGTATCATGACAACAGTTCACGCTTACACAGGCGACCAAATGATTCTTGATGGTCCTCACAGAAAGGGTGACTTAAGAAGAGCAAGAGCTGGTGCACAAAACATCGTTCCTAACTCAACAGGCGCAGCTAAGGCTATCGGTCTTGTTATTCCTGAGCTCAATGGTAAGCTTATCGGTTCTGCACAAAGAGTTCCAACCTGCACAGGTTCAACAACAATCCTCGTTGCAGTTGTTAAGGGCACTGATGTAACAAAGGATTCAATCAACGCAGCTATGAAGGCAGCAGCTTCACAATCATACGGCTACAACACAGATGAAATCGTTTCAAGCGACGTAATCGGTATGAGCTATGGTTCACTCTTCGATGCTACACAAACAATGGTAGCTAAGATTGATGACGACACATACCAAGTACAAGTTGTTTCATGGTATGACAACGAAAACTCATACACAAGCCAAATGGTTCGTACAATTAAGTACTTCGCTGAGATCTAATTTCAGTAAACACAAATCCCTCGCTTCGGCGAGGGATTTTTTTCTTTTCCACTCTCTTGTCGAAAATTGTTGAAAGAGAATAGTAAGTATGGTAAAATGAGAGTAGTCGAATTTTGTCGAGGGGGTGTAAAAATGAGCTTGTTTAAATATAGACCGCTTGCACTTGGCGTCTTTGCCCTGTGCGTCGGCATTATTCTATCCTATTTCCTTGGAAATATTTTCAGCATTTGCTTAATTGCCCTCGGCATTATAGGGCTAATTTTTCTTGCCATATGGCACATAAAGAAAAATAACCGTGCCTCAGTCAAGCTCCTTATATACCTTCTTCCCTTGTGCCTGCTTATCGTGGTATGTGGAATTGTACCTCTTTGCACCTTTTCTAAGGATACAAGGCTTGCAGATGAGTATGCGGGCAAAACGCTTGATACACAAATGCTTGTGAATCGTGTAGTAAGCGAGAGAGAAAGTGGTAGCACGGTAATCGCAGAAAACGATGAGTTAAAAATAGCACTTTATTTGCCAACCTACTATGGCGAGGATGGCGAGCAAATGAGCGTGCGTGCAGGAGATACCATAAAAGCTAAAATCACCTTTCGAAGACTAAGATCATCAAGTGTAGGATATAGCGAAAGGGAATATTATCTTGACAAGGGCATTTTTCTCTTTGGCGATTGTGAAGGCTTTGAGATTATATCAAGAGGCGAATTTGTTTTCGAACAGGAGCTTCGCAAAATAAACTCGTATTTCGATTCTCTGCTCGAAAAGCGATTAAATAGCGACACAGCCTCCCTTACATCTGCAATGCTTCTTGGTAACAAGGATAGGCTTGATAACGAAATTGAGCGTGATTTTTCAAGGCTTGGTATAAGCCATATACTTGCCCTTAGTGGATTACACATCTCACTCATAATTGCACTTTTCGACGCACTTTTGTCAACCCTCAAATTAAGAAATCAGTTAAAATGTCTAATTCTCATAGCCCTAATAGTAGGCTTTGTTGCAATAACGGGCTTTTCCGAGTCTGCAATGCGTGCAGGACTTATGCTCGCAATTATGTATACATTGTCGCTTATAGGCAATGAGGGCGACGGGGTAAGCTCGCTCTTTTGTGCGGTAGGAATAATAGCAATATTTGATCCGTACGCCCTATTTTCAACAAGCCTACAATTGTCCTTCTTTGCAATGCTCGGCTGTATGTGCTCGGGACATTTCACAAAAAGAGTAAAGCCACTTTATAGAATACGCCCTAAATTTATAAGAGGAATGGTGTATTCGCTCATCACCTCTGTTGTTGTCGTGCTTTTCACTCTGCCGATAATGGCACTGAAATTTGATTATACCTCGCTTCTTGCACCAATCTTTAATATAATCTTTGTTCCAATACTAACGCTTCTTTTATATTTTGCACCCTTTGTTTTGTTAATTGGCGGTGTG
This sequence comes from Eubacteriales bacterium, assembly GCA_045594305.1. Classification (GTDB taxonomy): domain Bacteria; phylum Bacillota; class Clostridia; order Oscillospirales; family CAG-272; genus RGIG2000. The sequence continues at coordinate 10,763 of JAZNYH010000039.1, read as the reverse complement.
CCAATTTTGTCGTATATTGTCATTTTCCCTGCGGAATGTGTCGCTAAATTGACGCTTTTCTTGATAAAATGGATATCAAAGGCAGACTTTCTTACAATGTCGCTTGTTGGTATTGGCGAGAAAATAGGAGCGATTTTGCTCGTTTTGGCAATGGTGCTTGTAATAGTCCTAAGCAGAGAAAGAATTAAGTATGCAATCATCACCCTGTGTCTTGGAGTGTGCGTTCTTGGGGGAGCAAGCCTTTTTACAACAATCCATCACTACAATTCAGTATCAGTGTCAAGCCTTAACGGATTTTCAAGCGATGTCGTAGCGATTGAAAGCGAAAATGAGGTTATGATAATAGAAATGTCAAAGCCAAGGACCTTGACTACATCTACCTCTGCATCATATGCATCCTCGCTCGGCTATGCCGATATTGACACCTATGTAATCACGGATTATAGTAGGGGCTTGGTCGATGCTCTTGATAAGGCTACTGATTATACATTAGTTAGAAAAATCCTCTTGCCCATACCAAAAACCAATGAGGAAAGAGAGCTTTTTGAGAGTGCTAAGGCATTTGGAGCTGAAAAGCAAATCATAATAGAGAATATCCCCGAAAAATACGATTTTGGCGAGGTATGTGTCGAATTTGAGGAGCTTTATATGCTATCCCATTTTCTAAAAAGAAGCATAGTCTTTTCGGCAAGTGCTCGTGGAAAAAGCGTTACATATCTTGGCTCATCAGCCAACGAGGTGGCAAGCGACGAGCCATACAATCACGCAAGAAACGCTCAGGTAGTGATTTTTGGCTCATATGGAGCAAAATATTGTTGCGAGTTTTCTTATAATCTTGCAAACGCAAGTGATATTGTCTTTTATGGAAATAGCTATGAATTTATAAGAAAGCCAATAAACGCAAATGTAATTATAGATAGGATAGCACGCTTTACATTTAAATAGATTTGTACCTGTTAGGGAGAGTTAAAAAGCTCTCCCTTTTTGTCACCTTGTGTCGAATAGAAGCATAATCTATATTGAGCATATAATGCTCGAAAGGAGAAATGCAATGCAGAAAACACCAATGGGTGCGTATGACTACTCAGGACCTGAGCAATTTTCAAGGTTTTTACGAGGCTGTCAGCAACGCTCACAAGCCCCAAGAGCGACAAATAGCGAGCACGGTATGGCACAAAAGGGCGAGCCCTCGCTTGCTATGGTCTATGCAGTAAAGCAGGCTTGGCAGAGCATATACGATCCCGAAATTGCACTTTTAAATGGAACAATCTTCGAACAGCTCAACAAGCCCTTTGAAATGTCGGGCTGTTCAACAAATAACGGTTGCAGAGGAGCAAATGGAGGTAGAATGAGATGATTAGTAACACTAAATCAAGACAAAGCCTCATGAGAGAAATCCAAATGTATTCCTTTGCTGTGTATGATGCACTTTTGTATCTTGACGCATATCCCGACTCAAAGCAGGCACTTGAATTCTATAACAAATATAAAAAGGCGGAAAAGAGTGCAATAGCAGAATACGAGGCACGCTACGGTAAAATACGCCTAAATGACGAGGAAGGCTCGTGGCAATGGACAAATGGCCCTTGGCCTTGGCAAAATGAGGAGGTAAAATAATGTTTCAATACGAGAAAAAGCTTCAATACCCCGTAAACATCAAAAATCCAAACCCAAAATATGCCAGCATCATAATAAGCCAAATCGGTGGACCTGATGGCGAGGTAGGAGCATCACTTCGCTACCTTACCCAAAGAATAGCCATGCCATACCCACAAATAACAGGAATATTGACCGATGTTGGCGTAGAGGAGCTTAGCCATATTGAGATGGTTAGCGCAATCATCTATCAGCTGACAAAGGGGCTTACAAACGAGCAAATCAGGGAGGCAGGCTTTGACACCTACTTTGTAGACCATACAACAGGCGTATATCCAACAGCAGCCTCAGGCTTCCCCTACACTGCCGCCTCAATGCAATCAAAGGGAGATGTTCTAACCGACCTTCACGAGGACCTTGCAGCCGAGCAAAAGGCGAGAACAACCTATGATAACATTTTAAGGCTTGTTGATGATCCCGATGTTTGCGATCCAATAAAATTCTTGCGTGCAAGAGAGGTAGTTCACTACCAACGCTTTGCCGATGCACTACGCATAGCACAGGATAAGATGAACGAGAAGAACTTCTACGGCTACAACCCAGCCTTTGATAAGGGCTCACCTTGGCGTAAGTAATTTCATTAGTGGCGTCTTATGCTACTAAGTGCCTTAATATTTAAGAGGCTCGACAAAAAAGAGCAGGCTTTCGGGCTTGCTCTTTTAATATTTTAAAATAATAATTGACAATTTATAAAAATAGTGTTAGAATTACATAAAGTGTATTAAAAGCAAGGAGATATTATGAAAACTGCTATAATAATCGCAAACAATCAAAAGCCAAAGAGCGTTGAGTTTGCAGATGTTGCAATGAGTTTTTTAGATAAAGCAGGCTACGGTGTTCAAATGTACGAGGAGGGAGCCTTCGTATGTAAAACAGCGTCCTTTGCACTTGTCCTTGGTGGTGATGGCACAATTCTTCGTGCTTCAAAAAGACTTTATGGGCTTGACATTCCGCTATTTGGAATAAACTTTGGTCACCTTGGCTATCTTTCTGGGATAAGCTCAGAAGCTCCTATTGATGGGCTAAAAAGGCTTGTGTCGGGAGAATACGAGATAGAGCGTAGGCTTATGCTAAATGCACAGGTTATTCGTGGTGATAAGGTAATAGTTGATAGCATATGCTTAAACGAGGCAAGCATTCATCGCTCAACCCTTCTTCACGCACTTAGCCTTGATGTTATGATTAACACCAAGCACACAGAAACCATAGTTGGAGACGGAGTTATTGTTGCAACTCCAACCGGCTCAACCTCGTATAACCTTTCAGCGGGCGGACCGGTTTTGACACCAACATCAAGTAGCATTGTAATAACCCCAGTTTGTGCTAAATATTTCCCACAATCATCAATAGTAACTGACGGGGCTGATGAAACTGAAATATGCGTAAGCTATGAAACTATAAATGAGCAGGGTGCACCCTGTCTTGTGCTTGATGGCGACGAGAGGGTAACGCTTGAAAATGGCGACCTTGTAAAAATAAAGCGTGCTGAGCACGATGCAAAAATAATAAAGATTACAGACAAGAGCTTTTACCAAATCTTAAAGGAAAAGCTTTCAAAATAAGAAAGAGGCAATAATGTACGAAATTCTTGAAAGAGAGGTCTTGAATCCCACAGTAACAAGACTTGTAATTCACGCCCCAAGAGTAGCCAAAAAGGCAGAGGCTGGACAGTTTATAATTTTGCGTACTGATGAAAATGGCGAGAGAATACCACTCACCATTGCAGATTATGACAGAGAAAAGCAAACAATATCAATAATATTTCAAGTAGTTGGAGCAACAACCGAAAAGCTCAACCATATGAAGGCTGGGGAGTGCCTACACGATTTTGTAGGACCTCTCGGCAAGGCAACCCATACAGAGGGACTAAAAAAGGTCGCAGTTGTCGGTGGTGGAGTTGGCTGTGCAATTGCATACCCTGTGGCTAAAAAGCTTCATAATATGGGCTGTGAGGTACACGCAATAGTAGGATTTAGGTCAAGTGACCTTGTTATCCTTGAGGATGACTTTAAGGCAAATAGCTCAAAATGTATCCTTATGACCGATGATGGCTCTGCTGGTAAAAAGGGACTTGTAACCGATGCACTAAGAGAGCTTATCGAGAGTGGCGAAAAATACGATGAGGTAATCACAATAGGACCACTCCCTATGATGAAGTTTGTCAGCCTTTTGACAAAGGAATATGGCATTAAAACCATCGCATCTATGAACCCAATTATGATAGATGGAACGGGAATGTGTGGTGGCTGTCGACTAAGCGTAGGTGGTAAAACCGTTTTCGCTTGTGTTGACGGACCTGAGTTTGATGCTCACCAAATCGATTTTGATGAGGCGATTGAACGCTCGGCAACCTATCGTGCCTTTGAGCGTCATGCTCACGAGAGCACCTGTAACCTCTTTAAAAAGGAGGTAAAATAAAATGGCAAATATGTCACCGAAAAAGAACGAAATGCCAACACAGGATCCCATTTTAAGAAGCAGAAACTTTGATGAGGTTGCACTTGGATATACCGAGGAGCAGGCAATTGATGAGGCGAAAAGATGCCTAAGCTGTAAAAATATGCCCTGTGTAGGTGGCTGTCCTGTAAGAATAAGAATCCCTGAATTTATCGCTAAGGTGGCAGAGGGAAAATTTGAGGAGGCATACGAAATTATTGCCACATCATCAAGCCTTCCCGCCGTATGTGGTAGAGTATGCCCACAGGAGCGTCAATGTGAAAGCAAGTGCGTTCGTGGCATAAAGGGTGAGAGCGTAGGTATAGGACGCCTTGAACGCTTTGTTGCAGATTATCATAATAAAAATACAAAAATAACTCCCGTAAGGATAGAGAAGAACGGACACAAGGTGGCGGTAATTGGCTCTGGTCCTGCTGGACTTGCGTGTGCCTCTGACCTTGCTAAGCTTGGCTATGAGGTTACGATTTTCGAGGCTCTACACCTTGCAGGTGGCGTGCTTGTTTACGGAATACCCGAGTTTAGACTTCCTAAATCAATCGTTCAAAAAGAGATAGACGGACTTGTCGCTCTTGGCGTAAAAATCGAAACAAACACCGTTATAGGCAGATCAATCTCGATTGATGAGCTTATGAGCGAGGAGGGCTTTGAGGCTGTATTTATCGGCACAGGTGCAGGTCTTCCTAAGTTTATGGGAATTGCAGGAGAAAACCTTATTGGCGTATACTCCGCAAACGAATTTTTGACAAGAATTAACCTTATGAAGGCGTATAAAGAGGACAGTGCAACACCTATTCAACATCCTAAGTGTGTAGCGGTAGTAGGTGGTGGAAATGTCGCAATGGACGCCGCAAGATGTGCAAGACGCTTAGGCGCAGAGGTTCATATCATATACAGGCGTGGCTTAGAGGAGCTTCCTGCCCGTAAGGAGGAAATCGAGCACGCAATGGAGGAGGGTATTATCTTTGATACCCTCACTAACCCAACAAAAATTCTCGGATATCATAATCCTGACAATAGGCGTGATCCAAAAAATGGCACAGTATGTGGCATCGAGTGTGTGAAAATGGAGCTTGGCGAGCCTGACGCAAGTGGAAGACGCTCTCCTGCTGTAATTCCAAATAGTGAGCACACAATAGACCTTGATTGTGTAATAATGGCACTTGGAACATCTCCAAACCCACTTATTAAGGATACAACAAGCGACCTTGAAATCGGCTCTCGTGGAACAATTATAGCAGATGAGCACGGAGCAACCTCTCGCACAGGAGTTTTCGCAGGTGGTGACGCCGTAACAGGCTCTGCAACCGTAATTCTCGCAATGGGAGCAGGAAAAAGCTCTGCCGAGGCTATTCATAAGTATATCACAGAAAAGAATAGTTAAAAAAAGCCGTACCTTTGTACGGCTTTTTCTTGACTTTGTAGACATAATATGATAACATTTAAATATACCAAGCAACAAAAGGAGCGCTTATGAACAAATCAAAATGGATATGGTATCCTGGTAGCCTTGAGCTTTATCACGGAATGCTTTTACATAACCGTCGCACGACAAATCATACATACCCGGATGGAAAAGCGAAGAATGTCTATTACTACCCAATGTGGAGAGTGGATGGTCCAAGACATAACGCAATTTTGAAGAAGACCGCTACAATCGACAAGCAGGAAACAATAGAGTTTTTCTCAAATACGGACACATCATGCATCGTTGTTGACCACATTTCATACGAAAGAGGCTCAAAAATCACCCTTGCCCCAGGAGAGCACACGGTAGTTCTTCAAGGCTTTAAGGCACAGAGCTTTCCTGCGTTTTACTGCAAGGGCGACACCTTTGCAACCGACAGGAGCTGGGTTGTTTGTGAGGGCGATGACTTGGCAGGCAGACACGCAGGGTACAGCGACCTCTATGATGATCCTGACGACAACCCCGAGGTCTTTAAATTCTCCTACAAAAAAATACACCCTGTGTCAATACAATACACAAACGGTGGCGTTCTTTATGACTTTGGCAAGGAAACCTTCGCAAGAATAAAAATAAGTGGCATAGCAGAGGAGTGCTTTGCATCTCTTGGCGAGAGCCGTGAGGAGGCACTCGATGTCAAGTACGCAACAATAGGCTTGAATGTAAGACCTAAAAACGGACGCTATACTACGGGTGCAGTTGCATTTAGATACATTTTTATTGAGGGAGCAACAAAGGATTGCAAAATTAGTGCCGAGCTTGAATATCTTCCACTTGAAAGCAAGGGAGCGTTCAAATGCGATAACGAACTCGTTAACAAGATTTGGGATACCTGTGCCTACACAATGCTCTTAAACTCTCGTGAGGGCTTCTTTGACGGCATCAAGCGTGATCGCTGGGTATGGGGTGGAGACGCCTACCAAACCTACTTTGTAAACTACTACCTCGCAAACGATAGAGATATAGTTAGAAGAACTACCCGTATGCTCAGAGGGGCAGATCCAATTACCAAGCATATGAACACAATCTGCGACTACACGCTTTTGTGGCTCTCGGGTATTTGGGATTACTACCTTTATAGTGGAGATAGCGACTTTGTAGCCGATATCTACCCCGACCTTTTAGATGTTTGGAAATTTGTCGAGGGACGCCTCGATAGCGACGGGCTTTACGAAAGAAAGAGCGATGATTGGGTGTTCATAGACTGGTCCACCTTTGACTCAAACGGACCTATGTGTGCAGAGCAAATGCTTCTTGCCCGTGCCTACGAAAGCCTCGCTAAGTGTGCAAGAGCAATAGGCGATACCAAAAAGGAAAAATACGCAATAGCTCGCCACGAGTATATAAAGGAGCAAATTAACGCTCGCTATTGGAACGACAAAAAGGGTGCATTTGTTGATGACTATAAGTCAGGCAGAGAAAATGTAACACGCCACGCAAATATCTTCGCCCTGCTCTTTGATTACACCACAGAGCAAAGAAAGCAAAGCATCATAAGAAATGTAATTTATAACGACAGCGTGACCAAAATCACCACCCCGTACTTCGAATTTTACGAGCTTGACGCTATGTGTCATATTGGCGACTTTAAATATGTTACCGATATGCTTGATAGCTATTGGGGCGAGATGCTAAGGCTTGGAGCTACCACTATTTGGGAGGAGTTTGATCCTACCCAAAAGGGCATTGAGCACTATGAAATGTATGGTGGAAAATACGAAAAGAGCCTTTGCCACGCTTGGGGAGCATCTCCTATATATTTGCTTGGAAAATACGCTCTTGGCGTGTATCCAACTGAGCCGGGCTTTTCAAGCTATGAGGTTAAGCCTAACCTTATGTCCTTTAAGAAAATAGAGGGAAGAGTGCCAACACCAAACGGCGAAATTTTTGTGAAAATTGCAGGCGGTGAGGTGAGCGTTACATCACCAATCGACGGTGGAACGCTTATTATTGGCGACAAAAAATACACAATAGAGAAGAATATTCCACTCACAGTAAAATACTAAAAGGAAAGGACTGTCATCAGCGACAGTCCTTTTATTTATTTTTCCTCTGTTATTCTTTTCGTTTTTCTAAACGCAAGGATAACGAATACCATAGTAGCCATAGTTAGCACGAATGCGATAATTGAAAGAACCTGAGGAGCGTATATGCTAATACCAAAAAGAGTATTGCCATCACCTTGAATTTTAGACACAAGGGCTGACATAACTATTGTAGATATAAATCCGCAAACGCCTGCAAGTGCCAAGGAAACAGCCAAGGCATCGGCACGCTTGCTCTCGGCAACATAGTCGAAGCAAAGATTTGTAAGAGCGCTGTTAATGCCCGCCATAGCAATAGCATTACAAATGTAGTAAATTGTGTAAACAATATGTCCGTTTTCGGGTACACAAAAAGCATTTATAATAAAGCCTAATCCTGCAATAAAAAAGCAAATGCGGAGCATTTTTGCAAACGAGAATTTATCAGCATACTTGCCCCAAATTATTGAAAATGCGACACGCACCACGGCGAAAATAGCTGAAAGCACGGCAACAAAGGTCTGCGAAAAGCCAAGACCATCATCTGCAATTTGATAAGCTCCATAAAAGGGAGTCGCACTATAATTTGCAACATACCAAAGCATAAACACGACGCTTATTTTAAGGATATTCTTGTCACCAAAAATGCCCTTAAAATCAATTTTTCGTGTAACAATTTCTTCCTTTGGCTTCTCGGTTGTGAAAATCATTGTAAGAGTGTGTATTACAGTAAGCCCGAGCATAACAATCGCAGAGATTATAAACGCCGTTCTTATTTGACCAATTTCGCTATAATGGTCAACCACAGCACCCATAGCAAAGGAGAATATCATGCCCATAATTAATGAGATGATTTCCTTTTTGGCAGTGAAAACGCCACGCTGACTATCATCAACGAGTGACATTAGCCAATCTATCTTTTTTGGATAAGCGATGTAGTAGAAGAAATATGCAAGAAGAATTATTACAACAAACGAAATTATTCGCACAGAGCCACGCCAATTGGTGAGTGGAACTACATAAAGCGAAACAAAGAGAAGCTGATTAATAATGCTAAAAGAAAGCACAAGCCCCTTGCTTCTTTTCTTGCGAATAAGTATAGAGATGAGCTGAAAAACACAGCCAAGAGAAATAAAAGCTGAAATAATTCCCGTAAGGCTATCGCTTATTCCAAGCTCCTTTGTAAGAATGGCAAGGTAGGTGTTCGCTACCAATATCGAAATAAGATATTCAACGCCTGCCTCAATTGTATAAAGTAAGCGTCCACGACGATATAGTCTCTCGTTCATAAGCCTACCCCCTTTTTTTAGTCGTGACTATTTTAGCACCAAACAAATGCAAATTCAACCCCATTGTTAAAAAATGTTAAAAATTATTGACACAGGAGTCGGGCGTGTGGTATACTTAGAACATGTAAACTTTATACGCTCACGGGCGCTTACCCGTAAAGGAGAAAAACTATGAAAAAAAGGCTTTTACTTTTGTTAGTGTTAGTTATGGCTTTTTTATGTGCGTTTGTAATTACTGCAAGTGCACAAACCGTTCTTTCAGAGGACAATTATGACACAAACGGAGACACCATAGCAAAATACTTAGGAGATTTTTCGATTGATGGCTCAACACAAAATGTATCCTACTTTGATATCACCTACACAGCTACAAATGGTGAAACAAAGACGGGAAAAATGTATTTTGTTGCTAACCTTTGGGGCTCTTATAGACAAATGCATTCGACATATTTGCCAGCTGACTTCGATATGAGCCAAATGGTTTATATGCCAGACAAAATTGATGTAAATGGCGATGGAAGCTTTGCGGAAAATGAAAAAATAAAGGGAACACAGGGCGACAAAAACCTTTACTACAAATGCGACGGCTTTGTTGATGGTACATTTACAAACACAGAGAGTGTTAAAAATCAGCTTACTCAGCTATGCTATTCAGCATATCTTGAATACTTTGGACCTGATGCATATGGTAAAGTTCCACTCACAACGCTCACATACAGTGGAAGAGAAGCAGTTGAGGGAACCTTCTTTGTTTCTCCAAAAATAAACCAATTTTATGGTGGAACTAATGGCTCTTCCTTTGGAGGAAGTGCAAATGGTAACATAAATGGAGACACTTGTAAGTTTACAAGGGTTGTTTTTGAGGAAAGAGAGGGAGCAGTTTCCTTCGGGCAATACGCTCTATGCCGTAATGTAATCGAGGAGGTTGTGTTCTTGGGTGGAACATACTACCTAAGAGATGACGCTATTGCATATCTTTGGACCGAGGGAACAAACACTCCTTGCCTTAAAAGAGTAGTAGTTTCCGACGGTGTTAGCTTTACAGGCTCAATTGCCTTGAATGTAGGAAGCTATGATATTGTATACATCGGCAATGAGGGAGAATATGTTGCAGGCAATTATAGCTCAGCGCTAAAAAATGCAACAGGTACTGTACATTACGAAACACTTTGCTATGTATATGGTCATAACCCAGAGCAAGGCGACAACGATTGCACCACTGAAAGAGTATGTGCGGATTGCTCTGAGATAGTTGAGGAGGCATTCGCTACTCACAATCTCGGTTCAGTAAATACCTGTCTTGAAGACGCAAGCTGTCAAAGAGCGGGATGTAATTTTACAGTAACCGCATCAGCAAGTCATAAGGCGAAAAAAGTGCTCGTATACGAAAACGGCTTTGGAGCAGAGGGCGTATATAGCTGTATTTGCGAAAATGCCGACTATTGCACAGCCATTGAGGGCTATGCAGTAGAGGAGTCAACAAATCCAATCATAACCTTCAAGGGCTATTCAAGAGCACTAAGTAATGCATACTTGGGAATTGACGCAGGCTATAAGGTAGACAAGGACTTGCTTGCTCTCTATAATGAGGTAAATGCAATAGATGCAACCCTTTCGCTCTTTATGATTAACTCAAAGTACGGAGAGGTAAACATCTCAAAGATATTTAAGGATGGCACACTCGAGCTTGAAACAAATGTAAAGGGAATTAATGTATCAATCACCTCAACTAATTATACCGACATTAGCGTAAGCGTAAGAGGCTTCAATAACGCTGATGAAACAGGTAGCTTCTACACACTCGCTCTTATCTCTGCAATCGCAGTAAAGACCGAGGCAGGAGTGCACTACATTCAAGCAGGACTTAAAAACTCA
>JAZNYH010000038.1:0-4719 GCA_045594305.1 Eubacteriales bacterium | reverse complement strand
CAAGAATTTCTATCCCTTGTTGAAGATTGGCTGATTTTTTACAATACAACTCGATTAAAAAACAGGAAAAGGTGATTTCCTCTTCCTGTTTTTCATCATGCCGTTTTTTGTTTTTTGTGAACTAAATGGGGTTCACTTCATTTCGTGCTTGCTTTTTTATTTATACCCGCCTCAGCCGTGTGGCAAAAATTAGAACCCTATATGTTAGGGTGGTGTCCGCAAAACGCCTTTACTGCTTCCAACATCTGCGAAAAATCGTCCGACCGTAGGTCTCATTAAGAGGATAGCTCGCAGGAGGCCTGCAAACCAGCATTTGATTTGGGACTCCTTTAATCTGCGTGTAGGTCTCAATGTTGCTCATCACGCACTGCGCAGGCTAAAAAGCTAATTAATGCTTTAGCTTCAAAGCCTCGTAAACCTTTTCCTTGATGCCCTCTGCGTTGAGCTTATAATAGCTAAGAAGCTCCTTAGCGGGGGCTGATTTACCATAGAGGTCATTTACTCCGTGTCTTACAACAGGAACAGGGCAAATGCCCGAAAGTGCCTCGCATACCGCACTGCCAAGTCCGCCAATTATATTGTGCTCCTCGGTGGTTACAATTGCACCCGTCTGCTGAGCACACGCAAGCAATAGTCCTGTGTCAAGTGGCTTTATTGTGTGAATGTTTACAACTGATGCACTAATGCCCTCAGCCTCAAGCTCTTCTCTTGCGATAAGAGCCTGCTCTACCATAAGGCCCGTTGCAACTATTGTAACATCTGTTCCCTCAGCAAGCAATACTCCCTTGCCAATCTCAAAGGTATAGCCCTCTTTATCGTTAATTACAGGCACAGCAAGGCGTCCAAATCGAAGATAAACAGGACCATTGTAGTTGATTGCTGCCTCAACTGCATATCTTGCCTCAACTGCGTCAGCAGGATTGAGAATTACCATTCCTGGGATTGTACGCATAAGGGCGATATCCTCGTTGCATTGATGGGTTGCACCGTCCTCACCTACGGAAATTCCTGCGTGAGTTGCACCTATTTTTACATTTAATCCTGGGTAGCCGATAGAGTTTCTTATCTGCTCAAAGCTTCTTCCTGCTGCAAACATTGCAAAGGTGCTGGCAAATGGGATTTTGCCTGCGGTTGAAAGTCCTGCTGCTACGCCAAACATATTATTTTCTGCTATTCCACAATCGAAAAATCTCTCGGGAAATTTCTTCTTAAATACACCTGTTTTGGTTGCTGCTGCAAGGTCTGCATCAAGCACCACAAGGTTCTCATATTTTTCTCCAAGCTCGGCAAGAGCGTTGCCGTACGCTTCTCTTGTTGCTATCTTATCTGCCATGTCAACACTCTCCCTTCAATTCTTTGCCGATTTTTTCAAGGTTTTGAATTGCCTGAGCATATTCATCGTCGTTAGGTGCTTTTCCGTGCCAGCCAACATTGTTTTCCATAAAGGATACGCCCTTTCCCTTTATTGTTTTTGCAACAATAGCAGTAGGCTTGCCCTTTACGCTCTTGGCTTGCTCAAATGCACTAAGAATTTGCTCTATATCATGTCCGTCAATTGAGATTACATTCCAACCAAACGCCTCAAGCTTAGGCTCGTATGGCATATTGTTCATAACCTCTTCTACCTTACCATCTATTTGTAAGCCGTTATTGTCAATTATGAGGCAGAGATTATCAAGCTTGTAGTGAGAGGCAAACATAACAGCCTCCCAAACCTGTCCCTCTTGGCTTTCACCATCGCCTATAAGAGTATAAACACGATAATCCTTGTTATCCATCTTGCCTGCAAGTGCCATTCCACAAGCACTCGAAAAGCCTTGTCCAAGTGAGCCTGCTGACATATCAACTCCGTCTATATTCTTCATATCAGGGTGTCCTTGCAGGAAGGAGCCAAGGTGACGGAAGCCTACAAGCTCATCAGTTGAGAAAAAGCCTCTGTGAGCAAGTGCTGAATAAAGTCCTGGGCAGGAGTGTCCCTTTGAGAGAACGAAGCGATCTCTTTCGGGCATTTTAGGGCTTTTCGGATCTATTCTAAGCTCCGAGAAATAAAGGCATGTAAGAATATCTGCTGATGAGAGTGCTCCGCCTGGGTGTCCCGACTTTGCACTATGCACAGCCTCTACTATACCAATTCTAATGTCATTAGCTATTTTTTTAAGCTTTAATATTTTTTCTTCCATAGAAACCTCCAAAAAGAGATATCATCTCTTAGTAAGAATATTTTATCATTTTAGGAGCCTATTGTCAATATTTTATCATATTTTATATGTGAAATTAATTGACATTCTTGGCTTTCTATGGTAATATAATTAATGCAGATATGGTGGCGTGATTTTGTCGTTATTTGTGCAAAAAACGCTCGCCTTTGAAAATACAAATTCTATGCGCCCTCAAAAGGGCGCTATCTTGCGTTTTAAAAATTTTTAGGGGGTAATACGGTGAACACAGGCATTTTACTCGCTCCTATCAAGCAGACGGAGCAATATAGGTCGATGCTTTCAAGGCTTAGTGAGCTTAGGGCAAATGGGCAAAGTCTACCACTTCTTGTAAATGGTCTTTGTGATGGTGCTGAGTACGCACTTATCCACTCGCTCTGTTGCGATTTGAGAGAGCAATACAAAAAAACCATCTTAATCATCGTTGCCGAGGAAAGGCGTGCTAACCGTCTTAACGATTTTTTAAGGAAAAGCGGACTTCGCTCCGAGCTTTATCCTATGCGTGATTTCAACTTCTTTGATGTTACTGCCTCACGAGAGCTTGAGCACGAAAGATTAAGGGTTTTATGTGGCGTTAATGACGCTACAATTGACGCAGTTGTAGCTACTCCCGACGCTCTTTTGCAATATACTATGCCAAGGGTGGAGCTTGAAAATCGCACCTTTACTCTCTCTATTGGCGATACAATCGAGCCTCTTGACCTCTTAGCCAAGCTAATTGCATCGGGCTACACCTCGTGCGAGCTTGTCGAAAGTGCAGGACAATACGCAGTGCGTGGTGGAATTATAGATGTATTCCCCACAGGTAGTGCTGGCGTTATTGTAAATGGCAAGGCGTTTGACGAGAGCTTGCCTATAAGGATTGAGCTCTTTGGCGATGAGATAGACAGAATGGGGCTTTTCGACCCTATAACTCAGCGTATGGGCTCAAAAATTGATAGCTTTTCTATCACTCCCTCTAAGGAAATTATTGCAAGCAAGGAGCAAATTGAGCAAATTAAGGATACTCTTTCTCTGCTTCTTGAAAAATGCACAAGTGATGAGAGCGAAAAGGAGCTTAGGCGTGAGCTTTTCTCCATTGAGTCACAGACCTCAAATGCATTCTTCGATAAGTTTATTTCGCTTATTTACCCACAAAAGCAGACACTTCTCGACTATTTTGACGGCTCAGTGGCTATTGTATGCGAGCATTCTGCTATTCGCACAAAGGTACAGAGTGCTATTGATTTGAATGATGAGCTTTGCGAGTCGCTTATTTCATCAGGGTTTATAACTGCGTCGCTTGCTGACTATATGGCATCTGGCGATAGGATAGAGGAATTTATTGATGAGGCAAGCACTATAAAGCTTGATAGATTTGCCATAAGCCATTCGGGCAAGGCAGGTGGCATTTACGATTTCAAGGCAAGAGGTGTTTCGTCCTCCGATGTGTCGATAAATACTATCGTTGAGCAATTAAAGTTCTATACTGAAAACGGCTATGCGTGTGCTCTCGTTTGCAGAAGCGAGGCAGAGGTTAGAGATAGCGTTCGCTCGCTTTGTGATTACTCCGTGCCTGCGTTTGCGTTCAATGAGCAAAACAACCAATTAAAGGCAGGGGTTGTGTGCGTTTTAACCGATTCCTTCCCTATTGGCTATGAGCTTTTTGAATTAAAAACCGTAGTTATGGTGCTATCGTCAAGAGCGGAGCGTTCGGCTCAAAAATCACGCAAGCGTGCTAAATTCGCCAAAAGCTCAGGCGAGAAAATCCTCTCCTATGCCGACCTTAATGTAGGCGATGCTGTTGTTCACGCCACCTATGGTATAGGAAAGTATCTCGGTATACAAAATCTCTTGATATGTGGCGCTTATCGTGACTATATCGCTATCCAATATGCAGGCACTGATAAGCTATTTTTACCTGTTGATCAGCTCGATATGGTATCCAAGTATATAGGTGCAGGCTCTGCCGATGGCGAGGTTAAGCTATCTAAGATGGGTGGAGCTGAATGGAAGAGGGCTACCTCTCGTGCCAAGGCAAGCGCTAAGGAGATGGCAAAGGAGCTTATCGACCTTTACGCTCGCAGAACCCGTATAGATGGCTTTGCTTTTGCTCCCGACGGAATTATGGAGCACGAATTTGACACCTCGTTTGAGTTTGAGGAGACGGATAGCCAAATTGAAGCCATTGAGGACATTAAGCAGGATATGGAAAGACCATACCCTATGGACCGTGTGCTTTGTGGCGATGTTGGCTACGGCAAGACCGAGGTTGCACTAAGGGCTGCTATGAAGGCTGTTGCAAACAACAAGCAGGTTGCTATTTTAGTTCCTACCACTATTCTTGCCTTACAGCATTATCAAACCGCTACGGCACGCTTTGCAGGCACGGGAGTATCAATAGATATGATTTCACGCTTCCGTACGCAAAAGCAACAAAATGAGACTCTCAGACGCCTCAAAAGGGGTGATCTTGATATAATCATAGGCACTCATAAGCTACTAAACGACAGGGTGCAGTTTA
>JAZNYH010000037.1:0-3987 GCA_045594305.1 Eubacteriales bacterium | reverse complement strand
TGAGCTCTGCCGTCCTTAGTTATGACAGTTGTATGCTCGGTGTAGATTAGACCTCGCCTTTCCAGGCTTTCCACATATTTGCGAACAGTATTGTCGCTCATTCCTGTCGCTTTGCCTATGGTAGAATAGCTTGGGTAGCACTTGTAGGTGCTTCTGTCCTCGCAGAACATAAGATACAGATACAAGGTTATCTCGCCTGATGATAACCCCAGGCTGAAAATGCTTTTCGGTGCTAAAAAATAGTTTCCTGATTTGTCGTTCCGCTTGTTCAATAAGACTCCTCCTGTTTTAATTTTTTTGAGTTATGTATTCTTTGATTACAGCGATGCACCTTTTGAACAGTTATCCCTCTAATTGGTAGGCAGCGAAAAGGCATGAAAAGGGCAACTTTTTTAGAAAATATTTTTATCCCCTCAATTGGTAGCCCTTGAAAATGCGAAAAATATACGGTTTTATGAAAAATATTTTTTACCCTCAATTGGTAGGCAGTGAAAACGGCAAAAATATTCCCCTTTTTGAAAATGTTTACAAATTATTTACTAAACGCAAAAAAAGATAGGCATCACTTCACATTCAAGCATAGCGAAAAGAACCACGCACAAAATCGTAGTTTTTACCTTTCGCTTGTTACTTAAATATGTAATGATACCTACCTTCGTAGATATTTATTTGTGCAGGCAAGCCTGCTAAGTGCTCTGCATTATCAGCAGAAAAAAGAACAGTAACAAACTATTTTACGAGCCATAACACAAGGGTGTTGCTCTATGTTCTTCTATTTTACCGGATAGTGAAAAATTTGTCAAGTCTTGCATGTCGCAATTTCAAGACACCTTAAATTTGACAAAGAAAAAACACGGTTTTTACCGTGCTTTTCAGTCGGTTAGTGTTTCGAGTGTGAGCCTTGCTCCGAGCTTGAAGGCATATGAAAATATCGCCTTTTCTGCTTTGCTTGCGTATTCGCTCCAACAATCATCGAACTTCTCAAAAATCGCCTTCTGCTCGTCCGTTAGTGTTGCCACGAGTTCTTCCTGATGCCGAGCTATGTAACTCATCAGCTCCTTCATTTCTTCCGTGTTATTTCGAGTATCGTCCATTGGAGATACATTTCCATACCACAGCTCATCAATCATTGATTTCATCACTGCCCTCCACATAAACAAAGGACGACTCATTACCGACACAGGTCGGTTTTGAATCGTCCTCTATTTTTAATGCTTCATTAATTGTGTGTGCTACAACAAGCTTGTCCATCCAATCTACAAGTTCCACTGTGCTTACCTGCTTTCCACGAAGCTTTTCAAGGTCTTCCTTTACAGCTATAAGCACCTTTTCACTCGCATTTGGGTATAAACTTTTCAACGCTTCTAATATCATAATGCTACCTCCTTTGTTTGGTAACACCACAATATCACACAACTTTTCAAAAGTCCAGCATTATTGCGAATCTTCTTCAGATATTTCGATACTTTCTGAAAGGTCTATGTAACAGTCCTTATCTCTAAAGCACCTACGCAAATAATCATGTCCGCCATCAACTGCACACGCTCCGCATTTGCACTGCACAAAGTCGTGAACATGCTTGGATTCAATAACTTCTCCACACAGCTTGCATTGTATTGCGTTTTTTGTAATTTTGGTCATACTACTCCACTAAGCTTCAGTAATTTTTTAAAAATCAAGCTCGATTCTTTCAGTTTTTTTGCACTTATCTTGCTCTGCTTTTATTTTTAAAGCATTCCATTGATAAGAATCATATTGATTAATAACCTTCTCAAGCTTAGGTCGAACACAATTTAGTTTTACTGTATTATATCTTTTTTTGAAGCAATGAATTATTCTTCCAGATACCCTATCTTGACATTGCGTTGAATATTTTATCGTCTTTAAATACTCCAAGGATTCCTGTAGTTCTTCTTTTGTAAATTCATGCACGATATCCTCTCCAAAAGAACAGGAGCTAACACCAAAAGATATTCGTTCGCCTTTTTTCACAAGATAATATCTTAGATACGATTCACACTTGTGATAAAAACTCATAGTTGCTATATAAAACTTTTCGTTGCATTCTGGACATTCTATTCTTTCGTATGTTTGTTCTTGATTCCAATCATTTGAATAGATTTCCTGAACAACATATCCTTTTCCACAGGCACATTTGCACTTTCTAGTGCGATCTAATTCGTAACTCATTTTTCTCCTTTAAGCAGGTTTTACAATCCTTGTACTACCTCGTGATCCAATTGTTTTTTTCTTTCTATCCAATCTGGCATGTGAATGGTTAGAAAATCGTAAAAATCTTTGCTATGATTCGGATACAACAAGTGAGTAAGCTCATGCAAAATAACATATTGAATACAGCGCAAATTCGCTTTCAATAAATACTCATTTAATGTTATTTTGTGTTTGTTAGGCGTACAGCTTCCCCAAAGAGTTTTCATCTTTCTTATAACAACAATAGGCTCTTGTATGCCATATTTCTTGAAGATTTTATCAAAAAGATTTTTGGTTTCTTTTTCATATATTTCTTGTGCTGTTTTTCTCCACCACTCATTAAATGTTTTTTGAGCGCATTCTTCATCATGTATATCATAAACATATATACAAATTTTCTTTTCATCAACATCTATATGATTTTCAGATGATTCAATTTTGTAAATGCGAACATCTTTTCCTAAAAATTGAGTCGAAGATCCGCTTTTGATATTAGTCAAATTGTTATATCCACTTGTTCGCTTGTATTTAGTTATTTGACTGTCAATCCATTTTGAATGGTCATTCAAAAACGAAATAATCCATTCCTGTGGAACATTAGCAGGAGCAGAAACAACAACTTCCAAATTTCTAAACACTTTCAAATGCACATTTTTTATATTTTTGCGCACAATCGTAACAGGAACAACACCATTTATCGCTCCCAAATATACATATAAATTTTCCATTAGTATCTTGTAAGTGCCACCTTCATTATTTCATCTATCATTTTATCAAGAATTTCTACATTGGAATTATCAATAACTACTCCTAATTGGTCAAACATATCAAATAAGCAGTCGTCAAGAACTCTATGAATTTGCTTATGAACTACCTCATTGTGCTTCCAATCTCGTTTTGCATTTTCGGAAACTGCCTTTTTAATAGCAATAGCGTTTTCTGCTATAATTTCCTCATTTTCATCATTGATTTCAAACATATTTTCCGAGCGAATTACCATTACTATTGAGCCATAAAAAGCCTTGGTGTCACCGTCATTCGCAATAGAAGAAGGGTAATCTCGTTTCATTCTTCCATGTCTAAAGTCATCAGCCATCGCTTCCATATTGGCAAGATATTTGTCTGCATCTCTGTTTTGTTCATATTCCGCCAATGTTTTCTTTATTTTTGTAGAAAACTCTTCAAACTTTAATGGATCATCATATCTTATTTGCTTCAACTCTGATTCAATTCTTGTTTTAATTTTATCAGCTTTGGCGTTGCTAGGATCGTCGCTTGATAGAAGCTTTGCCATTGCCTCTTCATCTCCTATATAGATAGGATCAACTACTATTTTAATCTCCGAGGCATTTACAAAGGTATTCAAAAGATTTTGAATTCCAGATTCATATTTTGAAAGATCTATAATGTTATCGTATCTTTCTATAACTGATTTTCTCAATTTATTAAAGAAAAGATAATCTGATCTATATTCATCTAGTTTTTCAAATCCTACTTCTACAAAAACACCTCTGTTTGAAAGAGCTGCATTTAAGAGATTGGCAAAGATCTTTAATTTTTCATAGAAATCATTTCTTATAATTTCATCCTCAAGACTTTTTTGCCAAACATCTGAGCTTGCATGTTCATCTATGTTTGCGAACAACTCCCATAGCGCTTTGTGAGCTTCTTCCAATTTATTCTTTTCATCAACTGGTCCAAACACAGCATCTTCAATATCTTCAAAGTCGGATCGTAGCCATGTCGTTCTGTGAGCCAAGGAGTTGTTAGTCTCTC
>JAZNYH010000036.1:0-22032 GCA_045594305.1 Eubacteriales bacterium | reverse complement strand
GCGGCGGCTATTGCATACGCGATTGCGGGCGGGATTGAAGAATTTGCCGCGATGATGAACAAAAAGGCGGAAGAGCTTGGACTTGTAAACACACATTTTACAAATCCGCACGGACTTGACGACAAAAACCATTACACAAGTGCGAGTGATCTTGCTACGATAGCGAGATACGCTATGAAAAATCCTATTTTTTGCGAAATTGTAGGCTCTACAAGAGCTACTATCCCCTCATCGGACGCAGAGCGTGTGTTGGTTAACCACAATAAGCTTTTAAGGCGATATGAGGGTGCAAATGGCGTCAAAACAGGCTTCACCAAGAAAAGTGGTCGATGCTTAGTTTCCTCTGCTGAGCGTGAGGGCATCTCTCTTATTGCCGTCACTCTTAATGCTCCAAACGATTGGAACGACCACAAGCTAATGCTTGATTACGGCTTTTCACAATACGAATCTGTAAAGCTTGCCGAGGGTGGAGATTATACGATTGAGCTTGATTGTGTAAATGGCAGACAAAAAAAGGTGCTATGCACAAACTTTTCCTCTCTTTTCGTAACCCTCAAAAAGGGTGAGCGTGATAAAATCCGTGCTTCATTTGAGGCTGAAAGATTTGTTTTTGCTCCTATAAAGCAAGGAGATAGGGTTGGAAAAATTGTTTATTATCTCGACAATACAGAGATTGCATCGGTCGATATATTCGCTTTGGAAAGCGTAAAATCTATAAAATACAAAAAATCTATCATTGAAAGAATTTTCGGTTGATATGGAAAAAATTAGACTACAAAAATTTTTCACCGATAACAATATCATGTCAAGGCGAGCTGCTGAAAGGGCAATTGAGGCAGGTAATGTCAAAATTAATGGCACTATTGCAAGGCTTGGTGACAAGGTAGATCCTGAAAATGATGTTGTTACCTTTAATGGCAAGGTTATAAAGGGCCTTGCTTCTGCAAAAAAGCGTTACATAATGCTTAACAAGCCACTTGGATATGTTTGCACCGCAAGTGATGAAAAGGGACGCCAAACGGTGCTCTCTCTTGTTTCTGGCGTAGGCGAGCGTGTTTATCCTGTGGGAAGATTGGATATGTTTTCTGAGGGCTTGCTTATTCTAACTAACGATGGCGAGCTAACAAACCGTCTAACCCACCCCAAGGGACATATGCCCAAAACATACAGTGTAATGATAAAGGGCGAAATTTCTCCCGAGACCTTAAAGCGTCTTTGTTCACCGATGGAAATAGACGGTTACACCATAAAGCCCGTAAAGGTTAGAATTATTTCTACAAAAAACGGTGCTACCAATACTCTTTTCACCCTTTATGAGGGTAGAAATCGACAAATAAGAAAAATGTGTGAGCTATGCTCACTTACAATTATGCGTCTTACAAGAATTTCTATTGGAAAGCTAAAGCTCGGGGAGCTTGAGCGTGGAAAATGGAGAGAGCTTACCGACGCCGAGGTTAATTACCTCTATGGAAAAAGTGATACTATTTAAGGAGATATTATGCTGACTGTATTACCTATTCAAGAAAAGAATACTCAAAAGGAGCTCTGCGAAATTTGTGGCATTGACTTTGATATAAATGCATTTGCTTATAGGGCTGATGACGGTGCTTTTTTAGGAGCTTGCCAATTTAAATTTGTTGATGCCTGCGGAGTTATAAGTGGCTTTAAAACCTCGCCAGAAACAAACGATGAGGAGGCTATGATAATAATGCTTCGTGCATCGATGAACTTTATGCACAGATGCGGTTTAAAGACCTCTATTTTCTTACCTAACTCCTCTACTCAACGCTTGCTTGACATCTCTGGGTATAGCAAGGGAGAGGACGGAATTTATTCAATTGATCTTGAAAAATTTTACATATCTCCCTGTCACTATAAAAAGGATTAAAAAACGGTTGGATTTACCAACCGTTTTTCTTTATATGCTTTTTTGTTTTTTGTGCTAAAAAAAATGCAAGTGGTACAAGTATAATGTCTTTTATTATGTATGGCAAGGACACAGCTACAAGCGATACCCAAAATGAACAGGATGCAATTAACATATATTGAATGACACCTATAAGATGGCACAAAAGCGTTCCTATAATTCCTCCCAAAATAGCAAGCTGAGCCCTTTTCCAAATGCCACAAAATAAGGCAACTACTATAAATCCCCATACAAATCCACCACTCGGACCTAAAAGCACGAAAAAACCGCCCTTAAAGCCTGCAAAAACAGGCGCCCCTATTGCTCCTATTGCTATATAAAGTATAATCGCAAGTGTTCCTCTTCTAAGTCCGAGAAAATAACCGCAAAAGGCTACTACACAAATTTGAAGCGTTAGAGGGACTGCCCCTATGGGAATAGAAAGCTGAGATATAACTGCAAGCACCGCAACAAATAGTGCCATATATGTCATGCTTATTATCTTACTGCTTCGTGCCTTCATCTCTTTTTTATTCTTGCCTCTCCTGAATTGAATTTAAGCTCCTCATCTCCAACTCTTAGCACAAGATTAGCATCATTATCAATATCTACTACAATTCCTGAATAAACCATCTCTCCTCTTACAACCTCTACCCTCTTTCCAATAAGAATAGAACGCTCTCTATACAAGGAAATGTATTCATCTCCTTCAATATTCTTATAATAATGAAAGAATTTATCCACAATCTTAGCACATAATATGCTTTTGTAATCGTTTGGAGCCTTATTTTGATAAATTGAGGTAGCAATATCCTTTATTTCAGCATCAAAGCCATTTTTAGGTGGAGTTACATTCACGCCTATTCCAAGCACGGCATAATCAAGCGATCCACTTTCAAAGCTAAGTGCTGCCTCGGTAAGTATACCACATACCTTTTTGTCTCCAATGAAGATATCATTTACCCATTTTATTCCACAGCTTGCTCCACTTGTCTCCTCAATAGCTTCAAGAGTCGCAAGAGCGCCTATAATGGTTATTTTTAGGCTCTGCATAGCAGAAATACTTGGGCGTAGAATAATGCTCATATATAAGCCGTTTTCCTCGTTAGAGATAAAGCTCCTACCCATTCTACCTCTGCCTTCACTTTGCCGTGCTACAACTACAACCGTCCCCTCCTTTGCTCCCTCTGTCGCAAGTTTTTTAGCAATATCGTTTGATGAGGTCGCCTCGTCAAGGAAAACAACCTCAATATCGCTACTCGCCTCCGCTTGTATTTTAGAAGCATTGAAAATATCGGCATCCTTAGATAAAACATATCCCGTATTGCTTTGAGAGGTTATAGGATAACCATCCTTTTTTAAAGCATTTATTGCCTTCCATATAGAGTTTCGAGAAACACCGAGTGCCCTTGCTATGCTCTCACCTGAAACAATAATATCTCTCTTACTCTCTAAAAAGCTAAGAACTCTTTCCTTTAAATTCATATTCTCTCCTTGTCACCTTTTTGAAAATCAAGGGTGACATACATAGTAAATCAAAACGGCAGTTGCCTGCCGTTTTGTTGTCTTTTATTTGTAAAGAAGATTGTAAAGCTCTGTTACCATTGCTGAGTAATCCTCAACAACTACGAATGAAACAAGCTCAGTCTTTCCTTCTGCGTTCTTTATGCGAACATTCTTTGTAAGAAGCTTATCAGCAGACAAAACATATACAAAGTTATCAGCATTTACGCTTGCATTGAGCTCAGTTGCCGAAAGAGCTACAAGCTGAAGAACTGATGAGAAGTCATCTGCAGATGTTGAAATTCTTGAGTTGCCCTTAAGAAGCTCAGTAAACTCTTGAACTCCTGAAACGCCATTTGAAAGTGCCTTCTTAGTAGCCTCAACAAAGAGGTTAAATACTGCCTTGTTGTTAAGTCCGTTTGCTCCACGAACATATGCAAGAACATAGTAGCCCTTGAGCTCTACCATTCTATCAGCCTCAGCTGGAAGATCATCATTAAGAGCCTCAAAGCCCTCAAGTCCCTCAAATCTCTTGTTGAACGCTGCGATTGACTTGTTAAGAGCCTTAATCTCATCAACAGTCATAAACACCTCAATCTTTGTGTTTGGATCGCTTGCAAGAGTTGCAATATTCTCCATATCGAGAGCTATGTAACCATCGATATCAACACCGAAGTTTTGAGCAATTGTTCTTGAAAGAAGGTTTGCTCCACCAATGCCATATGCAGCCTCAAGGCATCCTACCTGATCAGCATAAGGGATTGAAACGAGCATCTTGTCGTCCAAAAGAACATACTTGATTGACTTAGTTGCCTTATTAACAGATGCGATGATTATAACATCAACATCGTTTGTTGTTGAATCGATACCATAAATTGCGTAGTTGAATACATTTTCATCGTCAACGATAGCATTTACAACTGAGCTGTGGTTTTGTGAAGCCAAAAGCGCATAGTTCTTAAATGTATCATTTCCCTGAACCTCTGCAGAAAAGATCTTATTCTCTGCTATATAATCAGTATCAAGAGCACCCTTTTCGATTTCTACAAGTTTGTAATCTCCGTCGGTTGCGATAGAACCTGTAAGATTATCTATAAGCATATTTACAGCAACGAGAGCAGCTGCAACCAAAAGCACTACTATTACAAGTGCAATGAGAATTGCTCTGCCAACGGAGCGTTTTTGCTTAGCGTCAGAATTTACAATCGCTGCACGGTTCTTTTCTGGAACGCTTGCAGATCCCATTCTTCTCTCTTTAATGTTATTGCTCACGATATGTTTCTCCTTTAATCACTCGAGTACAAATTTTTATATTTTAATTATATAACAAAATAGGTTGCTTGTCAACACCTTTTTTAATATATTTTTTACATGTTTAAAGTATTTTGTTTACTTTCTTGGCGTTTTTGAAGAAAATTCTCTCAAAAAATAGATATTTTCAAGCTCCACCGAATGCTCTGTGTTATCAAGATGAGCCAAATCGCCCCCAAGCCTTCCAAATCTAAGCTTGTAGGAATAAAGTGCTTGATGCTTGTAGCCGAACTGCTTATCTGCCCCAATGCTTCCATATTTTCCATCGCCCAAAAGTGGGTGACCTATCGACGCCATATGAGCTCTGATTTGATGTGTTCTACCTGTAACAAGCTCCACCTCAAGAAGTGATAAATCCTTCTTGGAATTATATTCAAGCACCTTATATTTTGTTATTATTTCCTTCGCTCCCCTTTTGGGGCTTGAAAGCACCTTTACTGTGTTTGTATTTGAATTTTTAATCAAAAAACCCGTCAATGTGTCGCTGCTTTTGCTCATTTTTCCATGAACAGCACACAAATAAAGCTTAGTAATTCTGTTTTCCTTAATCGCAAGATTTATTTCTCTTAACGCCGTGGCTGTTTTAGCAGAAATAACTATTCCACCTGTATTTCTATCAATCCTATTGCACAATGCAGGAGAAAACGAGGCTTCCTTACTTGGATCATACTCGCCCTTTTGTGCTAAATAAGCTTGAATGTGGTAAATTAGTGTATTCCTGTCTGCACTATCACCAACACCGCTTGCTTTTCCATCACCATCGCCACTGTGAACAAGCACACCTGCGGGCTTGTCGCACAAGAGTATTTTTTTATCCTCATAAATTATATTTATGATTGGCTTTATTGTCAAAAGCTCCGTGCTTACAATTTTCTCACCGAAGAGCTCATCGGGCAAGAACATTTGAACAGCATCGCCCTCGCATAAAATCTGCTTTTGCTCTGCTCTTTTTCTATTTACCTTGATCTTTTTTAAGCGAATCGCTTTATACATAAGCGAAACAGGTATTCCCTTAACAGCCTTTTGAACGAATTTATCAAGGCGTTGACCTGCATCGTTTGCGTTTATTATAAATTCCTTCATCAGTCTGTACCAAAAATTCTATCCCCAGCATCACCAAGGCCAGGAAGAATATATGCATTTTCATTTAGCTTTTCATCAAGTGCAGCTGTATAAATATCAACATCTGCATGTCTTGCTTTTAATACCTCTACCCCCTCGGGTGCAGAAACAAGGCATACAAATCTAATTTTTCTGCATCCCTCATCCTTTAACATTTGTATAGCATCAGACGCACTTCCGCCAGTTGCGAGCATAGGATCAACAACTATAATCTCGCTATTTTCTATGTCCCTTGGGAGATTTAGATAATACTTAACTGGCATATGCGTATCGTGATCTCTATACAAGCCAATATGTCCTACTCTTGCGTTTGGTATAAGCCTTACAAACGCATCCGTCATTCCAAGCCCTGCCCTGAGAATTGGAACAATCACAACATTTTTTGAAAGCCTTTTACCAATTGTTCCTTGTAATGGCGTTTCTACATTATAATTATCAAGCTCAAGATCAAGCGTTGCCTCATAGCACATAAGCTCTGCTATATCGTTAAGCAGACCTCTAAATATCTCGTTTGATGTGCTCTTATCTCTCATTATTGATAGCTTATGAGCGATTATTGGATGCTTAGATATAAAAAGCCTTCCCATATAAATCCTTACCTTTCACAATTCCAAGGGCAAAAGCCCTTACTATTATTCTAATAATAATTATAAATGTATAAATCTACATTTTCAAGTGCATTTTTCAAATTATTTAGCTTTTTGTCGATTTTCCAATTTACATAATAGAAAAAGTGTGCTAAAATAGAAGCGTTAATAAAAAAACTAACAGGAGGGCTGATAATGAATAGCGAAATCAAGGCAAGCATTTTAACGCTTGGTTGCAGAGTAAATCAATATGAAAGCGATGCTATTATGCAGGAGCTATCTAAAAGCGGTGTCACAATATGTGACAAGGATGAAAAATGCGATATTTACATTATCAACACCTGTACAGTTACTGCTGAGAGCGACAGAAAATCAAGGCAGTTTATAAGAAGATGTATTGCTAAAAATCCCAATGCCGTAGTTATTGTAACGGGCTGTTATTCTCAAATAAATCCCGAGGATGCTCTTGCCATTGATGGCGTATCCTTTGTTTGTGGAAATAACGGAAAATCCATAATTGCAAAAAAAGCACTCGAGCTTTTAAGTAATCGCACTGAAAAATGTGCTTACCTTCCCGATATATATAGCTCTAAATTTGATCAAATGAGTGTTAGTGCTCCAATGACAAGAACAAGAGCCTTTATTAAGATACAAGATGGCTGTGACTCAAAATGTGCATACTGTATAATTCCAAGGGCCCGTGGGAATGTACGCTCCGATAGTCGTGAGAATATTTTATCCGAGGTTAAAGGTGCCGTCGATCAAGGATGCTACGAGGTTGTCCTAACTGGTATTGAAACTGCCTCATATGGTAAGGACTTTGAAAACGGCTATTCTCTTGCCGATCTGCTTTTCGAGGTTAATCAAATTGAAGGGCTAAAAAGGATTAGGCTCGGCTCTCTTGACCCTGTTTCCTTAACCAAGGATTTTATCGACAAGATAAAGGGACTTGATAAGCTTATGCCACATTTTCATATTTCTATGCAAAGTGGTTGTTCAAGAACCTTAAAGCTTATGCGTAGAAAATACAATATTGATATGGCAAGAGCAAATATTGAATATATGAAATCTCAAATTCCCGATCTTATGCTAAGTGCAGATGTTATCACGGGATTTCCACAGGAAAGCGATGAGGATTTTGCTCAAACTCTCGAATTTTTCAAGGAGCAACGCTTTATGAGGCTACACATTTTCCCGTATTCAAAAAGGAAAGGAACTGTGGCTTATGATATGAGCGGTCAGATTCCTGAGGAGATAAAAAAGGAGCGACTTAGACAATTGTCTAATTTGGAGATTGAAATAAGAAAAGAGCTCTATAATGAGTACATAAATTCTCACGATACAGCCTTGGCTTTGTTCGAAAATTTCGATGGCGAATATATGCATGGACACACCGACAATTTTATTGAAATAATGGCAAAAAGTGATAAATCATTGAGTGGTCAAATAAAATTGGTAAAGCTTATAAATGCTGATAGCGAAAGGCTTTACGGCGAAATTGTGAATAATTGAATTTCAAAATTCAAAAATTATTAATAAAAACAAATATCCACCCGTTTTGGGTGGATATTTTTGGGTTATTTCTTGTCGCTCTTTGCTGTTTCTGAAATTGCACTAACAAGTCCAACAACACCTTGAAGGTCGCTTGGAATGATTAGCTTTGTTGCGTTGCCGTTAGAAACCTTTTCGAAGCTTTCGAGCTTTTTAAGAGTGATATAAGCCTCATCTGGGTTTGCCTCATTAATAAGGCGAATTGACTCTGCCTGTGCTTGGTTAATTTTAAGGATTGCCTCAGCCTCTGCCTCTGCCGCCTTAATTCTTGCTTCCTTCTCTGCCTCTGCACGAAGAATAGCGGAGAGCTTTTCAGCCTCTGCCTCAAGAACCTTAGCCTCCTTCTTACCCTGTGCTACAAGTATGTTACTTGCCTTTTCACCCTCGGCACGAAGAATTGCCTCTCTTCTTTCACGCTCAGCCTTCATCTGCTTTTCCATCGCATCTTGAATTTCTGATGGTGGCTTAATGTTTTTGAGCTCTACTCTATTAATCTTTATTCCCCAAGGGTCAGTAGCATCGTCAAGTATAGAACGGATTTTTGCATTGATTGTATCTCTTGATGTAAGAGTGTGGTCAAGCTCCATATCACCTATAATGTTACGAAGTGTTGTTGCTGTGAGATTTTCGATAGCTCTAATTGGGTTCTCAACACCATAAGCAAAAAGCTTAGGATCGGTGATTTGGAAGAATACTACTGTATCAATTTGCATTGTTACATTATCCTTAGTGATAACTGGCTGTGGATCAAAGTCTGCAACCTGCTCCTTCAAGGATACCTGCTTTGATACTCTCTCGATAAAGGGTATCAAAACATGCAAGCCTGTTTGCCATGTCTTTTCGTATGCGCCAAAGCGCTCAATTACATATGCCTTTGCCTGAGGAACAATTTTTATTCCTGAAACAAGAGCTACTATAACAATAAGCACAATTACTGCAATTGTTATAGCGATTCCTACGCCTGCACCTGCAAGCATCATAAGTGCCAATGAATTAATCATAATTTACCTCCTATTTTTTAGAAACAATTGCCTTGTTGCCTGAAATCGACTTGAATATTACAACCTCATCAACTGCGATAACGCTATCGTCCTCTGAGCGAGCTGTCCAAACAAGTCCGTTAAGCTTTACAGCACCTGTTTCCTTAATGTTGTCTATTTCCTCTGTTACTACTGCCGTCTTTCCAATATTAAGATCAAGATTTGTCTTGCTATTGGATTTAGCAGTGAGCTTTTTTACAAGTGGTCTTGTTGCAAAAAGTGCACCTACTGACAGTACCACAAATATAATTATTTCCCATACAATTGGAATTTCCGGGAAAATCGCCACTATAATACCAGTGACAAGCGATGCTGCCGAAAACCAAATCGATACAAATTGCGTTGTCGCAAGCTCTACTACAAGGAGTAAAATTGCGAGAGCAAACCATACCCACATCATATTATTAACCTCCTATTTGTTCATTTTTAATCAAGTCAAGATAAAGCCTTACATTCTCGCTTAGCACATTTTCTATTTTATATTTTTCAATATCATAGCTACGGGGAGCGAGCGAGACACTCTTTATTGCCTCAACAAAGGCATTCATATTATTTAGCTCATAAAGGCAATCACCTGGTAAAAGATCGTTTTGCCCCTTAATATCACTCGCTAAAACAGGAATTTTAGTTGCCATAGCCTCTATAATGTTAAACGGCAAGCCCTCTATTGTAGATGCAGAGGTATAAACATCTGCATTGCAAATATGCGCTCCTACATTCTTTGTAAAGCCTGTTATTTCAAGCCTATCTAACACTCCGTGCTCTGTTGCGTAATCCTCAATAACGCCTCTTTGATCACCATCTCCTACAAGTGTAAGCGTAGCATTTGGTAAATATTCAAGAGCCTTTACAAGGAAAAGCTGATTTTTTCGCTTACTTATCTCGCCAACATAAACAAGTCTTAGTGTATCGGCTCCATCGTAGGACTCCTTTTCAAAGCCCTCAACTCTTTCGAGCCTTACACCCATTCCGTTTATAAAATGCACCTCTTTTTTGCAAAGCTTATTCCCTTTTGCTATTTCCAAGTCCTCTTGGTTCATAACAAGAATATAATCTGTACGCTTACGCATAAGCTTCTCTGCAAAAAGATAAGCCTTACGCCTTAGCATAGATGAATCCTTTGAAAAAAGATATCCATGAACCGTATTTACCGTAATAGGTCTATTTTTTAAGCCTATCATAGCAAATCGTGTCCAAAATGCTGCGAGAGTTGTGTGCATTAGCACGGCATCAAATTTTTCTCTCTTCAAAATTTTTCTTATCTTGAAGGATAAGCGAAAATTCCTAAATGAAAATGCTTTTTTCTTGAAGGGGATATTAAAATCCGCCCCCTCAGCTGATGCCATAACCCTAACATCATGGCCTGCATCATTAAAAGCCTTTACATATGGAAGATGAAAGTTTTTAATGTGCACCATATTTGATGCGACTAACAAAATTTTCATTTTTTCTTTTTGTACTTTTCGTTTCTGTTCAAAATTTTAAACGGTGTTTTAAGTATTATTTTTAGATCGTTATAGAGTGTCCAGTTCTCAATATATTTAAGATCAAGCTCTATTCTTCTTTCAATAGAGGTTTCACCTCTAAATCCGTATATTTGTGCAAGTCCTGTAATTCCAGGCTTAACCTGATGCTTTACCATATAAAGTGGAATTGTCTTGCTATATTCCTCTACAAACACAGGAAGCTCTGGTCTTGGGCCTACAAGGGACATGCTTCCAAAAAGAACATTAAAGAATTGTGGAAGCTCATCTATTCCCGTCTTACGCATAAATGTTCCAAAGCGTGTTTTTCTATCATCATCAGCCTCGGTTTGATGCTCCTCGTCGTGGTGATGATGCTCGCTCGTTGGCATTCTCATAGAACGGAACTTATAAATTGTAAACTCCTTATTGTCCTTACCTACTCTTACCTGCTTAAAGATAATCGGTCCCTTTGAGGAGAGCCTAACGCCAATTGCGGCAATTATCATAAGAGGCGAGGTGAGAATTATAAGTATTATAGATCCTATTATATCAATTGCTCTTTTGATTGCTGCGTTAGCAATATTATCAAGAGGAATTGCTCTTGTGTTAATAAGTGGTAGGTTTCCAACCATATCTACCTGACACTTTGCCTTAAAATACTTATAAACAACAGGTATAATAGATGCTCTAACACCATTTCTATCACAAATAGATAGGATTTTTTGTGTCTTTGAGTCTTCCCTTGCTTCAAGCGAAAGAATAACCTCGTGAGGGTGATGCTCCTTGATAACGCTTTCAAGCTCCGAATAATTTCCAAGCTTTTTAAAACGTGGCTTTTCCTCATCAGAAACACAGCCTATAATTCTATATCCAAAGTGAAGGTTGTCGTTAATTTGTCTTGCATATTCAACTGCACCATAGCCATTTCCAACAATCAACACATACTTTGGGTTTTTGTTTTTTATTCTAAGATAGTGAAGTGCCTTTGTGGCAATTATTTTCTTTATACAAAGGAAAACGAGCGATGCTATACAAATAACGATAGTAAGAATGAAATTTTCTGCCTTCGGTACAACAAGCCACACAACAGTTACAGAAACACCCATAACAAATACCTGTGCAAGCACAAGCTTTACAATTTGTGGCATAAGCTTTTCCCAACGCTTCGCAGAATACAAATCAAAAATGAAATATATAGCACTTGCAAAAACGGTAAGCAAAGCACCGAGCACTATTGATTGCTCGTTTATAATGTAGTTTAGCCACCTTTCTGCAACAATAAAGGAAGCTGAAATTACACAAATATTCAAAAAGAAATCTATAAAAGCACCAAAATACTTTAATGACACCTTATTATTCTGTACCATATCTTCCCTTTCCTAATTCTTTTTCTTGGAATACTCCTGATACTTATCACAAATTTCATCTGATGGACCAAATTCGAGAACCTTGCCGTCCTCTATCCATACAGTATGCTGACAAAGCTTTTTAATTTGTGACATATTATGCGATACTATGATAAAGGTTACTCCCTTCTTTTGGAGCTCCTCTATTTTTTTAGTACACTTTTGCCTGAAATTTTCATCGCCTACTGCAAGAATCTCATCAACGAGCAAAATATCGGGGTTAACATCTATGGCTATTGCAAAGCCAAGCCTTGCAACCATTCCCGATGAAAAGTTTTTGAGTGGAACCTCAATATAGTCCTCGAGTTCTGCAAACTCGATAATACTATCAAACTTTTCCTTTATTTCCTTGTTTGTATATCCAAGAATTGCTCCATTTAGATAAATGTTTTCCTTGGCAGTAGCCTCATAATCAAAGCCTGCGCCAAGATTAAGAAGAGGTGCTACTGTGCCATTAACCTTAACCTTGCCCTTTGATGGCTCTATTATTCCGGTAATAATTTTCAAAATTGTAGTCTTTCCTGCGCCATTATGACCAATAAGACCAACGCTTTCGCCTTTTTTTACAGAAAAGGATATATCCTTTAAGATTTCCTTTTTCTGTTTCTTTATTTTGCCCTTTACAAGACGGACAAAAAACTCTTTAAGGCTATCAACCTTTTCGGATTGCATATAAAACTGCATTCCAACCTCTGAAAGCTCTATAATAGGAGCTTCTTCGGTTATTATATTTTCATTGGGAATTTCAACGCCTTCCACAAGAAGCCTCCTATCATTTAAGGTTAAATGCTAAAAATAAATTTCTTTTTTGTCGCAGTAAATACGATAAAGCCTGCAAGTGCAAACATAATGCCGATTAGATAAAGCTGAGGAAGGGTTGCATAAACAGATGCCTCCTGAGCTGTGCCTAACTGCGTACGATAGACAATATCTCTAAAATACTCAACAAAGTATGCCATTGGATTGAGCTTCATAGCAAGCTCTATCACTATTCTCTTCCAGCCCTCGCTAAGTGTCTTTATCTTGTAGAATATAGGTGTTAGGTACATCCACAATGTCAAGAAAACATTGTAGAAATGCATAACATCTCTAAAAAACACATAAAGTGCGGAAAGCATAAGAGATATTCCAAACATAAACAAGAACAACGCAGGAAGCATTGGAAATGTAAGAAGTAGCCTTGCACTAAACACTCCTGTTCCATATGTCACCGCAGTTTTTGCACTTACAAAGAGCATTACCGCTATTAGTGCTATAAACGAGAAAAAGAAGTTTACAATGGCACTAAGATTTGATGATAGTGGAAATACGCTATACGCTATTTTGTTTTTAGTAAGAAGCCCTCGATTGTAAACAAGAGATGGTAGCGATTGTGTTGTCGCTGCACGCATAGTGTTAAAAATTATATTTCCGCAAAGAAGATACAAAAGGTATGTATCATCATCGTTATAGCCCCATATTGTACCAAAGACAATATACATAACAAACATATTAAGAAGCGGATTTAAAATTGTCCACAAAACTCCAATCGCAGAATTTCTGTATTGAAGCTTTACTCCCTTTTTTACAAGCTGGACCACAATGTTTTTGTTTTTTATAAATTCCTTTTTCTGCTTTGCAAGAAAGGGCTTTATCCCTGCCTTGAATTCAGAAAATTTTTCCGATTTAAAAAAATTCATTGATAAATCCTTGTAATCAAATTTTATGCGAATTTTGTCGCATTATTATAATATTATAACAAATAATATTGCAAATGTCAAGAAAAAGTAGGTTATTGCTCATTGCCAATGCTTTCTAATGCATCGCGAATCTCTCCGTACATATATAATGAGCCTAAGCAAATTGTCGCTTGATTGGTTTTTCTCGACTTCTCTAACGCCTGCAAAACAGCGTCCTTTACGCTTTCATATGCATTTGCCTTTATCCCCTTGCTACGATAAAGCTCGGCATATGCCTCTGCATTCAAGGCACGAGAATTTTGGGGTGTTACGCAAAAGACCTCATCACTTATGGTGCTTATTTGAGAGGCAATATATTCGTAATCCTTATCTGCCATAACACCACTTATAACATTAAGCCTTTCATCACCAAAATATGCCTTAACGCTCCTTACGGCACTCTCTACACCCTGTGGATTATGTCCACCATCTGCAATAACAAGTGGCTCCTTGCTTATTATCTCAAATCTCGCATGCCACTTAACGGCTTCAAGTCCCTCTCGGATGCTCTGCTCGCTGATAAAAAGACCGTTATCTCTCAATATATCAATTGCCACAAGAGCATTAGATGCATTATTCACCTGATACTCGCCAAGCAAAGGAATTTTCATATCCGTATACTCACCAAAGCTAAATGTTGTTTTATCAAGACTAAGCTCACTTATTATCGCTTTTTCGTGATCGACAGTAAAGAAAGGTGCGTCAAGCTCCTTTGCTCTTTGCGAAATAACCTCAAAGGCACTCTGATCATCTCCACACCACAAGCAAGGAACACCCTGCTTAATAATGCCTGCCTTTTCGCCTGCTATTTTTTCTATTGTATCGCCTAAAATCGCTGTATGATCAAGTGCAATTCCTGTAATAACCGAAAGAACGGGGGTATCAATTATGTTTGTGGAATCAAGCCTTCCACCCAAGCCACATTCGAGCACAACATAATCGCAATCATTTAACGCAAAGTATTCAAAGGCAATCGCTGTTATAAGCTCAAACTCCGTTGGCTTATCCTCCATTTGATCTGCAATAGGCTTTATTCTTTCTGTAAGCCCTGCAAGCTCATCATTAGAGATCATATTACCATTTATCACCATTCTCTCATTAAAGACTCTTACATACGGCGATGTAAAAAGACCCGTCTTGTAGCCTGCCTGTTTAAGCACCGAAGCTACCATAGCACAAAATGAGCCCTTACCATTAGTTCCTGCTACATGAATAAATTTAATCTTCTTTTGAGGATTTCCAAGCCTTTCGCAAAGCTCCCTTATTCTGTCAAGCCCTGGATTGCAGAAGCACCAATTTATCTTGTGGATATAATCTATTGCTTCATCATAGGACATTCTACCCTTTTCGCCACGAGAGGGCTCATCCACCACATAGCCAACAATCCTTGCAAAGCTTTTCCTATTAAGAATTATACATAGCAAAAGGATTTCTATGGGAGCTATCACAAGGTAAAGAGGTATTCTCCACAAAACCAATATTCCATAGAACTGAAATAAGCCCAATGGCTTTATTATCATAGAGCCAATTATATGAGCAATTGCACCAGATGCTATAATTTGAGCCTTGCCTCTTTTGGGAACTAAATACCTTGCAACAATTCCCGCAAAGG
Source organism: Eubacteriales bacterium (assembly GCA_045594305.1). Classification (GTDB taxonomy): domain Bacteria; phylum Bacillota; class Clostridia; order Oscillospirales; family CAG-272; genus RGIG2000. Next base: position 6,810 of record JAZNYH010000036.1, on the reverse strand, counting down.
CACCAACCATAATTGCTCCTAAGGTTACTATTAGGTTGGGGGGATATATTTGGCTTGAAAAGAAATAGCTTATAAGGTCAGAGGAAAGGCCAACTAATGCTCCTACTATTGGACCATATAGAATACCAGCCAAAATGATGGGTAGATTCTCAAAGGTTATTCTAAACAAGCCACCATCAAAGTTCAAAACAGTCTTGCAGAAAATTCCTATAACCACGCTTATCGCAGTAAGCATAGCAGAAACAACCAAGACATCAATATTGCCAAACAATCTTATTTTGCTTTTCATAACAAAAAACACCTCCTAAAATGATCACAGATTTCCAGCAATCATCTTGGAGATGAATTCAGCGGGATGCAACGAGTGTACCGCAGCATAAGCTTTCGTCCGAAAGACAACTCCCCGTTCATTCGGCACTTGACGCACACCCATTTACTCTGTAAAATCTTTTAAATTATAATAGCACACTCGCATAGCTTTTTCAATAGTTTTTCAAAATTCATATAATTTTAAGATTATTTATTGACATTTTTTGCTCGTGGGTGTATAATCAAAATGTAATTTGAGAATAATTATCAAATTTGAAAATGAATTTGAGAAAAACCACCTAAGAAAGGACAAAAAATGACATTTCACGAGATTTTGCATGTGCTTTTGCACGCTTGTATTGAAACTCTGAAATCAATTCCTTTCCTATTTATAGCGTATTTACTTATGGAATTTATTGAGCACAAGGCATCCGAAAGGATGGAGGGCTCATTAAAAAAACTAAGAAGTGCTGGCCCTGCTATTGGCTCTGCTCTCGGTGCTGTTCCTCAGTGTGGCTTCTCCGCCTCTGCTTCTAATCTTTATGCAGCAGGCTTAATCACTGAGGGTACGCTTATATCGGTATTCTTGGCAACCTCTGATGAGGCTATTCCGTTGCTTTTTGGAAATGCCGAGGGGCGTGGTAGCATTTGGCTACTTATCCTTTGTAAGATAGGAATTGGTATTGTTGCAGGCTTTACAATTGATTTAATATACAAGAAAATGAAAATCAAAAAGGTTGAAATTGACCTTTGTGAGGATTGTGGCTGTGAGGAGGCTGAGGGCATTTTAAAGCCCACCATTAAGCATACGCTTAAAATATCTGCATTTATACTAATTGTAAATGCTGTTTTAGGCTTTGCTATGGAGCTTTTAGGTGCTGATGGGCTTCGCCGTATTTTGATGAGTGGAAGCGTTTTTCAGCCGTTTATAACTGCTCTTTTTGGATTAATTCCTAACTGTGCAGTTTCCGTTGCTCTAACAGAGCTTTATATGGAAGAGGTTATCAGCTTTAGCTCCTGCGTTGCAGGTCTTTGCTCCGGCGCTGGCGTTGGACTTACGGTTCTATTTAAGTCAAACAAATGCAAAAAGGAAAATCTTAGAATAGTGCTTATTCTCTTTGCTATTTCTGCATTATTTGGATTCACTTTAAGATTATTTGGAATTTAAAGGTAGGTGTTATTATGATTTGTATAAAGGGTGTTTCAAAGCACTTTAAAAATGAAACAGCTATTGACTACAAGGATATGACCTTTGAGGACGGAAAAGCATATATGCTCCTTGGAGCATCTGGCTGTGGAAAATCTACTCTTCTCAATATGATTGCAGGTATTCTCTCTCCCGAATGTGGAGCTATTGAAATAAATGGCGTGGAGATGTCCTCTAAATCACAAAAGGAAAGAGATAAATTTAGAATCGAAAAAATAGGATACATTTTTCAGGATTTCAAGCTAATTCCCGAAATGACCGTTATGGACAATATAAACATTCTACGCCTTGAGGGAGTTGACACCTCAAACGCAGATGAAATTTTGGAAAGACTTGATATTTTGGCTCAAAAAACCAAGAAAATCAAGCATCTTTCGGGTGGACAAAAGCAAAGAGTTGCTATCGCCCGTGCTATTGTAAAGATGCCTGATATAATCCTTGCAGACGAGCCTACTGGAAACCTCAATTTTGCCATTGGCGAGGAGGTTATAAAGGCTCTTATCGAGATATCTAAGGGTAAAACCCTTATTGCAGTAACTCACGATGATAGACTTGCAAAATATTTCGATTATGTAATAGATATGAATGAAATGACAGGGGGACGCAGAGATGTTTAAGTTTGCCCTTAAAAATATGGCAATTAAGAAAATTCAAATTCTTCTTGTTGTTTTATCGATTGTAGTTTCGGCTGGCGTTGCGATACTCGCTTATAATGTTGCATCTCAAATTGACGACGGCATTACAGGAAACGCAAGCTACTACTCTGTTATCGTTGGTCCTGCGGGCAGTAATACTGACCTTGCGATGAACTCAATTTACTTCACTGGGAAGCCAATGGAGACAATTCCATACTCCTATATAGAGGTTCTTGGTAGAAACACAAATGTAAAGCGTATAATCCCTCTCGCAATTGGCGGTGGAACCTACAAAAACCAATACAAGGTTGTTGGTGCTGGCTCTGAGCTATTCTTGACAAAGGAATTTGCCTCGGGTGGGGCGTATAATGATTCTACGGATTGTCAGGTTGTAGTCGGCTACGCAGTAGCACAGCGTAATAAGCTAAGCGTTGGCGACAAAATCACGATAGGTCATGGTGATGAGGCTCACGCACACGAGCTTGAAATAACTGGTATTTTGGAGCAAACCTACTCCACATACGATAACATCGTATTTACTCAGGTTCAAACCCTTTGGCATCTACACGAGCACGAGGGCGAGGAAAACCATAATCACAGCGTTTATGCTTTTCTTATCACCACTAAAAATATAACTGGTGCAAGCATACTTGCAAGCGAGCTAAACAACACAATTTACACAGATGAGCACGGCGAGGAGCACTTAATCCAAGCTATTGAGCCTACTGGTATTGTTCGTGCAGTGCTTGATGACCTTGGCGATACAAAGTACATAACTCTCGTTCTATGTGCTATTATCTTAGCAATGAACATTCTAATAATTTCGATTATAACCCTACTCAATATGTACAACTCAAAGAAGGAAATCGCTCTTATGCGTCTTATCGGTATTAGCATGAAGCGAATTAATCTACTCTACATCATCCAAAATAGCATTATAGGTCTTGTTTCTACTGTGCTTGCGTTTGGTGCATCGAGGCTATGCTTACTATTTATGAGTGATTATGTAGAAAGCATGGGAGTTGTTCTCAACTACGGCAAGGTTTACGCCCTTGAATTTGTAATTCTTATTGGCGTATTCGTAATAAGCGTTTTACCAACTATTATTTGCACATATTCTATGGCAAGAAAGGATAGCTTAGCAGAATGATGAAGAAAAGAATTATCTCAATATTTTTAGCAATGCTTATGCTTGCTTCTCTGCTTTCGTTTACCTCTTGTAAGGAAACAACCTATGAAAACCCAACTGCTATTAGCTTTAAATCTGCTCTTAGCTATGATTACCTCAAAACGCTCGACAACACGCCAGTAACAATCAATGGCTATATGGCAACAAGCTCTCCTGTTGATGGATCATATATTTACCTTATGAACCTTCCGTATCAAAGCTGTCCATTCTGCTTGCCTAACACAAGTCAGCTTTCTAATACTATGGCTGTATATGCTTTTTCGGGCGAAAAATTCACTTATACTGACCAAGCGATAAAAATTACGGGAATTTTAGATGTTTCTGACTCTGCTGATGCATTTTTCACCGATTATTACGGCTATGAATTTAATTTTAGAATAGTAAATGCATATTGTACTGTTCTTGATGAAAGTGAGCTTGGCGAGAAATCTCTATGGACGGATATTGCTGAAAGCGATATTATCACCGAGATATACTCAATGTATGATTATCTAAACTTCCTCACCCGCTGGTACACATACACAATGCAGTTCGAGAGCGGAAAGGATTATTTGTATCCCGAGGATGCAATGCTTCTTGTAACAACAGACGGCTATCAGTTCAACTATGGCTTTAAGGAAGGATATTTCGAGGGGCTCCGTCAAAGAGTACGGCAGCTAAATCCCACAGAGCTTACTGCTCTAATTGACATTATAGACAAGGCAGAGGTGCTTGCTACCGATGCTTATTCTGCTCTATCAAGTGGCATTGGAAATGACACAGTTTACAAGAGTGTTTACAAATATTCCGAGGAATTTGGCACCTACAAATACCAATACGAATACTTAGACAGCACCTTGCAGACAAGATACGATGCACTTTTTGACGAGTTTTCGACTTGGATGTCAAGCTTTGAATTCTAATACAATAAAGGCAGGGAGAAATCTCTGCTTTTATTTTTTGTTTTTCACTTGACAAAGGTTTTTTAGTATGTTAGAATGTAGTCATTAAAAGCATTGACGGAAAGAGTAACAGATTTTTCGTTTTTCAGAGAGGGCTATGCTTGGTGAAAGTAGCCTATTACGAGCTTCTGCGAAGACCACTCCCGAGCTGCAAAAAGGTAACAATTTTTGCCGTATTCTGCGTTAAAGAGTTGAGTTAAATACAAGGTGGAACCGTGTTTTTATGCACCCTTGATGCCCTTTTGGGTATCAAGGGCTTATTTTTTTGAAATCATTCAAGGAGGATTTATATATGAAAATCATTTTAAATGACGGCACTGTAAGAGAGTGCGTTGACAAGGACGAGGAGCTTCATGTAATTCGTCACACCGCTGCTCACATTATGGCGCAGGCTATTAAGCGTCTTTTCCCACAGGCTATATTTGCATATGGTCCTGCTACTGAAAAGGGCTTTTACTACGATGTAGATCTTGGCGATGCTAAGCTTAGCGATGAGGATCTTGCTAACATTGAAAAGGAAATGAAGAAAATTACAAAGGAAAACCTTCCTATAAAGACCTTTACTCTTCCCCGCCAAGAGGCTATTGCTCTTATGCAGGAGCGTGGCGAAAAGTATAAGGTTGAGCACATTAATGACCTTGACGAGGATGCTGTTATAAGCTTCTATCAGCAGGGTGAGTATGTTGATATGTGCGTAGGTCCTCACCTTTGCTATACAAAGGCACTTAAAGCATTCAAGGTTATGAAGCTTTCCGGTGCTTATTGGAAGAACGATAAAAACAACAAGATGCTCACTCGTGTAAATGGAATTGCATTCTCTAATCAAGAGGAGCTTGAGGCTCATATAAAGATGCTCGAGGAGGCTGAAAAGCGTGACCATAACAAGATTGGTCGTGATCTTGAATACTTTACAACAGTTGATTATATCGGTCAAGGTCTTCCTATTCTTCTTCCAAAGGGCTCGAGAGTTATTCAGCTTCTCCAACGCTGGGTTGAGGATACAGAGCAAAAAAGAGGCTATCTCTTGACAAAAACTCCTCTTCTTGCAAAGAGAGAGCTTTACAAGATTTCAGGTCACTGGGATCACTACCTTGATGGAATGTTTGTTTTGGGCGACCCTAACGATGAAACAAAGGAATGCTTTGCTCTTCGTCCTATGACTTGTCCATTCCAATATCAGGTATATCTTAATAAAAAGCGTTCTTATAGAGACCTTCCTATGCGTCTTGGCGAAACCTCAACACTTTTCCGTAATGAGGATAGCGGTGAGATGCACGGTCTTATTCGTGTAAGACAGTTTACAATTTCAGAGGGACACCTTGTTCTCCGTCCTGATCAGCTCGCCGAGGAATTTAAGGGCTGTCTTGAGCTTGCAAAATATTGCCTTGAAACTGTTGGTCTTTGGGAGGATTGCACATTTAGATTCTCACAATGGGATCCTAACCGTACAGACAAGTACGAGGGAACTGCCGAGCAATGGAATGAGGCACAAGAAATAATGGGTAAGCTTCTTGATGAAATCGGTCTTGAATACGAAATCGGTATTGATGAGGCTGCCTTCTATGGACCTAAGCTCGATATCCAATGCAAAAATGTATTTGGCAAAGAGGATACAATTGTTACAATTCAAATTGACATGCTTCTTGCTAAGAAGTTTGGTATGGAATATGTAGACTCAAATAATCAATTGGCTACTCCATATATCATTCACAGAACATCACTTGGCTGTTACGAAAGAACTCTTGCACTCATTCTTGAAAAGTATGCTGGTGCTCTTCCACTATGGCTTGCTCCTACACAGGCAGTTATCATTCCAATCAACACAGATTGCGAGGCTTATGCTGAGGGAGTTAAGGCAAAGATGGACGCTCTTAATATGAGAGTTGAGATTGATGCTCGTAACGAAACAATGGGCAAAAAGATTCGTGAGGCTCAGCTTCAAAAGGTGCCTTATGTTATCATCATCGGTGCTAACGAGGTTGAGAGTGGAACTGTTTCTCTCCGTGCTCGTGGTGGTATTGATTGTGGCGTTATGTCAGTTGATGAAATGACAAATAAATTGTTTACAGAAATTATCGAGAAAAAGAGATAATTAAATAACAAAAAACCTTGCCGTTTGGCAAGGTTTTTCTTTTTATCAAAGCATTTTGCAGAAATTTAAAAATTCAATATTTTATAAATTTGACAATTCAAGAATTTTAGAATTTAAAAATTCTTACAAATCGTTTTTAACGAGGTCTGCAAAGGTTTCTCTCTTTATGATTTCGAACTCTTTTTCATCGCTAATTCCTATAACAGCAGGGCGTGGAATTCTATTATAATTGCTCGCCATTGAGTAGTTATACGCACCCGTAACAAGCACTGCAAGAATATCCCCTCTTTGTGGCTTAGGTATCAAAACGCCCTCCTGCAAAAGGTCGCCACTTTCACAGCAGCGTCCAGCAATTGTACATTCGAAATCTGCCTTATCATTCATTCTTGATGCAAGGCAAACTGTATAATCTGCTTGATAAAGAGCGTATCTTGGGT
>JAZNYH010000035.1:0-23941 GCA_045594305.1 Eubacteriales bacterium | reverse complement strand
ACCCACGGGACCCATTTATGGGTAATAAGTAACAATTGCATGGCTGGCAGGCCAATTCTTAACGCACTTGTGCGTCGCCAGTAGTATTAGGGCTATGCCCGAAACTGAAATACCCCCCGTTTTCACGGGGGGATTTTTATTTATCAATGCCGTGCTCCTTTAACCACAAAAGCTGTTCAAGGGTTTTGTCAGCAATCAAGCCCTCTTGATATACTGCACAGTTATAAGCAAATACTCCACCAACAGCCTTAATAGCTCTTACATATTCGAGCACCTCGTAGTTTTGAAATCTTGGCTTGGGCTCACCCTCTTTTTCGTGAACCCAAAATTCATCCATCCAGCATAGAGCAAACCATTGAGTATCACCCTCGCCACTAAAACGACTCTTAGGTAGAAAATCAATGCCGTTTTCCTCGCCTGCCTGATAGTCGGAAATGTCCTTGCCCCAATTACTTGTCCACGCCTCAGTGCCACAAAAATTAAAAGCAACAATAGAATCCTCGTTTCCTGCACGAAGAGCCTTGGCGTATCTATCATAATCATATCTTGTGCCTCTGCCACCGCAAATACCAGGCACATAACAGCAATCAATCCACCAGCCATGAATTTTCTTGCCATATTTTTTAGAAATAGCCTCGGTAATCTTGTAGCAATATTCAGCGTGCAATGAGGGGTTTGCTTTAAATCCAGTGATGTCTTGCCACTCGTAAGAGCTCTTTGCTGAGCCCTCGCCATTAAAATAAAGCATAAGCTTAATTCCGTGTGGATGGAGAGCATCAGCAAGCTCAGAGATTAAATCACGCTCTGAGGTGTAGTTAGGAACTATCTCATCAAGCTCCTTTAAAGGAAAGGGAAGAAACATATCTGCGTGCGTAATTGTGAAAAATAGGAATTTTGCACCACTTTTCACAACCTGCGAAACAAACTCATCAAGCTTAAAATCCCTTACTGCATCAAAATAAGATTTTTTCTCTCCGTTTTTAGGCAAGGAATAAGAGGTCCAATGAACAAAAAGACCATATCCTGCCTCGCTAAACCAATCAGATCTCATAATAATCCTTTCAAAAAAGCGAGCCGAAGCTCACTTTTTTATACATTAAATCTAAACAATACAATATCGCCGTCAGCTATTACATATTCCTTGCCCTCTGAGCGAACAAGTCCCTTTTCCTTGGCAGCGTTCATAGAGCCACACGCCATGAGGTCATCAAAGGAAACAATTTCTGCACGAATAAAGCCACGCTCAAAGTCAGAGTGTATCTTTCCAGCAGCCTGAGGAGCCTTAGTGCCCTTAACAATAGTCCAAGCACGCACCTCTTTTGGTCCTGCGGTGAGATAGCTGATAAGACCGAGCAGAGAATAGCTTGCCTTGATAAGTCTATCAAGACCACTTTCATCAATGCCAAGGTCGGAGAGAAACATTTCCTTGTCCTCATCATCAAGCTCTGCAATTTGAGCCTCAATCTCAGCACAAACAGGGATAACCTCGCTTTTTTCGGTTTTTGCAAATTCAACAACGCTTTGATAAAGTGAGTTTTGAGAAAGGTCAGTTCCAATATCGCTCTCGCTTATATTTGCCGCATAAATAACAGGCTTAATTGTAAGCAAAGCTACATCACCCATCATCTCCATCTCCTCATCTGTGTAGTCGAGGGAGCGAGCAGTTTTGCCGTCCTCAAGAGCCTTTAAAACTCTTTCGTAAAGCTCAACCTTAGGAGCGAGTGTTTTGTCGCCCTTCATAGCCTTCTTAACAGCATCAATTCTTCTTTCTATTATTTCAATATCGGAGAAGATAAGCTCAAGATTTATAGTTTCAACATCTCTTAGCGGGTCAACACCACCGTCAACATGGATAATATCGTTATTTTCAAAGCAACGAACAACATGGACAATAGCATCAACCTCTCTTATATGAGAAAGAAATTTGTTGCCAAGTCCCTCACCCTTAGATGCGCCTCTTACAAGACCTGCAATATCAACAAACTCAATAACCGCAGGAGTGTAAAGCTCAGGGGAATACATTTTAGCAAGCTCATCAAGACGATAATCAGGAACTGCAACTACACCAACATTTGGCTCAATAGTGCAGAAGGGATAGTTAGCACTTTGAGCGCCTGCATTAGTTAAAGCATTAAAAAGTGTACTCTTGCCAACATTTGGCAAGCCTACGATACCAAGCTTCATAAAACACCTCTAAAAAATACATATTTACAACATACATTCTACATTATTTTGAAAAAATTATCAAGCCTAAATATATAAATAATATCAAAAATTAGAGAAAACCGAGAAAAAATATTGATTTTTACAATAAAAATTAACTTAAAAGATACAAAAAAGTCGTTTTTTAGATAAAATTTACTTAAATTATTAATAAATTGTTTACAAAATGGAAAATTTGTGGTAGAATATTTGCATATATTACAAGGAGGCCATTATGATAGGTTCTAAGCTATTGGTCATAGACGACGATCGTAGTATGTGCGAGCTTATAAGAGCATACTTTAAGAGCGAGGGCTATGATGTAGTAGAGGCATATGATGGCCAAGAGGGACTTGACGCTTTTAAAACCTACGACCCAGATATTGTACTCTTGGATCTTATGCTTCCAAAAAAAGACGGAAACGAGGTTTGTCGTTCTATTCGCGCAGTTTCTCAAAAACCGATAATTATGATTAGCGGAAAGGCAGATGTATTTGACAAGGTTCTCTCGCTCGAGCTCGGAGCAGATGATTATCTTGTAAAGCCCTTTGATATGAAGGAGCTTTTTGCCAGAGTCCGTGCAGTGCTACGCCGTTGTGGCTCAGCTGATGCTACGGTTGATAAGGATGTAATTCGCTTCGATAACATTGAAATCAGCCTTGCAAATCACGAGCTCAAAATAAGAGGCGAGCATGTCAACATCCCACACAAGGAGCTTTTGCTTCTACATTTTCTTGCACAAAACTTTAATAGAGTTTATACAAGAGATCAGCTTCTCAACAAGGTATGGAGCTTTGATTATCTTGGCGATTCAAGAACAGTTGATGTTCACATCAAGCGTCTTCGTGAAAAGCTTCAAGGTGTTTCAAAGAGATGGGAGCTAAAAACCGTATGGGGAGTAGGCTATAAATTTGAGGTATACCCTGAGGAAAGGGACAGCGAATAAGCAAAGCCGAGTATTCGGCTTTTGCTTTTTTTAGGAGAAAATATGGAATATGTAGCAACATGCCTGTTCGGTCTTGAAAGCCTTCTCGGGGCAGAAATAGATGCTCTCGGCTACAAAAGGACCGAAACAATGGACGGCAGAGTAAGCTTTATAGGCGATGAGAGTGCCGTAGCAAGATGTAACATAGGCTTACGCTTTGCCGAAAGATTATATATTAAAATTGGTGAGTTTGAAGCTCTCACCTTTGATGACCTATTTGAGGGCACTAAGGCTCTTGAATGGGAAAGATGGATAGGAAAGAGCGATGAGTTTCCCGTAAAGGGACATAGTATAAAAAGTGCACTTTTTTCAATTTCCGATTGCCAAAAAATCATAAAAAAGGCAGTTGTATCACGCCTAAGCCGTGCATATGGCGTAACTTGGCTTGAGGAAACGGGAATAAAATATCAAATTGACTTCTTTATATTCAAAAATAGAGCAACCCTTATGATAGATACCTCGGGCGTTCCACTTCATAAAAGAGGCTACCGACCAAAAAGCGTCGAGGCTCCTATAAGAGAAACTCTTGCTTGTGCACTTGCAAAGCTTGCAAGACCAAGAGAGGATGTTCTTTTTTGGGATCCGTTTTGTGGCTCAGGTACAATTGCAATTGAGGCAACAATGCTTATGCTAAATCGTGCACCAGGTCTTGATAGGGGCTTTTGCTCGCAATCATTCCCACAATTTTCACCCGATATTTGGACAAACGCAAGAGAAGAGGCAAGGGCTAATATTATTACCGATAGCCACTTTGAGGCTTATGCAAGCGACATAGATCCCGATTGCGTAAAAATCGCAACAGAGAGTGCAAAGCACGCAGGGGTGTATCAAAATATGAAGATATTTAGGCAAGACGCCCTCACCATAAAAACAGAGGGTAGGCGTGGAACTATTGTTTGCAACCCACCATATGGCGAAAGACTTCTCACCCTAAGAGAGGCAGAGACGCTATATAGAAAAATGGGCGAGCATTTTAAATCTCTTGATAGCTGGCAAATATATGTAATCACAAATCACGAGCAATTTTGTCGCTTCTATGGTAGGCGTGCAGACAAGGTAAGAAAGCTCTCAAACGGCAACATCCCTTGCTATTTTTACCAATTTTTTAAAAAGCCTGACTAAAAAATCAATCTCCGTAAATACTATTGTAAAATAGTTCTTACGGAGGTTTTTTATGCGAAAATTCTCGGCAGATTTCACTCAAAATGTAAATACAATTGATACTGAGCTTAATGTTAGCGAAAACTTTGATATAATCAAGCGAGAAATGATAATTAATTCACACAGGGTAGTTATGTATTATGTCGATGGCTTTGTTACCGCCTCGCTTATGCAAAAGCTTATGATGCATATGGCTACTATAAAGGACTTTGGAAATAGCGACGCCCAAAGCGTAGAGGAGCTTGTAAAGAGAAGCATACCGAGTGTTGAGGTCGACCCGTGCTTTGATATCGACAAGGCAGAAAGACTTGTTTTAAGTGGTTGCAGTCTTATAATTTCTGATGCCTTTTACGATGGTGGAATAATAGTCGATGTACGCTCCTATCCTGCAAGAGTTACAGCCGAGCCAGAAAACGACAAGGTAATGCGAGGCTCTCGTGACGGCTTTGTAGAAACTATGATTTTTAATACTGCAATGATAAGACGCCGAATAAGAGATACACGCCTTGTCGTAAAATATGCCTCAGCAGGAGAACGCTCAAAAACAGATATATCAATAGTCTATATAAAGGGCAAGGCAAATCAAAAATATGTAGATGAAATAGAGAAGAAAATATCCGAAATAAAGACTGATGCACTTGTGATGGGACACCAAAGCCTAATAGAATGTCTTGTAAAGCATAAGTGGTATAATCCCTTTCCAAAGGTGCGATGCACAGAGCGTCCCGATGCTGCCTGTGCCTCGATTTTAGAGGGGAGTGTGGTTATAATTTGCGATAATTCCCCCGAGGCTCTTATACTTCCAACAGGTATCTTTGATTTTTTGCAGGAAACAGATGATTACTATTTTCCACCCCTTGTAGGCTCATATCTTAGAATAGTAAGACAAATAGTTTTTTGGAGCTCAATGGTGCTAATTCCATTGTGGTATTTAATAATAACAAACCCTCAATTTATGCCACAGGGGCTTGAATTTTTAATACCGAGGGACGCAGGAAACATACCAATACTTGCTCAGCTTTTGATAGTAGAGGTGGTAATAGACGGCTTAAAGCTTGCATCTCTTAATACACCGAGCGTAATGTCTAATTCCTTCGGTGTAATAGGCGGACTTCTTCTTGGAGATTTTGCCGTGCAAATAGGATGGCTAAGTGCCGATGTTATATTCTATATGGCAATCGTTTCAATAGCAAGCTTCACTCAATCCAACTACGAGCTTGGCTACGCCTTTAAATTCGTTAGAATAATAACCCTTATTTTAATAGCACTTTTCGATATATGGGGACTTTTTATAGGGTTCGGCATAGGTGTTTTCCTCGTAACAACAAACGCAACTGTAAACGGAAAACGCTCATACCTGTATCCATTAATTCCATTTAATAAAGAGGCTCTATCTCGCCTTCTTTTGCGTAGAAAAAAGCCATAATAGCAAAAAGCCCGACCCATCAGAGTCGAGCTTTTTATTTGTAAGCGCTTATTTGTGAGAAATAGTAGCAGAGCCTCTTAAAAGACTTGTAACCTTATATCCAATAATTTGAGAGCTAATAGCATCCTTTGGATATTGTTGCTTCAATACCTCAACGGAAACTCCATTTGCATTAGCGTTCATCTCATAGAACTCATCAATTTCCTTGTCATCAGCTACAATACCCTCAACTCTTGCAATTTCATCGAAAATAGCAGTAGTAGAAAGACCTTCCTTTACCATTGTCTCAATGGTTTCCTTGAATTTAGCCTCGTTTTGTCCCATCATTGAAATCATAGATGCAAGGTCCATTCCATTTGAGCTTGCATATTTTTCAAGCGATTTCATTTGAAGGTCGATTTGCTCATTGATAATAGACTCGGGAATTTCAATAACACAGCCATCAAGCAAAAATCTCTCGATTTTAGCACTGATTTCCTTCTCAACCTCGTTTGCCTTTTTTCTGTAAATGGCATTCATTAGGAACTTGTCAAGCTCCTCAACGGTTTTGATAGCTGTAATGCCCTGAGCCTCTGTAAATCTCTTAATAACGCCCTCATCAATTCCGTTTGAACCCTTCATCTTTATATCGTGGAGAGTAACCTTGAAATCAGCATCCTTACCACTAAGCTCAGGCGTATAATTGTCAGGGAAGCGAACCTTAACTATTCTTGTTTCGCCCTTGGTCATACCAACCATTTGCTCCTCAAAGCCAGGAATAAACATACCAGAGCCAATAATTAGCTCATATCCCTGAGCAGAGCCACCCTCGAACTCAACGCCGTCAACCGAGCCGACAAAGTCAATAACGCTTGTGTGTCCGTTTTGAAGTGGACCATCAACGGAAATAATCTCCGCATACTCATCAGCAATGTATTTCTTTTGTGCCTCAACCTCATCAACAGTCACAGAGGGAGCAGGGGAGTCTAACTCGATTTTAATGCCCTTGTAATCACATAATGTTACCTTAATATCACTCATTTTTTGTTCTCCTTTATATCAATTGGAATAGTAGAGCCTGCGCCACCATATGGAATACCAAGGTGCTCGTAGGCAAGACGGGTTACACACCTACCACGAGGTGTTCTGCTAAGGAAGCCAATCTGCATAAGATAAGGCTCATAAACATCCTCAATAGTAATGCTTTCCTCGCCAATAGTAGCACTAAGGGTTTCAAGACCAACAGGACCACCATCGTAAAATTTAATAATAGTTTCAAGCATTTTTCTGTCTGTGTTATCAAGACCAAGCTCATCAATTTCAAGTGCACTAAGAGAGAGCTGTGCCATTTCAAGGGTAATTTCGCCAGAGCCCTTAACCTGAGCATAGTCACGCACACGCTTCAAAAGCCTATTCGCAATACGAGGTGTACCACGAGAGCGAGATGCAATTTCAAGTGCACCATCATCAGTAATAGCAACACCAAGCAATGAGGCACTTCTTTTAACAATAGTAGCAAGCTCCTCGTGAGTGTAAAGCTCAAGCTTTAAAAGAACACCAAAGCGGTCACGAAGAGGGGTTGTAAGCTGTCCTGCACGAGTTGTAGCACCAACAAGAGTAAATCTTGGAAGGGGAACACGAATGCTCCTTGCCGCAGGACCCTTGCCGATAATAATATCAAGCACATAGTCCTCCATAGCGGGATAGAGAATTTCCTCTATATTTCTTGAAAGACGGTGAATTTCATCAATGAAAAGCACATCTCCAGGGCCAAGATTAGTAAGTATGGCAGCCAAATCTCCCTGCTTTTCAATAGCAGGACCAGAGGTGACTCTAAAATTAACTCCCATCTCGGTAGCAATAATACCAGAAAGAGTAGTCTTACCAAGACCAGGAGGGCCATATAGCAAAACATGGTCAAGTGCATCGCCTCTGCCCTTGGCAGCATCAATATATACCTTCAAAAGGTCTTTGACCTTTTCTTGACCGATATACTCATCAAACGCCTTAGGTCGTAGGCTTATTTCGTTTTCCGTATCCTCACCAGTAGCCTCGGTGGAAACCATTCGGCTACTAAGGTCAAATTCTACTTCATCAATCATAAATCACACCTCATAAAAGCTTAGCCAAGGCAAGCGGAATAATTTTTTCAACATCAAGAGTTGGATCAATGCCAGAAAGAGCTCTTTGTGCCTCACTTCTGCCATATCCAAGCACAATAAGAGCATCAAGAGCCTCTCCAAGATTGCCCTTGCCCTTAACAACAGTAGCACCAGTGCCTACGCCAATAGATGAGGCGGAGGATGATGAGCCAAAGTAGAACCTTGAAACCTTATCGTGTAGCTCAAGCACAACTCTTGCAGCAGTTTTAGCACCGATTCCATTAGCACGAGAAATAGCCTTTGTGTCCTCTGAGCAAATAGCATTATAAAGCCTATCAGGGGTAAACATAGACAAAATAGCCATCGCCGCCTTAGGGCCAACACCCGAAACAGTTATTAAAAGCTTGAAAGCACCAAGCTCGTCTGCATTTTTAAAGCCAAATAGCTCAACTCCGTCCTCACGAACCTGTAAATAGCTAAAAAGCTTAACTCTTTCGCCAATGTGAGGGCAAACCTCACTATAAGTGTTGTCGCTTATGGTGAGCCAATAGCCAACACCACAGCAATCAATAACACATCCGCCAACCTCACAATGGTCGAGCGTTCCGTCAACATGGTAAATCATAAATTTAAGTCCTTTTCAATAGTTTCATTAAAGGCAATAACAGGTATTACCTCGATTCTATCCTCGCCACACAAGGGTAAATCAAAGCCCTTATAGCGACGATATTTTTTCTCAAATATGCACATAACAACAAATAATGCAAGTCCTAAAAGGCTAAGTGATAAGCCGACAATAAACACGCTTGAACGATATTTCATCTCAATTTGATGAGTGCCTGCACTTACATCAAACGCAAGGAGTGCGCCTGCAAGCTCATATGTCTCAACTCTTTGACCGTCAACATAAACCTGCCAATATTTGTCATAGGGGATAGTAGTCATAACCACCTGTCCCTCGCCTGCGGTTATAGAGCCCTCAAAGCGTGTATCAGAGAAGCTATCAATTACAAGCTGACCATCACTAAGCTCGCTATACATTCTTTCAAAGCCAGTAGTGTCAAGCTGAACAAAGAGAGAATCAGCCGTGTTGATTGTAACTCTGTCGTAATCAAATTCAACTCTAACCTCAATCTCATCTCCCTTTTGGAAGGAGCCGAGATTGTGCATACGGTTGTCCTCCTCACCAAAGAGCTTGCCTGACTCAAAGCCATTTACATAATAGGTGGCGGAATCAGTAGTGCCAATAGACTTCATAAGCATATATACATTGCCCGATTCGTATACAGTTACCTTATATGTGAAAATCGCCTTTTCATCATTGTCAATACGCTCAAAGGTGTTTGCGTGCTTGCTACAATTATCACGGGATGCACAGTAATAAGAGCAGGAGTTGAAAAGATGCAAGCTTTCAGCACCGATTAGCGATGCTCCAAACGCTTCGAGAAAATCATAGCCAGCAGTAGAAGCATTTACATCAAAGCCCTTCATTTGTGCACTTACACAGTAAGCCACGGAAAGAGCATATGGGTTTTTATAAATAGTAAGACCATTTGAGCCACCCTGTATCGGTGTATAAAGGCTCGAAACGGGAACGGTTTCGTCAGAAATTACATACTTTACGCCAAAAATCGAATCAACAATTTCGTTACCCTCAATATACTTATTCCAATGCGATCTTGCTGGGAAGCCACATTGCTTCATAAGCTCCATAACCCCACGATTAAATGTAGAGGTAGAGGAGGAAAGACCTCTTAAATCAAGAGCAAAGTTCTCGTTCGGCTTTTTGAACAGAGCCTTTTCAGCTCTATAAAATGTCGGATCAGCCTCAATAATATAATCAACAGTAGGCTCAATCCTGTCGATAAATTCACGGTAAGAGCTTCTCTTAGCCCAACCAACATCATTTACCTCCTCGCCCCAATTTATAAGAGCGCCAACTCCTGCCTCAAAGAGAACAATTCCAAGAAGCACGCACGAGGCAATCCTCTTGCAGACCTCTTTTTTGTTGTAGTAGAGTAGAATGATATACAAAATAACGAATACAAGTGAAATCCAAACAAGCTCATAATCGGGCATTGTGGGTGCCTCATCACCACCATCGTATCGAGGCAAAAGCACCGTCTTTTGGATTACCAAAAGGAGCATAATAAGACCAGCACCTATTTGGAGAATACTCTTGAAATCAAACTCATCAAGTGCCTCAAAGCCCTTGTAAGCCATAACAAGAAGTATAAATGATAGCATAAAGCTATATCTGTAATTTAGCCACACAGGCATACTGAATCCGTGCCAAATAATATCAATGGCATTTACGGACATGCTCGCAATAATTACAAGCATTAGCACACCATATGCAATCTTTTCCCTTGGCGCAATTTTTTTGCGGGCAAAGTAAAGCGGGAGCATAAATAGTGTCAAAATGCCACAGTAAATGTTAGGCAAGCCTGCTGGACGCACAGTATCATAGGAGCCAATAAACAGCTTGGCAATAAGATCGAGAAAATCAAATCTTAAATCAAAGGTTAGCTTTTCAACCGAGCCGTCGGTTTTGCCGAACGATATCGAATAGTAAGCACATAAAATCACCATTGAAACCATAAGAAGAGCTACAATAGAGCATATTGCAATTCTTGCAAGGCTTTTTAAGAGGTGACGCTTTTCCTTTAAATTGTTTATTTCGCTTGTCTTGTGAGCACAAATAAAGCAAACAAAGTAAATAAGCGTGTAAATGCACACCATATAGCCAATGTAGTAGTTTGACCAAACGATAAGAGCAAGCATTATGGTAAATAGCTTAAATCTACCATCAGTTACAAGCCTTTCTATGCCAAGGGTAAGAAGTGGAAGCCACATAAGAGCGTCCATCCACATAGTGTTAGTTTGATATGCCATAGCGTACGCACAAAGAGCGTACATTGTGGAGAACATAACATAGGAAAAGACATTTCTTTTTCTACCCGTGCAATCAAGATAAATAGAGAAGGTAAGACCGCTAATGCCACACTTTATAAGCATCATAACAGTCACAGCCTCTATCATAAGCGAGGACGGAAAAAGAACAAGAATAAGAGATAATGGGGAGGCAAGATAGTATGTGTAAAAGCCGAGGAATTCACCACCAAGAGTTCTTTCCCAGGTATAAATAAGCGAGCCATTTCCAGTCAAAATATCTCTTAATTGCTCAAAATAGTAAATGTATTGAGCGTTCATATCAAGCGTCAAAATAGAGCGCTGACCAAAAGGGAAGATTGTGAGCAGACAATATACCACAAGCATTATTCCAATAGGAGCTAAAAACGAGGGGTATAGATACCTCTTTTTTCTTAAAAAGGTAGTCGCTCTTTCCCAAAGCGAGGACACCTTGCTAACAAAGGCAGACCAAGCACTCTTAGCGGAAGTGTATTTGTCCATATTTAACCCTCACAGGAAGAGATTTTCTTTAGCATTTTTTCTGCCTTTATACGCTCAAGCGTCAAAATTCGCTCACAGCCAAGACAGGAAAGCTTTATATCAGCACCGGTTCTTAAAACCTTAAAGCTTTTTGAACCGCAGGGATGTGTCTTTTTAAGCTCAACAACATCTCCAACCTTTATAACGGGAATTACAGCCATAAGCTATCTCCTTTGCGAAAAAGAATATACATAATTATTTTACCATACTTCTTCCAAAAAATCAACTGCTATATTAATATATTTTTAACGCAAAAATTATATATTTCATTTGACATACGCCTTATTTTGTGGTATAATATATGCTGATTATTTATGCAAGCATTGAAAAGGAGGGTAAGCATGGTTATTTTAGGAATAGACCCAGGACTTGCAATAGTCGGCTGGGGCGTGCTTGAATGCGTCAAGGGAAAGTTTCGTGTAATGGGCTACGGCTCTATTCAAACTAAGGCAGGCTTGCCCGTTGAGGAGCGTATAAAGCAAATCTACGAATCAATGAACATAATCATTGATAAGTACAAGCCCGAGGTAATGGCAATCGAGGAGCTTTTTTGGAACACCAACCAAAAGACGGGTATCAGCGTTGCCGAGGCAAGAGGAGTTATATTACTTGCCGCCCATATGAAGGGACTTCAAATTAATGAATACACACCACTCCAAGTAAAGCAGGCTGTTGTTGGATATGGCAGAGCAGAGAAAAAGCAGGTTATTACAATGGTAACCTCAATATTAAATCTTCAAAAGCCACCAAAGCCAGATGATACTGCGGACGCATTGGCAATTGCAATTTGTCAAGGCCACGCAGGCTCAAGCGTGCTTGGAAAATACTATAAAATGTGAGGAATTAAAATGTACATAGCAGACTCTTGGAAGGATTATGAGCTTCTTGATACCTCTGATGGTGAAAGGCTCGAAAGATGGGGTGAATATATTCTTATTCGTCCCGATCCTCAGGTAATTTGGAAGGGCAAGCGTGAGCATAAGCTTTGGAAAAGAGCTCACGGAATATACCGTCGCTCAAGCTCGGGCGGTGGTGCTTGGATAAAGAACGATGTTCCAGAGAAGTGGACAATCACATACAAGGACTTGACCTTTGCTTTAAAGCCTATGGGCTTTAAGCACACAGGACTTTTTCCTGAGCAGGCAGCAAACTGGGATTGGTTTAGCGAGCTTATCAAGAAAAGAAGAGCGCAGGGCAAGGAGGTAAAGGTTCTAAATCTCTTTGCATATACAGGTGGAGCATCCGCCGCAGCAGCAAAGGCAGGGGCATCGGTTGTCCATGTTGACGCATCTAAGGGAATGGTTGCTTGTGCCAAGGAAAATCTCGCTCTTAGTGGGCTTGCAGATGCACCAGTAAGATATATAGTTGATGATTGCCGTAAATTTGTTGAAAGAGAAATTCGCAGAGGCAATAAATATGACGCAGTAATAATGGACCCACCATCCTACGGAAGAGGACCAGGTGGTGAGGTTTGGAAGCTTGAGGACGCAGTTTGCGACTTTGTTTCACTTTGTGAAAGGGTGCTCTCTGATGATCCCTTGTTCTTCCTTATAAACTCATACACAACAGGACTTAGCGCCCTTACAATGGGATATGTGCTCGATCTTGAAATCGTTAAAAAGCATGGTGGCTATTCAAGCACAGCAGAGCTTGCATTGCCGGTTACACAAACGAAAAGCTATCTCCCCTGTGGAGCAAGCGCAAGATGGGTTGCAGAAAAATAATTTTTTCTTAGAGGAGAAAAATGAGCTCTATTATAAAATTTGAAAATGTTTCCTATTCCTATCCGGGTGATGAGCAGGAAAAGGGAATATATGCAGTCAAAAATCTCTCATTCGAAATAAACGAGGGAGAGTTTGTTGCTATTCTTGGGCATAATGGCTCGGGAAAGTCAACAAGTGCAAAGCTTATAAATATGATTCTTTCTCCAAACGATGGACACATTTTTGTCGATGGCAAGGACATAACCGACAAGGATATGACCGAGGAGGATGTTCTCGAAATACGCAAAAAGGTTGGAATGGTTTTCCAAAACCCCGACAACCAAATTGTCGCTACGATAGTAGAGGAGGATGTCGCCTTTGGACCAGAAAACCTTGGGGTTGAGCCTACCGAGATAAGACGCAGAGTAGATGAGGCTCTTGAAATTGTAAATATGACGGAGTACGCAAGACACGCTCCTCATAAGCTCTCGGGTGGACAAAAGCAAAGGGTGGCAATAGCGGGAATTATCGCAATGAAGCCAAAGTGCATTATCTTTGATGAATCAACCGCAATGCTTGATCCAATGGGTAGAAAAGATGTAATGAACACAATTCTTCGTTTAAACCGTGAGGAGGGAATAACAGTGATTCTCATAACTCACTATATGAACGAGGCGATTGAGGCTGATAAGGTTATCGTAATGAAGGAAGGCGAGCTTTATCTTGAGGGCAAGCCTGCGGAGGTCTTTTGTCAGGTTGAAAGGCTTTGGAGTGCAGGACTTGAGGTGCCTCAATCGGTAGAGCTTTTGTATAAGCTTAACAAGGAAATGGGAACTGATATTCCGCTTGGAGTGTACGATTTTGACACCTGTGCGGAGCTAATCAAAAAGGAAATTAACAAATAGGAAGAGAAGATGTCAGTAGTAAAGCTTGAAAATGTAGGCTTTGTATACGGAAAGAAAACTCCGTATGAGATACACGCCTTAAAGGATGTATCTCTCTCCATAGAGGAAAACCTTATAACAGGCATAATAGGACACACAGGCTCGGGCAAATCAACGCTCGTGCAGATGTTTAACGGACTTATAAGACCTGATGAGGGTAAGGTTTTTGTTGATGGCGAGGACATATGGGAAAAGCCTAAAAAGATAAGCGGGGTGCGTTACAAGGTTGGAATGGTGATGCAATATCCAGAGTATCAGCTATTCGCCGAAACCGCCCGTGAGGATATCGCATACGGTCCTAAAAATATGGGACTTAGCGACGAGGAAATTGAACACAGGGTTCTAAAAAGCGCACAATTTTGTGGGCTTGATGCTGACACGCTTGATAAATCCCCATTTGATCTTTCAGGTGGTCAAAAAAGAAGAGTAGCGCTCGCAGGCGTTATGGCTATGGATCCAAAGCTTTTAGTGCTTGATGAGCCTGCTGCGGGACTTGATCCAAGAGGAAGAAGAGAAATACTTGGTGGAATAAAGGATTTCCAAAGAAAAAGCGGTACAAGTGTAGTCATTGTTAGCCACAGTATGGAGGATATGGCTATGTACTGCGACAAAATTATTGTTATGTCACACGGAAAGATAATTCTTGAAGGCGAGCCAAAGGATGTCTTTTCACAAGCAAGCCTTTTGCAATCAGCTGGTCTTGATGTTCCCGAAATTTCAAAGATAGTAGAGGCACTAAGGCAAAAGGGAGTTAGAATCCCAAAGGATATATATACAGTTGATGGAGCGTGCGCTCATCTTTTGAAATATGCATCAGGAGGTGACGGCGATGGCGCTTGATGTATCAATCGGTCAATACTACGAAAAGAACTCTATTCTTCATAGGCTTGATCCGAGAACAAAGCTATTTTTCGTGCTTATCTACATTATCGCAATATTTGTAGCAAAGAGCATATATGCGTTTGCACTTCTCACCTTTGTTGCTGTGTTAACTGTGATAATTAGCCGAGTTCCACTAAGGATTATTCTTAAAGGGCTTAAGCCTGTGGTTATAATTCTTATTTTTACGGCAATTCTCAATATGTTTCTTACTAAGGGCGAGGGCGAGCCATATTCATTTACCGTTATCCCCGATTTTTGGACTATAAGAGTTTATAAAGAGGGCATAATAAATGCAGGAATATTGGCTCTTAGAATAATTATTCTACTTGTCGAAACAAGCGTGCTTTTCTCATACACCACAACTCCAATTGAGCTAACAGACGGACTTGAAAGTGCCTTGTCACCTCTCAAAAAAATCAAGCTCCCGGTTCACGAGTTTGCTATGATGATGACAATTGCACTTAGATTTATCCCTACCCTTGTCGAGGAAACAGGTAAAATAATGGACGCTCAAAAGGCAAGGGGAGCAGACTTTTCAAGTGGTGGTCTTATCAAAAGAGCAAAGGCTCTTATCCCAATTATAATTCCGCTATTTATCTCCTCGTTTAGAAGAGCAGAGGAGCTTGCTATCGCTATGGAGTGTAGATGCTATCATGGCGGAAGTGGAAGAACAAGAATGAAAAAGCTAAAAATGAAGGCAAGAGACTATGTTGGGCTTTTGCTTGCATGTGCGACAATGGCAGGAACTATCGCCTTGAATATCGCAGTGAATTATATAGGTGGCTATTCGATTTAATAAGAACTGATTTTTGAAAGGAGAGCTATGAAAATTCTTCTCACAATTTCATATGTAGGAACGAATTATATGGGCTATCAGCTTCAAGGAAGCAAGCCGACAATCGCTCTTATGCTCAATAGAGCAACAAAAAAAGCCTTTGGCTTTGATTGTAATGTTACAGGATGTAGTCGTACAGATAGTGGCGTTCACGCTCTTGGCTTTTGTGCAACAGTAGAGCCAAAAAATCAGCAGGATACTATAACCGTTCCAATTGATAAAATACCGATTGCAATAAACTCGGCTTTGCCAGAGGATATTTGTGTTTTGTCAGCCAAGGAAGTGCCCGAGGGCTTTCATCCAAGGTACAATGTTGTCAAAAAGGAGTATGTTTATAGGATAAGAACAAATCCTGTAAGAGATCCGTTTTTGGCGGGGAGAGTGCTCGAATATGGCAAAGAAATAAGTGATGAGGCTTTTGAAAAAATGCAAATCGCATCGGCTTCATTTGTTGGAACGCATCGCTTTGACGCATTTATGTCTACGGGCTCAAAAATAGAGGATACCACAAGAACTGTGTATAAAAGCTACCTCACAAAAAAAGGTGATATTTTAGAATTTCATGTTGTTGCAGATGGCTTTTTATATAATATGGTAAGAATTATGGTGGGAACCCTGCTTGCGGTAGAGAAGGGCAAAATTAACGAATCCACCATTCCTTGGATAATAAGTCTGAGGGATAGAAAAAATGCAGGACCAACTGCTAAGCCTGATGGGCTATACTTAAAGAAAGTTTATTATTCAAAATAGGATTATTTTATAGAAAAATCACTACTGACTATTGACAAATGCCGAAAAAGGTGATACAATAGATTAGGACGAGCAACAAATGCTCGTATTATACACATTTAAACTCAGCATACATTTGAAAGGTTGGCAATTTTAATGATCAGCTTAATTATCGACATAATCATTGCGTTAGTTTGTTTGATAATTATAATTAGAAATGCCGCAAAGGGATTTATAAGATCGTTTATGGCGTTTGCTAAGACGATACTTGCGGTATTTTTAGCATACATATTCAACGCCCCCTTGGCATCACTTCTTAATGAAAAGTTTTTCTTAAATATGTCCACGGGATGGATAAGCAACGCATTTCTCTCAACCCATGATGGGGAAGGACTCTATCAGCTTTATACATTGTTTGACGGAATCCCATCGTGGTTTGCAAATATGCTCCTTCGCTCAGGCGTAGATGAGGCAACAATTCAACGCTATTTTTACAGTGGAGAGAGTGCACCAATAGAGGTTGTGGATCAGCTTTCTACAAGCCTTGGTTCACTTTTAGCATCTGTAATCTCAACAGTTCTTGCAGTAATCATTATTTTCGTAGCTGTTGAAATCATTCTTGCAATTCTTGGAGCACTTCTAAACAAAGCAGGCAAGCTTCCAATAATTAAATTTGTAAACATTGTTCTCGGTGCTCTTATTGGAGCAGTGTTCTCAGCTGCAATCACCCTTTTGATAGCGACAGCATTGATTTGGATAATCAACTTTGGAGCAGGCTACAATGCTACGATATTTGCATCAGAGCTTATAACAGATTCAATATTCTTGAATTTCTTCCACACACACAATATTTGGCAAATCATTGCTGGATTTGTAATTGGTGGCTAAAATTAAAAAAACACAAGGATTTTCGTCAGCTTGGCGAAAATCTTTTGTTTTATTAATCGAATATTTTGAGCATACTATTGACAATCGCTCAGTTTAAATATATAATATACTATGTATAGGTGCGTATTAGTCGCCTGCATATTATGTGAAAGGAGAGGTCAAATGATAAGCCTTATAATTGACGGAGCAATTGCTCTTGTAGCATTGATAATTATAGTAAGACATACTCGCTTGGGCTTTATAAAATCCATTCTCGGATCATTTAAGCCAATCATAGCGGGCGTTTTGGCGTTCGTTTTCAGAGTTCCTGTGGCAAAGCTTTTTGTGAAGCTCCTTACAGCTCCAATAACAAGCTGGGCATATGCGTCACTTTCTGCATCAGCGTCCGGTGCTGAGCCATCATTTGATCTTGTTTCTCTTTACACCTCGTGTCCAATAGTTTACACTAAGGGATTGGCGTTCTTTGGGCTGAATGTAG
Organism: Eubacteriales bacterium; assembly: GCA_045594305.1. GTDB lineage: Bacteria > Bacillota > Clostridia > Oscillospirales > CAG-272 > RGIG2000. Next base: position 6,174 of record JAZNYH010000035.1, on the reverse strand, counting down.
AGAATGGCTTTCACGATAAGATGATGGGTATATCTCAGCTTGATGAGGCAGGACTAACAGAGCTTTCCACCGAAATAGGCTCTGCTATGTGCTGGGGGTTATCCCTTGGTATTGCATTGCTTGCTATTTTTATAGTGGCACTAATACTATTGTCACTTATCACAACGCTTCTTGACGCAGTTACAAGGCTCGCTGTGTTGAATGTTGTAAACAAGCTCCTTGGAGCAGTGGTTGGCTTATTTTGGTCAATTGCCTTTGCTCTTGTAGTAGGCTTTGTTTTTACAATGATATCAAACATCGTGCCAAATGTAGTTGGAGAGGCGATAATAATGGATTCAATAATTCTCGGAACTCTTGCGGACTTTAATATATTAGGTATGATACCGGGAATATCAGCATAAGAGGTTTTAGTTAGATGAAATTATGTTCAAGATGCAATAAAAGACCGGCAATGGTCTTTGTAAAGAAAATAGAAAACAAAAAAGAGATGACAGACGGATTTTGCATTGATTGTGCAAAGGAGCTTGGACTTATCGATCCTAAAATGATTGCACGCCAATTTAATCTTGGTGATCAAGAGCTTGCAGAAATGGAAAGATTTGTCGAGGAGACTATTGGAGAGAACTTTGATGGCGACTATCCAACAATAGACTTTTCAAAGCTAATAAGAGAAATGAGCAAATCCTCATCAACCAAGGATGAAAGGGATGCCGAGGACGAGGATGGCAAAGAAAAGAAGGGTAAGGACAATCCAGGCAAAAAGCCAGAGCGAAAGCACCTTACAACCTTCTGTAACAACCTTACTCAGGACGCTTTGAATGGCAAGCTTGACAAAATCATAGGCAGAGAAAGAGAAATAGAGCGTGTAATCCAAATTCTCAGCCGTCGTCAAAAGAACAATCCATGTCTTATAGGCGAGCCAGGAGTTGGTAAAACTGCTATTGCAGAGGCATTGGCTCAAAGAATAGTAGATGGAAATGTTCCACATAAGCTATTAAATCACGAAATATATCTTGTTGACCTTACTGCACTTGTTGCAGGAACTCAATTTAGAGGACAATTTGAAAGCAGAATAAATGGTCTTATAAAGGAAGTAAAGGAAGCAGGAAACATAATCCTTGTCATTGATGAGGTTCATAACATAGTAGGAGCAGGAAACTCTGAGGGCAGTATGAATGCAGCAAACATTTTAAAGCCTGCACTTTCTCGTGGAGAAATACAGATAATTGGCGCAACTACTATGAGCGAATATCGAAAGTATATCGAAAAGGATACAGCTCTTGAAAGACGCTTCCAGCCTGTAAAGGTCGACGAGCCATCTGTTGAAGAGTGTATTGAAATGATAAAGGGCATAAAGGGCTACTATGAGGAGTATCACGGAGTAAAAATCCCCGATGATATCGTAAGAAATGTTGTCCTAATGAGTGAAAGGTATATAAACGATAGATTTTTACCCGATAAGGCAATCGATATAATTGATGAGGCTTGCTCGCATATTGTGCTTAACTCGCCCGAAATCGATAGAAGACATAAGATTATTGAGCGTCTTGGTGCTCTTGAAGAAAAGACAGAGGCTCTTAACACCAAGATAGCTGAAAACGGCTCTGAAACAAGCGAAAATGATTATAAGCGTCTTGCCGAAATAAAGGAAGAGCATTCGCTCCTTCTTTTGGATAAAAAGGAGCTTGATGAAAAATGCGATGCTGTCGAGATGACAGTTGCAGATATTGCAAGCGTTATTGAAATATGGACAGGAATACCTGCAACTAACATTTCTGCCGATGAATTTACTATGCTTGCAGAGCTTGACCAAAAAATAAGGTCAAGAATTATCGGTCAGGATGAGGCAGTAGATGCCGTTTCTCGTGCTATCCGTAGAAATCGTGCAGGAGTTTCAACCCAACGCCGTCCCGTGTCCTTTGTATTTGCAGGACCGACTGGCGTAGGAAAGACCGAGCTTGTAAAAACTCTCGCAAATCAGTTGTTCAGTGCTCCCGATGCACTCATAAGACTTGATATGTCTGAGTTTATGGAAAAGCATTCAGTTTCAAAAATCATAGGAGCGCCCCCAGGCTATGTTGGCTACGATGAGGCAGGACAGCTTACCGAAAAAATAAGACGCCGTCCATACTCGGTTATCCTTCTTGATGAAATTGAGAAGGCTCACCCCGATGTTTTGAATGTATTGCTTCAAATACTTGATGAGGGAAGAATATCCGATTCTCAGGGTAGAGTAGTAAACTTTGAAAACACCGTTATTGTAATGACAACTAACGCAGGAGCGAACCTTTCATCATCCTCTGCGGGCTTTGCAGCAGATCAAGTGCGTCTTGAAGCAGATAAGACTGAAAAGGCACTTTCTCAGTTTATGCGTCCCGAGTTTATAAACAGAATTGATGAAATCATAACCTTCCGTCCTCTTGAGCTTGACCACTTTAAGGAAATTGCAAAAATAATGATGAACGACCTTAAAGAGGCACTACTTGAAAGAGAAATTCAATTCACCTACACCGATGAGGTGTGCGACTATATTGCTGAAAAGTCATATAGTAGAAAGTTTGGAGCAAGAAATATGCGCAGATTTATCCAAACAGAGGTTGAGGACAGACTTGCAAACGCAATCATTTTTGAGCGTAAGGCTCAAATTGAGGCTGCGGCAATTACAATTGAAAATGGCGAAATAAAACTTTCATATTTATAAGGAGAGCTTATGAAAAGGTTTCTATCAACTATCCTTGCGCTAATAATGCTTTTTTCCTGCTTCACAATGGTAGTGCTTGCAGAGGAAGAGGAGCCATCAAAATATCCTGATGGACTTGAAAATGTTGCTTTAAATGGTCTTGCATATTGTTCAACAATGAAAAACAGTAACTGGACACCGCCTAACAGCATCAATAATGGTCTTACCTATCTTGATGACTGGCATGGCTGGGAGCCTAAATATCCTACAATTCAGCCTGGACAGGACACCTCAAATGGCTTTAAGGGCGAGTATTGTGGAATTAAGTTCTTGGACCGTAAATACTATGAAATCTCAGAAATTAGAATGTCCATAGGACTTCACTCTCAATATGGTCAAAATGTTACATATACAATAGAGGCACTTGTTGAGGGAAAATGGGAGCTTATTACCACCCTTAGCGACTCGCAGGCAGTAAATATAAAGCTTGATACCTCTGATGCAGACGGAGATGGCGATAAGACTGATTATCTTTACTCCTCATACGAGGACGCTATGGCAAGAGATACCTCTAACTATCATATAGGAGCAGAGCTAAACTATGTTCTCCCTACACCAGTTACCACAAACAATGTAAGAATTACAGTAAGTGGCTACGGTAAGGGCTACCCAGGTGGAGATGTTCTTATATTCCCATACATCTATGAGGTTGAGCTTGTAGGTAAGCTTGGAATAACACCTGATGTTGACCTTCCCGATGGAGCAGTTATATCTACAAACGCAGCATATAACTCAATCCCATACGCAACAAGCTCACAAAGCCTGTACTATCCTTATAGAGCTATTGACGGCAAGGATAAAACCGCTTGGCGTCCAGGCTCTCTTGAAGCAGGACAATCCCTTACTCTCCTTCTTGAAAAGGAATACACAATAGACAGAGTAGACCTAAACTTTGGCGAGCTTGTATTTGGTGCAACCCCCGTAAATTACCCCTTTAAGGTCGAGGCGTTTGTTGGCGGAGCGTGGGTTACTGTTGCAGAGGGTAACTCCTATAACGAGACAGAGGGTAACTACCTAACCTCATACCCAATTGCAACTCCTGTAAAAACAAATCAAGTAAGACTTGTGTTCCCACAAGCACTTTCAAGTGCACCAGCAGTTCACGAATTTGGCGTGAATATAACAGGCGAGAGGACCTACTACCTTGAACAAAGATTCACCGCATTCCAAATGGGTTCAAGTGCAAAGGGTAATCTTGCAATCCTTGGCACAGCATATGCAAGTGCGAATATTCTCCCATATTCTGATCCAGCATACATAAATGATGGTAAATTCCAAAGCGATTCTCCCGTTTGGTTCCCAGGAAGCCTTACAGTTCCTGTAACCTGTGGAGTTAAGCTTGACAAAGCATATACTATAAATAAGGTTGTTGTATATTGCTCGAATCCTGAGGTTATTGGATATGGCGTTACAAGATTTAATATAGTTGCAAAGGTTAATGGCGTTAGTCAAATTATCGCAACAGGTGACGCATATAACCCCGATAAAATGATCGAGGGTATTCAAACAAGATATGCAACAATTTATGAATTTCCAGAGGGCGTTACAACTGATGATATAAGCATAGAGTTTATAAGATCATCAAGCACAATTCCAAATGTTTTGGAGCTTGAGGTTTACTCAAATACTGAGGTTAGCTCAATGTTTGAGGGCTATCCGGTTGTGGACAAGGTTCCAACTTATGTGGACGCTCCAAAGGAAGAGAGCACCCCTGAAACAAACGAGCCACCAGCACCTACCACCGATGATGAAGATGATAACACAACAGCTATCGTGGTCGGCGTGTCACTTTGCTTCGTAGCTGTGGCAATTTCGATTGGCTCGATAGTGGTAGTTCTATATATGAAGAAAAAAGCAAGCGGTGACAGCTCCGAGGAAGAGGAAAACACCGACACCTCAAAAGAGGATAAAGAATAACATAGCAAAAAGAGGTTAAACACAAAATGGCAAACGACAAGAAAATGGTTGAGCAGATTACATCTATGGATGTAGACTTTGCTCAATGGTACACAGACATAGTAAAGAAGGCAGATCTTATCGACTATTCCAGTGTTAAGGGCTGTATGATAATCCGTCCTTACGGATACGCAATTTGGGAAAACATTCAAAAGCTTATGGACGCTCGCTTTAAAGCGACAGGCGTAGAAAATATCTATATGCCAATGTTTATTCCCGAGAGCCTTCTCAATAAGGAAAAGGACCATGTAGAGGGCTTTGCTCCCGAGGTTGCATGGGTAACTCATGGTGGAAGCGAGAGGCTTGCAGAGCGTCTTTGCGTTCGCCCAACCTCAGAAACTCTTTTTTGCGAGCATTATGCGAACATAATCAAATCGTATAGAGACCTTCCAAAGCTTTATAACCAATGGTGTAGCGTTGTAAGATGGGAAAAAACCACCCGTCCATTCCTTCGTAGCAGAGAGTTCTTGTGGCAAGAGGGACACACAATGCACGCAACCGCTGAGGACGCAGAGAAGGAAACCCTTCAAATGCTCGGCGTTTATGCAGATTTCTTTGAGCAGGACCTTGGAATCCCTGTATTGAAGGGAAGAAAGACCGATAAAGAGAAGTTTGCAGGAGCACTCGCTACCTATACAGTAGAGGCTCTTATGCACGACGGTAAGGCACTTCAAGGCGGAACCTCACATAACTTTGGCGACGGCTTTGCTAAGGCATTTGATATTCAGTACCTTGATAAGGATAATACCCTTAAATACTGTCACCAAACCTCATGGGGCGTTTCAACAAGAATAATCGGAGCTATCATTATGACACACGGCGACGATAATGGTCTTGTGCTCCCACCAGCAGTAGCACCTATTCAGGTTGTAGTAATTCCTTGTGCTCAACACAAGGAGGGCGTAGTTGAAAAGGCAACCGAGGTGTACGAAAGAGTAAATAAATTTGCAAGAGCAAAAATCGACATTTCCGACAACTCACCAGGCTGGAAATATGCTGAATACGAGATGAAGGGCGTTCCTGTTCGTCTTGAAATCGGTCCTCGTGATATCGAGGCAAACCAGTGCGTGCTCGTTCGTCGTGACACAAGAGAGAAGAAGATTGTTTCGCTTGATAATCTTGAAGGTGAAATCACAGCACTTCTTACAGATATCACAAAAGCACTTTACGAAAAGGCTTCTAAAAACAGAGAAAATAGAACCTATACAGAAACAGAGCTTGATAGCTTCATCAATACCGCAAAGACAAAGTCAGGCTATATAAGAGCTCATTGGTGCGGAGACCTTGATTGCGAGCTCAAGCTTAAAGAGCTTGCAGATGTAACCTCTCGTTGCATGCCATTTGGCGAGCAGGATGAGGAGGGCAAGTGTATCTGCTGTGGCAAAAAAACCACAAAGCTTGTATATTGGGGCAAGGCATATTGATAGCGTCAAATTGATGGCGATACCAATATATTCATAAAATCTTTACACATTTTT